>NZ_BAOL01000222.1 GCF_000350145.1 Ilumatobacter nonamiensis YM16-303 | reverse complement strand
CGCTCCGTGCGCGAACTGTTCACGAGAACGGCGAACCCCCGCTCCTGGCGGTCGTCAGCTCATGTCGATCGACCCGTACCCGGCCGAACGCAGTGGCCGGTAGCGGTCGTACAACGTGATGACGAGCGTCAGCAGCAGGAGCAGGAACAGCCCCGCGGGAACGTTCACGTCGCGACTGCCGAAAACCAGTTCGAACACGATCACGATCACGGCGTTGATCGACACCATCGCCAGGAACGAGCCTCCCGCCGCCGCCCACGATCGGCCGCGTGCGGCCAGCCACTGACTGACGACAGCGTTCGCGACCACGACCAGCGAGACCGTCAGTACGACTCCGAGCGGGGTCAGCTCGGTGTTGGGGATGACCTGCGAGAAGATGATCGCGATCAACGCCGTCAGGGCCGCTTTCTCGGCGAGGTCCCACTCGAACACTCGGGTTCGCTGCGGTCCGGCATCGAGGCGCGTGCTCGTGCGATGTCGGTCGACGTCGACGCTGAAGGGCCAGTCGGGACGCGGCGCGGCACCGATCGCCCAGCGGACTGCGAGGACGATCGCCACGACGAGCACGGCGAGCAGCACGAGGAACCAGAGGTTCTCGCCGATCGCCGTCCCCCACGACGTTTCGACGCTCACCCCGAACACGTCCTCCTTCATGAAGTCGGTGAAGTCGAGTTGGGCGATGTGAATCCACCACTCCTGGGGGAGCTTCACGACGATCCAGATGAACGCGGCCAGTCCGATCACCTGTCGATGGCTGAGCCGGCGCGGATCCCAGGCGAGTCGCACGACCTCGTAGCAGATGAAGAAGTACTCGAAGGTGTTCGGGAAGACGAGCAACAGTGCCCGCTCCTGTGTCAACTCGAATGCCACGACGCCGACGAGGCGGTAGTACCAGAGGAACTGAGCGACCCGGGCGGCGAACGGGTCGGCCCAGTTGCGAAACGTCGAGAGGTACGCGATGGCGAGGTAGTAGACGTCGAGCGCCTTGTCGTACCCCTGATAGCCCTCGAGGTCGAGGTCCGTGTTGTTCTGGAAGATCGTCTGGTCGGCCGCATCGATCACCAGCGCCGCGACGATCGCCGGCAGCGGGAATCGAAAGATCAGCAGCGGCACTCCGAGACGCAGCGCGAGGACGGCCACGAAGATCAGTTCATCGCTCACGGTCAACCTCCGCCCGGCCGTCGTCGATCGACCGATGTCGAACCGGCACGGGGCGAAGGTACTGCCTCACGTCGCCATTGCGTTGCACCTGCTCGATCTGGTGTGTGCCATCCTGGGCACGACTCAACGGCGGCGAACGACTCGTCGTCATCTACAGAGAGGCATCCGATGCTTGCGTATGACTATCCGATTCTGGGCGTGTTCTGGACCCTGTTCATGTGGTTCATCTGGATCGCCTGGTTCGTGCTGCTGTTCCGCGTCATCGCGGACATCTTCCGAAGTGGAGATCTGGGGGGATGGGGGAAAGCGCTGTGGCTGATCCTGGTCATCCTGGTGCCGTTCCTCGGCGTGTTCGTCTACGTGATCGCGCGCGGACACGGAATGACGGACCGTGACGTTCAGCGCGCCCAGGCGAGTGAGGCAGCGTTCCGTTCCTACGTCCAGGACACCGCCGGAACGGCCGGAGGCGGAACTGCCGACGAACTCACGAAACTCGCGCAGCTCCGCGACAGCGGAGTGATCACCGCCGAAGAGTTCGATCAGCAGAAGGCCAAGCTCCTGACGTGACCGGTTGCGGCCGTGTCGACTGGGTCGGACCCAGGCGACACGGCCCGCCGACGCCCTCGCGACAGCGATGGACGTGCGGGCATTCCTCGTGATCTCCTCCGGCGCTCCGTGCGCGAACTGTTCACGAG
>NZ_BAOL01000223.1 GCF_000350145.1 Ilumatobacter nonamiensis YM16-303 | reverse complement strand
TCTGGAGTCGAGTGTCCCAGCCTCGCCATGACCTCGACCGTTGATGCGCCCGAACTCGCTGCGGTCGTGCCGGCGAGGTGTCGCAAGTCGTGGAACCGAAGGTCCTGTGCGACCCCAGCGTCTCGCCTTGCTCGTCGCCACGACGGTTGGAAGTATCGATTGAGGAGCGGCTTCTTCTTGATCGACCGGAAGACCAGTGCGTCGGGTTCCGGTTCGGTGAAGGTGTCCATGTGACCGCTGAGGATCTCGAGCGTCTCGGGGTCGAGCGCAACGACACGAACGCCCGCCATCGTCTTCGGCGGTCCGAAGGTCGGGCCGACGCCCTTCTGAAAAGACAGAGACTTCCGTACATGGAGCTGCCCAGTCTCGAGGTCGACGTCGCTCCGCCGAAGTCCTGTCAGCTCCCCGTACCGGAGCCCCGATGCAGCGCCCACCCAGACAAGTGCGGCGAACTCCGGCTCGATCACCTCGGCGAGGCGGACGACCTCAGGGAAGGTCACTTCCGGCCGCTTGTGGACCTTCTCCTTCGCTGCGCCGGTCATCTTGACCGGGTTCGCGCGAATCAGCCCGTCCTCGACAGCGGTCTCCATGATCGTCCGGAACAATCGATAGATCTTCGCCACCGTGTTCTCGGACAGGTGGCTCTTGAGCAAACCGGACCTCCAGGAACGCACATCAGGCGTCGTGATGTCGTTGAGGCGCACCGAACCGAACGGCCCGATGATCCACTTGCGAAGCTGTGACTCGTACAACTGGCGCGTGTTGTGTCGGAGCGGCCGCTCGTCGAGCCACCGAAACGCGTAGTCCTCAAACTTGACCGAGCCGATCGACTCGTCGAAGTGCTCGCCGCGCTGGAGGTCGGTCTCAATGCTCGACAACCACCGCCGGGCGTCGGTCTTCGTGGGGAACGTTGACCTGGCGCTGACCTGACGACCGAGGTGCGAGTAGCGCGCCTGGAAGCGTCCACTCGGAAGCTTGCGGATGGTCCCGAACTGCCTGGCGGCGCTCATCATGTGCTCCCTATTGCTCGTCCTTCTAGGCACGAACTGGGGGTGGGCACGATCGCAAGTTCGGCGCACTTAGCCGAAAAGCGACTCTGACCAGGCATTACGCCTGGTCAG
>NZ_BAOL01000224.1 GCF_000350145.1 Ilumatobacter nonamiensis YM16-303 | reverse complement strand
TAGGTCTCGGTGTGGCCGCCCTGGCGACCGAATCCGCGCACCTCGGTGACGGTGATCCCGCTGATGTCGATCGACTTCAGCGCGTCCTTCACGTCGTCGAGTTTGAACGGCTTGATGACGGCGGTGATGAGTTTCATGAACGAGGTCCCCCAGGAGTGTCAGCGATTCCACTCTTGCACGTTGTCGGGGGCGGCTCACGGATCGCGGCGTGCTTCGTGAACACGGCCCGAAAAACACCAGCGCCCCGGGTTCCGTCTGAGGACAGTCGACAGAACCCGGGGACTGGGCAGAGGTGCGTCGGAACGAACCTCGGGTGGACACGAGCGGCTGGAGGAGGTCGTCCTCAGGACCTCACCGCACGTGAGATCTGCTAGACCGCGTCGGCTCCTTCTTCGCCGGTGCGGATCCGGACGATGCGATCGACGTCGCTCACCCAGATCTTGCCGTCACCGATCTTGCCGGTGGCAGCTCCGGTCTTGATCGCCTCGACGGCGCCGTCGACGACGGCGTCGTCCACGACCACTTCGAGGCTGACCTTGGGGACGAAGTCGATCTTGTACTCCGCTC
>NZ_BAOL01000225.1 GCF_000350145.1 Ilumatobacter nonamiensis YM16-303 | reverse complement strand
CCATCGGGTGTCAGACACCCGATGGTTCACGGTTCAGGTGCGGGGACGGCGGCGGCCGGTGCGACGTCGCGCCCCGGCGGCTTCGGATCGATGCTGCGCAACCGGGAGCACGGTCTCGGCCGCGAGGTTCGGCGTCGGCTCGCTGGTGTGGGGGAAGCCCATCGCGTTGACGAACAACTCCTGGAATCTCGGCTCCGTGGCGGTTTCGATCTTCTCGACCTGGCGCGCGGTCTGCTCGATCTCCCGTCGCTGCTGTGCCGACAGCAACGCGCGCACGGCACCCGCTCCCGCGGCGTTGCCGACCGAGGCGACCTGGGCGACGGGAACGTCGGGGACGAGCCCGAGCACCTTCGCGTAGAGCGGGTCGATGTGTGCACCGAACGCACCGGCCAGACGGACCGACCCGATCGCGTTCGGATCGGTCGTGCCGTTGTGTTCGCACAGCAGGTCGATCCCGGCCCGCAGCGCAGCCTTCGCGAGCTGGATCGCGCGGACGTCGTCCTGGGTGATGTTGATGTTCTCCGCCGGATCGTCGGAGTCGCCGAACAGTCGATACGAGAACGTCCGGCCGTCGGGGAAGATCCGCGCGGTCTTCTCCGGGCCGTCGGAGCGAATCGTGCCGTCGACGTCGATCAGCCCCGCGAGATACAGCTCGCCGATCACCTCGATGATCCCCGATCCACAGACGCCGGAGATGTCGAGCCCCGCGGCCTGTCCGACGAAATCGGAGTCGTCCGACCACGCTTCGGCTCCGATCACGCGGACTCGCGGCTCGAACGTGTCCCGATCGATTCGGACGCGTTCGATCGCCCCGGCGGTCGCGCGCATCCCGGCCGAGATCTGGGCGCCCTCGAACGCCGGTCCGGTCGGGCTCGACGCAGCCAACACATGACTCGAGTTGCCGAAGACGATCTCGGCGTTCGTGCCGACGTCGACCAGGAGCTGCAGCTCGTCGTGGCGATGCGGTCCTTCGGACAGGATCGCACCCGCCATGTCAGCGCCGACGTGGCCCGCGATGCAGGGCAGGAGGTACACCTCGCAGAACCGGGCGTCGACGTCGAGGTCCGTGGCACGCGTCGTGACCGCACCATCGGTCGCGAGCGTGAACGGCGCTTGGCCGAGGGGTGTGGGATCGATGCCGAGCACCACGTGATGCATGATCGGATTCCCGACGATCGTCATGTCGAGCACGGCGTCCCGTTCGAGGCCGGCTTCGCCCACCAGGTCTCCGACCATCGTGTCGAGCGCTCTGCGGATGGCGCGGGTGAGTTCGACGTCGCCCCCTGGATTCATCATCACGTACGAGACGCGCGACATCAGGTCGTCCCCGAAACGGATCTGCGGGTTCATGATCCCGTTCGTCGCCAGCACCTCACCGTTGGCGAGATCGACGAGGTGCGCGGCGATCGTGGTGGAGCCCACATCGACCGCGATTCCGACTGCCCGATCGACGTAGCCGGGATACACGGCGCAGATCGTCGACTCGTCGCGGACCGCCACCGTCACGCTGTTGTCGCCGCGCTTCGCCGTCGGAGCCAGCAGCGGGAGGAGTCGGGCGTCGATGTCGGTCGGCGTGACATCGAAGTCCCGCGTGAGCGAGGCGACGATCTGCTCGCGGAGTCCGCCGACTTCGGCGCCGAGCTCGGCAATCGGCAGTTCGACGTAGTGCAGCCGGACCATCGGATCGAGCTCGAGACTCCCCACGTCGACCGATTTGCGGACGACCTGGCGGTGCACCTGACTCGCTGCCGGGATCTCCACGACCACGTCGCCGCGTACGAGCGCGGCGCAACCGAGGCGCTGACCGTCGGCAATCGGGCGACGGCCGGTGTACTCCTCCTCGACCGAGGTCCACTCCGTGAGCGCATCGGCGTCGGACTCGATCTGCCACTTGGAGAACGACCCGGACGACGGGATCACCTGACACCGCCCACAGATCCCGCGTCCGCCACAGGTCGAGTCGAGGTCGGCCCCGACCGAGCGCGCGGCATCGAGCACCGTGGTTCCCTCAGCGACCCGCGCCGTCAGCCCCGACGGCGCGAACACCACCCGATGCACCTCCACCGTGTCGCCGTCGGCCGTCATCCCCCGCCCTCCGCGTTCCGTCGCCACGAGGGGAAATTTCGAGGGATCGAGACGCCGTGCGACCCGATCCCCCGAAATTTCCTCGACTCGGCGAACGGCACGGCGGAATTTCGAGGGATCGAGACGCCCACGGTCGGGATCGCTCGAAATTTCCGGACGGCGGGACGTGGGGTCATGACTCGGCGAGGCGGGCTCGTCGTCCGCCGCGGCGGCGGGGGGCGCCGCCGGTCTCGCCCGCTCCGGAGGGGTCGCCGCCTTCGCGTTGGGCGGAGATCCACGCGCCGCAGTCCTGGTCGTGGCCGGCGAGCACGTCGGCGGCCTTGACGATCTTCTTCACTTCGTCGTGCAGCGGGTTCATGATCGCGGACGTCATCCCGTTGCTGATCGCCATGGCCAGGAACGTGCCGGTGATCCAGTTGCGCTCGGGCAGTCCGAAGCTCACGTTCGACGCGCCACAGGTGGTGTTCACCTTCAGCTCGGACTGCAAGCGGCGCAGCAGCCGGAACACCTGCTGGCCGGCCTGACCGACCGCGCCGATCGGCATCACGAGTGGGTCGACGACGATGTCCGCCGCCGGGATTCCGTAGTCGGACGCCCGGTTGACGATCTTGCGCGCGACCTCGAAGCGGACGTCGGGGTCCTCGGAGATGCCGGTCTCGTCGTTCGAGATGGCGACCACGGCGGCGCCGTACTTCTTCACCAGTGGAAGCACGCGCTCCATCTGCTCGTCCTCACCGGTGACCGAGTTGATGAGCGGCTTGCCCTGGTACACCGCGCAGCCTGCTTCGAGCGCCTCGATGATCGAGGAGTCGATCGACAGCGGGACGTCGGTGACCGCCTGGACGAGCTCGATCGCCTGGGCGAGCAGCGCGGGTTCGTCGGCCAACGGGATTCCCGCGTTGACGTCGAGCATCTGAGCGCCACCGGCGACCTGCGCGATGGCGTCGGCCGAGACGCGATCGAAGTTGCCCTCCTTCATCTCGGCGGCGAGCAGCTTGCGACCGGTCGGGTTGATCCGCTCACCGATCATCACGAAGGGGCGGTCGAATCCGATGACGACCTCTTTGGTCGCGGAGCTGATGATCGTGTCGGTCATGGAGTGTCGCTTTCTGGTTCTTCGCTGGCGGGGGAGTGCGGCTCGGAGATCGGGTGCCCGACACCGGATGTCGGGTCGAGGCCGCCGTTCGCGACGAGGGCCTCGAGCCGGTCGCGGGGGAAATCGCCTTCGATCTCGGCGCACCGCTGATCGAGTTGGGCGGCCACGTCGCCTTCGTCGAGTGGAGCGGCAACGCTGCGCCACTCCTGGACGTAGTCGTGGGTCGACGTAAGCCCCGCCACGGCGGCCGCGCGGTCGATCGCGTGTTGGAAGCGAGCGTGGAGCAGGACCTTGTGCTGGTCGCCGCCGGCTCGGGCGGTCAGCTGTGCCGGAATGTCTCGCCACGAGATGGTGACGATCGTCGGTTTGCCCCCGCGTCGGCGTCCCGATCGGCCGGCGGTTCGCCGCTCGCGCATCGAGCCTTGGTCGGTCGCCGGATCGGTCGTGGAGTCGTCGTTCATCATCGGTGTCGTTTCAGTTGGACCATCGCCGGTTCGAGTTCGCCGTATCCGGTGCGTTCGACGATCATCGTGAGCCCCAGCCGGTCGGCCGCGATCTCGGCGGAGCGGAGCAGCGCGGGGTCGTCGGTCTGGGCGAGGTACACCAGACGGGTGTAGTTGCCGAAGTAGTCCGCCAACAACTCGGGGTGGCGGTCGAGGCCGAGACCCTGCCACACCATGCGGTCGAAGTGACGCACGAGGAAGTCCGTCAAGTAGAACGATCCGATCTCGGCATCCTGGATCTCGGCGAAACGCGGACTCGTGGCGAAGAACTGGTAGCAGTGCGCACCGTCCAGCATCTCGACACCTTCCTCGGCACACACCTGCTGAAGCAGTCCGCCGGTTCCACAGTCGGCGTAGGCCACGAAGATCGAGTCGTAGGTTGCGGCGGTCTCGCCGAGTACGCGTGCGTCGTCGACCGGGTCGATCGAATCCGCCGGCTCGGGCAGGGAGACCGACTCGTGCGCCCGGGCGCGATGGATTCGGGCGCGAACGGCATCGGGGATCTCGCTCGGACGGTTGTGCAGTGCAGCGGGAAGACACTCGACGGTCACGTCGTCGAGGCCGTTCAGCCGGACGATCTCGAGGAGTTCCCGAGCGAGTGCGCCGCAGGCGATGACGAGCGTGCGCGATGTGGTCACGTCAGGTGCGGACCGAAGGGCCGGCCGGCTCGGGGTTGCCCCGTCGCGCCATGACCAACTCCTTGGCCATCTCCGATGCGACCGCAGCGTCGCGGCAGTACGCGTCCGCGCCGATCGCGTCGCCGAACTCCTGGTTGAGCGGTGCGCCGCCGACGAGGATGATCTGGTCAGCGCGTCGGTTGCGCTCGGTGAGCGTGTCGATGACGACCTTCATGTAGGGCATCGTCGTGGTCAGCAGCGCCGACATTCCCAGAATGTCGGGCTGGTGCTCGTCGAGCGCGCTGATGAACTCGTCGACGTCGGTGTTGATGCCCAGATCGATCACTTCGAAACCGGCGCCTTCGAGCATCATCGCGACCAGGTTCTTGCCGATGTCGTGGATGTCGCCCTTGACGGTTCCGATGACGACCTTGCCGACGGATTCGGCCCCGGTCTCGGCGAGCAGGGGGCGGAGGATCTCCATGCCGGCCTTCATCGCGTGGGCGGACAGCAGCACCTCGGGAACGAAGAGGATGCCGTCGCGGAAGTCGATGCCGACGATCCGCATGCCTTCGACCAGCGCGTCGTTGAGCACCTTCTCGGCGCTCCAACCGCGGTCGAGCAGGATTGTGGTGCCCTCGGCGATCTCTTCCTTCAACCCGTCGTACAGGTCGTCGTGCATCTGCAGCGTGAGGTCTTCATCGCTCAGAGCGGCGAGATCGACGTCATCGTCGCCGGAGTTGTTTGCGTCGTTGTCGACGTCTGTCATGTGCTGACCCCCAGAGGTCGAGAGACCTGCGTGAACGTTGCCGCCCGTGCAAGTGTTCCGTCATGCGGAACCGTACCGTAGAGTGAAACAGTACGCCAGGCCCATCTGGGCCGACTCCTCTGAGCGGCGCACGAATCAAGCTACCGGCACGAGGCGGCCACAGGACAGCGGATATGGCAGGAGTGCAATCGATCGAGCGGGCATTCTCCGTCCTCCGGGTGCTCGCTCGCGGCACCGCGGGGGTGACCGAGATCGCCGAACGCACCGAGCTCCCCAAGTCGACCGTTTCCCGCCTGTTGTCCGCCCTCGAGCACGAAGGTGCGGTCGTGCAGAGCGAGACCGGCGGCGGCTATTCGGTCGGACCGGCGTTGGCCACGCTCGGTGCAGCCGGCCCGACGGCCAGTGTGCGCTCGACCGTGCGTCCGTTCATCGAGGAACTCTCGGCGATCACCGGGGGGAGCAGCGGCTACACGCTGCGTGACGGCGACAGCGCATTCTGGGTCGACAACGTGGACGACGGAGACGAACTCGTGCTGGTGGCCGACCAGACGGGTCAGTCGTTCCCACTCCACACCGTCGCCAGCGGTTTGGCGGTGCTCGCCAAACTGTCGAGCGACGAACTCGATGGGTACCTCGATCGCATGTCCGAGACCGAGACCGAGTCGATGTCCCCCGACCCGGACGAGCTCCGCCGCCGGCTCGCGAGCGTCCGCGCCGATGGAGTCGTGGTGTCACGGGAAGACATGCATCCCGGCGTCAACGCGTTCGCGGCAGCGTTCCGGGGTCCCGGAGGCGACTGGGACGGCGCGATCTACGTGCAGGGACCCTCGTTTCGATTCCCCGATGCCGGCGACGAGCAGCGTGTCGTGAAGCTGGTGGTCGAATCGGCGACGCAACTCTCGGACCGCCTGGTCGGCCGCTGATGAGTCGTTTCCGCATGGCATGACAAGATGGGCCGGGGATGGAATCAGACCGCCCTGGCGCGCACCGACCTTCGATCGTCACCGATCGCAACGCGCTCGTCGAACACGTGGTCGCGAGGCTCACCTCGCAGCCTGCGCGATCCATCGTCCTCCGGGGACCCGCCGGAATCGGCAAATCGCATGCAGCGGGACTGATCCTCGATCGGCTCGCTGAGTCGTCCACGGGCGTCGCCGTTCGTCGTGTGCATGCCGGCAGCGCGCAGCAGGCGTTGGAGTTCGGCGCGCTCCTGCACCTGCTCCCGATGGACGCGCCGCCCGTCGGTGCCGAGTTCGAGCTCGTTCAGCGTTTGCGGCGTGGTCTCGTCGAACAGGCGACACCGACGGTGGTGGGGGTCGACGACGTCGGGATGCTCGACCACAAGTCCGCCGCGATCCTCGAAGGTCTGATCCGAGCCGGGGACATCGCCGTGGTGGTCACGGAACGTACGGGGCCCGACGGCGTCCGGAACGACGATCACCACCTCTCGAACGTGTTGCGCGACAAGGCGGAGAGCATCGTGCTCGGATCGCTCGACGTCGAACCGTTGACCGACCTGCTCGTCGAGTGGGCGGGTCCCGGCGAAGTCGGCTCGCTCCACCGATTGGCGATGTTGAGCGAAGGCAACCCGCTCGCGTTGCGCGAACTGCTCGCCTCCGCCCACGCGTCATCGGCGATCGTCGAACGTTCCGGGTTGTGGCACTTGGACGACTTCGTCCCGTCGGGCCGCTCGCTCGAACAGTTGGTCGCCACGCATCTGGACCGCCTGTCGCAGACCGAATGGGACCTGCTCCGCACCGTGGCGATCGCAGGAGCGGTGCCGCGGGGGGTGCTGTCCCGGCTCGACCTCGAGGCGGTCGAACGGCTGGAGCGGTCGGGACTGGTGGCCGGCGATCCGTGCGTGCTCGTCCATCCGCTCTACACCGAGGTGATCCGCGGTCAGCTCGTCGGTCAGGAGACCCGACGGCTCTACTCGAAGCTCGCCTCGGCCGTCGGACCGCAAGATGGAGTCGATCCCGCTCGGCTCGCCGAGTGGATGCTCGATTCCGAGAGCGGGATCGACGACCGAACCGCACGGGTCGGCGCGGCGGTCGCGCTCGGGCGTTGGGAGAATCCGTTGGCGCAGCGACTGTTGGGCGCGATCGCGGAGCCCACCGCCGCCGACCTCGTACAACTCGTGTGGGCGCACGCCAACGACGGAGACCTCGGTGCCGCGCAGCTTGCCGCCGACCGGGCGATCGACGCGGCCGAGACGGAGACCGAACGAGTGGATGCGGGGCTCGCCCGCGCCGAGCTGTGGTGCCTGCAACTCGGCCGGAGCGACGACGGATACGAGCAGCTCGCCGAGCTGCGGCGCACCCTCGATCAACCGGATCAGCGTGCCCGCGTCGACGGGGCGACGGCGTTGTACATGCGGATGACCGGCAAGGGCCCACTCGCAGCGGCGTCTGCGGCCGCGGCCACCGCGAGCGATGTCACGTCCGACGCGGCGCGACTCTCCGTCGTGCTCGCCGACGCGTTCGACAAGGTGTTCGTGGGGTCCTTCGACGCCGCCGGCGCGCCGATCGTGGAGGGATACGAGATCGCGGAACGCCTGTCGTCGCCGCACGTCGCGGTGCGCCTCGGGATCGCCGACGCACTGCGCCATCTCCTCGGCGGAGACCTCCGCCGCGCGAGCGAAGTCGTCGACCGCTGGTTGCGCGCCGCCGACGTGTCGTTGGTCCGGCCGGCTCACGCCGTCTGGCTCGGTGCGACGGCACACATCGCATCGCTCACGGGGGACTACCAACGCGCCGTGTTGCGCGGCCGGGAGGCGGTGCGTGCGGCGGACCACGTCGACGACATCGGCGTGGGCGGTTTCATTCGTGGCGAGCTCCGGGCGACGCTCATCGAAATGGGGACCGCGACCGACCCTCATCGCGACGAGTCGCCGCTGGGGGGCGCGCGGGCCGAGCTTCGGCTGGCATCGTCGACCGACGTCGATGCGCTCGCGGCCGAACGCGTCCGTCGTGCGATCGATTCCGGCTATCTGCTCTGGGCGCCGTGGATCGGGTTGGAGGCGATTCGTCGTGGCCCCGCGCCCGAGACCAGCCCGATCGTGATCGACACCGCGTGCGAGATGGATGGCCCCCTGGCCCAGGCGATCTGCATGCACGCCCGCGGGATCGCCGACCGCGATGCGGGCGAACTCGCGCGGGCGGTCGAGCAGTTCGAGGCGGCAGGGGCGCACGCTCCCGCGCTGGACGCGCTACTCGCCGAGCTCGAGACCGCGCTGGAGCAGCACGGGTCGTCGAGCGGAGGAAACGTCGTCGCGTTGCGCCGACGCGCGCTGACGGCGCGTGCGCTGGCGGAGGGAATGGCGCCCACCGCGCCGCCGCGGGCAACCGACCGCCTCGTGCGGATCTGCGACGACCTCGACATGCCGAGCGATCGGCAGCTCGAGATCGCCCGCCTCGTCGCGTCCGGGAAGACGAGCAAGGAGGTCGCCGCCGAACTCGTCGTGTCGGCGCGCACCGTCGACAACCACCTCGCCGCGGTGTACCGCCGGCTCGGCCTGTCCGGCCGTCGCGAACTGACCGAGCTGTCGCTGTGACTTCGGCAGAAGTGCGGAGGGCGGGGGTCAGGCACGGATGGTGATGCCCTGCTCGTGGGTCTGATGCCGGCTCTGGCCGCCCGCAGGTGGCGAGTGCGGCGACGGTCGCAAGCGCACGCCGACACCGAGTGAGTTCACAACCCGCCCCGGGCGTGACATGCGGCGAGGAATCGGCGCGGCAGAGTTTGGGAGGGATTTCACAAGCCCTGGTATCTTCGGGGCCCGTATGTCGGATTTCCTTCGCGACTATCTCAACGTCGTCTGGTTCGCCGTGGCCGCCCTGGCCATCGGTGGGCTCCTGCTCGGCCTGGCCGCTGCGATTCGACCCTCGTTCCCGTCGGCGGAGAAGAACATCGCCTACGAATCGGGCGTCGATCCCGTCGGAATGGGCTGGTCGCAGAGCCAGATCCGCTACTACGTGTTCGCGCTGCTGTTCGTCATCTTCGATGTCGAAGCGGTGTTCCTCTTTCCCTGGGCGGCGAACATCGAGCGGTACGGCACCTTCGGTCTCGTGGTGATGCTCATCTTCATCGTGCTGCTGCTCGACGGCTTGGTCTACGCATGGAAGCGAGGGCTGCTCCGTTGGGTGTGACCGTGACACTGCGGACAGAGAAGTATGTGATGACCGGGTCGATCCGACAAGGAGTGCACTGACATGGGTCTCGTCGACAAGGGTCGGATGCCGGCCCCGCTCACCAAGCTGTTCAACATCAGCCGCTCCTACAGCATGTGGGTGTACCAGTGGGGCCTCGCGTGCTGCGCCATCGAGATGGGCGCCGCGTTCGCGTCGCCGCGCTACGACGTGATGCGCCTCGGCGTGATCCCGCTCCCGGCCAGCCCGCGCCAGGCCGACTTCGTGTGCGTGTCGGGCACGGTCACCGACAAGATGGCGCCGGCCGTGAAGCGCCTGTGGGAGCAGATGCCCGAGCCGAAGTACGCGATCTCGATGGGGTCGTGCGCGAACTGCGGTGGCCCGTACTGGGACAGCTACTCGGTCACCAAGGGTGTCGATCAGATCATTCCGGTCGACGTGTACGTCCCCGGCTGCCCGCCTCGTCCCGAAGCGCTGCTCGAAGGCATCGTCCTGCTCCAGCAGCGGATCAAGAACGAGGACATGCAGGCCAAATGGAAGGGTGACGAGTTCACCACGCTGCAGGCCAAGCGCCAGGCCGAGCGCGGCGAACTGCACGCCGGCGATCCGACGGGACAGTCGACGCACGACATCTCGACCGACCCGCAGCCGATCCCCGAGCGGGATCGCCCGGAACCCATCGTCGTGGGCGGTGGCCCCATTGAGTGACACCGAGACGACCGACGACGCAGCCGCGGAAACTCAGGCGTTGCCGGGCGATGGCCTCCGTGAAGGCATCGTCGACGACCTCCGAGCCCGCATCGGCGACGCGCTGATCGAGTTCGAGATCGACCCCAACACCGACCTCACCGTCCGCGTCGCCACCGACGCGTGGGCCGAGACCGCGGCGGCGTTGAAACTCGCCGGGTTCTCGTTCTTCTCGTTCCTGTCGGCGATCGACTGGATGCCGTCGCCCTATGGCAAGGGTGAGGATGATCCGACGGTCGAGAAGGAACCGATCGACATGACGATCAAGCAGGGCGTCTGTGGCGGCGAGACGCGCATGCAGGTGTTCGCACGGCTGACCGACCTCGATCGGCACGTCGGCATCACGATCAAGGCCGACGTCGCCGACGATCACCAGGTCGTCGATTCGTGGACCGGCTCGTACGCCGGCGCGAACTGGCACGAGCGCGAATGTCACGAGATGTTCGGGATCGGCTTCAACGGTCACCCGGACCTGCGCAACATGTACCTCCCCGGCGATTTCGAAGGGCACCCGTTGAAGAAGGATTTCCCGCTGCTGGCGCGCATGGTCAAGCCATGGCCCGGCATCGTCGATGTCGAACCGATGCCCGAGAAGGCCGAAGAGATCAAGGACGAGCCGCTGCCGCTGACCGATGAGGACGGTGCCATCGATGTCGATGCGACCGTCGAGGCCACCGGCGACGACGCATCACCGCCCGATCCGGACGCGACCACCGCGGTCGCGGCGGCGACGGGTGACGAAGCGACGCACGTCGGCGAGGCCGACGAGTCCGACGGCGAGAAGGCGGACGACGAGTCATGACGGAGTTGTCCGAGCGGCAGCAACTGAGCTACATCGCGTCGCAGGCCGCTGACGCGCGCTTGAACGTCGAGCTCGAGACCGAGGGGATGACCCTCAACATCGGGCCGCAGCACCCCGCAACGCACGGCACGCTGCGGATCATCGCGCGCCTCGACGGCGAGCAGGTCGTGTGGGCCGAGCCGTCTGCCGGCTACATGCACCGCGGGTACGAGAAGCTCACCGAGGTCCGTACCTTCCCGCAGGTCACGACGCTGATCAACCGCATCGACTGGCTCGGCAGCTTCGCCAACGAGGTGCCGTTCATCCTCGCCGCCGAGAAGCTGATGGAGATCGAGGCGCCGCCGCGCGCCCAGGTCATCCGCACGATCCTGTTCGAGTTGTCCCGGATCGCGAACGTGTCGCTGTTCCTCGGTGACCTCGGTGTCCAGATGGGCGCGACCACCCCAGCGTTCCTGGCGTTCCGTGACCGCGAGTACGTCCTCAACCTGATCGAGAGCGCGACCGGCGGTCGGTTCCACCCCAACTTCGACCGCATCGGTGGTCTCAAGGACGATCTGCCGAAAGGCTGGATCAACGAGACGACCGCCGTCGTGAAGCGACTGATCGGGTTCTGCGACGAGAACGAGGACCTGCTCTTCGGCAACGAGATCTTCCAGAGCCGCATGCGCGGGATCGGCGTGATCCCCGCGCACGTCGCCGAGGAATACGGCCTGTCGGGTGCGAACCTGCGCGCCAGCGGCGTCGACTACGACCTGCGGCGCGACAACCCGGTGGGTCTCGCGTGGGACAAGGCCGACTGGAAGGTCTGGACGCACCCCGACGGGGACTCCTGGGCGAGGTGCTGGATCCGACTGCAGGAGACGCGAGAGTCGTGCAAGATCGTGTTGCAGCTGCTCGAGCAGATCCCGGCCGGTCCGATCATGACCAAGGTGCCGCGCATCATCAAGGTGCCGGAGGGCGAGGCCTATGTCTCGACGGAGAACCCGCTCGGTGAGATGGGGTACTACGTGGTCTCGAAGGGCGACCTCGGACCGTTCCGGGTGAAGATCCGCTCTGCCAGCTTCAACAACATCAGCATCACGCCGTGGGTCCTGAAGGGCGTCTACGTGCCCGACATCATCACGATCCTCGCCAGCCTCTACTTCATCCTCGGAGACATCGACCGATGATCAGTGTCCTCGCTGTCGAGATCCCGTACTGGGGACAGTCGCTGCTGCGCGTCCTCGGTGGACTCGTCGCCGTCCTGTTGCCCGCCGGCGCGATCGTCTACCTGTTCCTGTTCAAGATGATGTCGTTCATGCAGAGCCGGCTCGGTCCGATGGAGGCTGGTCCCTACGGATCGATGCAGCTCCTGGCCGAGGTCGGCAAGTGGCTGCAGAAGGAAGACATCTCCCCGGACAACGTCGACAAGACGGTCTTCAAACTGGCTCCCGTCGTCGTTCTGCTCTCGACGTTCCTGCTGATCGTCGTCGTGCCGTTCGGTCCCGAGGCCGTGTTCGCCGATCTCGATGCCGGGGTGTTCTACTTCCTCGCCGTCGGTTCGGTGAGCGTGCTCGGCATCCTGATGGCGGGCTGGGCGAGCGCGAACAAGTACTCGCTGCTCGGTGGTCTCCGTGCCGCCGGTCAGCTGATCGCCTACGAACTGCCGATGGTCCTGGCGACGCTCGGTGTCGTCATCCAGGCGGAGTCGATGAACCTCAACCGGATCGTCGAAGTCCAGAACACCGAGGCGATCTTCGGGTTCGAGTGGCTCGGCAACCCGTTCGTCATCACGCAGTTCCTCGGCTTCCTGATCTTCATGATCGCGGTCCAGGCGGAGCTGACCCAGCCGCCGTTCGACATGCCGATCGCCGAATCCGAACTCGTGTCGGGCTACATGACCGAGTACTCGGGCTTCCGTTTCCTGATGTTCTTCATCGCCGAGTTCGCCACCGCAGGCGTGTTCGCGTTCATCGCTGCGACGTTGTTCCTGGGCGGCTGGGGCGTGCCGTTCGAGTGGTTCGGCTGGGACAACCTCGACGACGTGTCCTGGTGGATGAACATCGTCGGTCCCTTGATCCTCTTCACGAAGATGCTCGCCCTGGTGTTCGTGATCATGTGGGTGCGCTTCACCTACCCCCGTTTCCGTGAGGACCAACTCCAGACCTTCGCCTGGAAGTTCCTCATCCCCCTCTCGCTCGCCAACATCGCCGTCACGGCGATTCTGAAGGTGGCTGTCTAATGCCAAAGGTTCCTGGTCTGGTCAAGGGTCTGGGCGTCACGCTCGGCATCTTCGGACGTACCGTCAAGGACGGCGCGAACACCGTGCAGTACCCGCACGAGAAGGAGTCGCCGCCGATCCGCGCGCGTGGCGTGATCGCGCTCCACGAGGACAACTGCACGGCGTGCATGCTCTGCTCGCGCAGTTGCCCCGACTGGTGCATCTACATCGAAGGCCACAAGCAACTCGCGCCGCCGCGACGTGCCGGTGGCAAGCCGCGCCAGGTGAACCACCTCGACCGCTTCGACATCGACTACGCGCTCTGCATGTACTGCGGGATCTGCGTCGAGGTGTGCCCGTTCGACGCGCTCTTCTGGAGCCCCGAGTACGAGTACTCCGAGCCGAAGATCGCCGACCTCCTGCACGACAAGGAGAAGCTGGGCGAGTGGATGGAGACCGTTCCCGAGGCGCCTGAACTCGAAGCCGGGGCGGGCAAGTGAACGCAGTGCTCCTCGCTGCCGACGGCGTGAACGTCGCGCAGAACATCGGCTTCGGCATCATCGCCGCAGGGATGATCTTCGCCGCGCTCTGCGTCGTGTCGACGAAGAACGTCGTCCACGCCGCGCTGTGGCTCGTCGTGGTCCTCGGAGGCGTGGCCGCCCAGTACGTCCTCGCGGCAGCGGAGTTCGTCGCCGTATCGCAGGTGATGGTCTACATCGGCGCCGTGATGGTGCTGTTCCTGTTCGGCATCATGCTCACCCGCGCGAAGATCGGCGAAGAGTCGGGGCTGAACAACAAGGGTTGGGCCATCGGGATCCCGGTCGCGGTCGTCCTCTTCGGACTGCTGGCGTGGGCTGTGCTCGACACCTACGGCGACGACACGATCGCCGAGCCGCAGCTCACCGGGGCGAACAACGAGTCGACGGTCGACATCGCCGACCGCGTCCTCTCGCCGTACCTCGCGCCGTTCTTCGGCATGACCTTCGTCCTGCTCGCCGCCGCGATCGGCGCCATCGTCCTGGCTCGGAAGGACTGACCGATGCTCGCTGCCAACTTCCTCCTGCTCGCCGCCGTGCTGTTCTGCATCGGGGTGTTCGGTGTCATCGCGCGTCGCAACGCCGTGATGGTGCTCATGTCGATCGAGCTCGTGCTGAACTCCGTGAACCTGAACCTGGTCGCGTTCGCGCTGATGAACGACGACGTCGACGGGCAGGTGTTCGCACTCTTCGTGATCGCGATCGCTGCCGCCGAAGTCGGTGTCGGTCTCGCCATGGTGCTGCTCATCTATCGCAACCGTCGCTCCATCTCGCTCGACGAACTCTCGGAACTGAAGGGCTGATCCGGTGCTCGCCGCAGAAGAAGTACAACACGCGCTCGACCTGAGCTCCGGCTGGTTCCTCGAGAACCTCTGGCTCGTCGCGCTCATCCCCGCCGTCGCGTTCGCGCTGATCATGATGTTCGGCAAGAAGATGCCGAACGGTGGTTCCGAGTTCGGACTCGCCTCGATGGCCGCTTCGCTCGTCATCGCGACCGGCGCCGGGATCCAGTGGATGGCCCGCGTCAACTCCGGCGACGCCGAGGAGGGTGGCGAACACGCCATCGGGTTGCTCCAGACGTTCGGTCGGTCACTGCCTCGCGCGTCCGAGGGTGGAGAGGTCGAACCGTTCATCGAACCGGTCGTCACGTCCTGGGTGTGGTGGCAGAACTCGGGCCTCGAGTTCGGGATCGGCTCGTTCGCCGACGGCCTGTCGGTGCTGTTGCTCTGGCTCGTCGCCTTCATTTCCCTGCTCGTCCAGATCTTCAGTATCGACTACGTCCGTGACGACCGTCGATACACGCAGTTCTTCGGTGCGCTGACCCTCTTCTCGGCCGGCATGCTCGTCATGGTCATGGCCGAGAACATGGTCCAGCTCATCTTGGGCTGGGAGATCATGGGCCTCTGCTCGTTCATGCTGATCGGCCATTGGTGGGAGGACGCAGCCAACTCGAAGGCCGCCCTCAAGGCGTTCTTCACCGTGCGCGTCGGCGACATCGGCCTGCTGGTCGGCACCGCGGTCATCTACTTCGCGTCGAGCGACTGGATCGCCGAGAACTCACCCGGAGCGAACGGCTTCGACATCGCCGCGATCCAGGCATGGGCGCTCTCCGGCGATTCGTCGGCCAGTGGAGCCGCGATCCTCGTCGGCGCGACCGCGCTGTTCATCGCCTGCATCGGCAAGTCCGGTCAGTTCCCGCTGCACACCTGGCTACCCGACGCGATGGCGGGACCCACCCCGGTCTCCTCGCTGCTCCACTCGTCCACCATGGTCGTCGCCGGCGTGTTCCTCGTCGCCCGGATCTACCCGGTCTTCTGGGAAGCGTTCAACATCGCCAACGGTGGGCTGTCGTTCATCGCGATCATCGGAGCGATCACGATCGTCATCGCGGCACTGCTCGCGTTCGTGCAGGACGACATCAAGAAGGTTCTCGCGTATTCGACCGTGAGCCAGCTCGGCTACATGATGCTCGGCCTCGGTACCGGCGCCTGGCTCCCGGCCGTCTTCCACGTGTTCACCCACGCGTTCTTCAAGTGCTGCCTCTTCCTGTGCGCCGGATCGATCAGCCACTCCGGATCGCATCACTCCTTCGACATGAAGAAGGACATGGGCGGCCTGCGCAAGAAGATGCCCGTCACCTTCGCTGCGTGGTGCGTGTCCACGCTCGCACTCACCGGTGTGTTCCCGTTCGCCGGGTTCTGGTCGAAGGACGAGATCATCGACAACGTCGGCAACAACGGCTACACGGTGCTGATGTGGGTCGGCCTCTTCGGTGCCGCGCTCACGGCGATGTACATGACCCGTTCCACGTACCTCACCTTCTTCGGTGAGCCGCGCGGTGCTGCAGCCGGACACCACTTCGAGGACCACGTCGGCGACCACGACCTCACGGTCGAGGAGCACGAGCCGGAGCTGGCGATGGCCGGTGGCCCGATGGTCGATGTGCACGACGAGCCGACGCCACGGTCACTGTCGGCCGCAGCCAACGTCGACACGGTTGATCACGGTCACGACGACGGCGGCCACGACGACCATCACGGCGAGGACCATGGCCCGCACGAGTCGGGCAAGCTGATCCTCGTTCCGGTCGTGATCCTGGCGTTCCTCGCCACGTTCTCGGGCTTCACCAACGCGACACCCCTGGGCGAGTCGTGGGAGTACGTCAAGAAGTACGTCGAGCCACGACCCGTCGCGGTCGCGATCGAGTCGATCCCGCACAGCGGACCGGGTGAAGGGGTTTCGTACTTCGTCCCCGGTATCGCCGAGGCCGACGAAGGCGACGAGGGAGGCGACCACGGCCACAGTGAAGGCTGTGGTCTCACGACGCCGCCCGAGGGCTCGGCCTGCTTCTTCCCGGCGGTCACCCACGCCACGCCGACGCTCGCGAAGATCGCGCTGTCGCTCGTGGTGGTCGCCATCGGGTACGCGATCGCGATCAGTTTCTGCCTCGCGTTCTACAAGCGACGGGACAAGCGCCTGGTCGGGCTCACCGAACGCAGCAGGGTCGCTCGTGCGGGCCACAAGTTCTTGGTCAACAAGTACTACCTCGACGCCCTCTACGAGAACGTCATCGTCCGGGCCGTCGCCCACCCGATCGCGAACGCCGCCTACTGGGTCAACCAGAAGGTGCTCGACGCCACCGTCGACGCGGTGGGCGAGGGCGGCAAGCGCACCGGGCAGTGGGTGTACGAAAACATCGACCAGAAGGTCGTCGATGGGGCCGTCAACGGGTCCGGCACGGTGGCGTCCGAGACCGGGCACGGCCTCCAGCGCACACAATCCGGCAAGATCAATCAGTACGGCGGACTGCTCTTCGGCGCTGCCGCCGTCGCCGCCATCGTCCTCGTCATCGTCAACGTCGGCTGAATCAGCACGGCATCCTGAGATCAACTGAAGAACTGAGATCATGAACAACCTCACCGACAACAACTGGATTCTGAGCGTCGGCACCTTCCTGCCGCTGCTCGGCGCCCTGGCCATCATGTTCGGCACGAGCCGGGACGACGAGCGGACACCGAAGGTCATCGGCATCTTCACCGCCGGCGCAACCCTCGCGATCGGCATCGCCACGCTGGTGCTGTTCGACTACGACCAGTCCCAGAACCTGCAGTTCTTCGTCGATGCCGAATGGATCGAGGTCATCTCGTCCGGCTACACGATCGGCCTCGACGGGATCAGCCTGCCGCTGTACTTCCTGTCGATGGCCGTCACCTTCCTGGTGATGATCTACTCGTGGGACAACATGCCCGAGGCGGGGAATCCGAAGGCGTTCTACTCCCTGATGCTGATCCTGCAGACCGGGATGGCGGGCACGTTCATCGCCCAGGACCTGATCCTCTTCTTCGTGTTCTTCGAGGTGGTCCTCCTGCCGATGTACTTCATGATCGGCGTCTGGGGTGGCGAGCAGCGCAAGTACGCATCGCTCAAGTTCTTCCTCTACACGATGTTCGGCTCGGCGTTCATGCTCGTCGCGTTCCTGGCGATCTTCTTCCAGACCGGCGGCGAGAGCTTCAGCTTCGCCTGGCTGTACGAGATGGGCGCCGGCATCGACCGGGACGTCCAGATCTGGATCTTCGCCGGCATGTTCCTCGGATTCGCCGTGAAGGTGCCGATGTTCCCGTTCCACACCTGGCTGCCCGATGCCCACACGCAGGCGCCGACGCAGGGCTCGGTCATCCTGGCCGCCATCCTCCTCAAGCTCGGGACGTACGGCTTCGTCCGGATCGCGCTGCCGATGCTCCCGCAAGGGGCCGAGGCGTGGGCGCCGGTGATCGGCATCCTCGCCGTGATCGGCATCATCTACGGAGCGCTCGGCTGCCTCGCACAGACCGACATGAAGCGCCTGATCGCGTTCTCGTCGGTCGCCCACATGGGCTTCGTGATGCTCGGCATCTCGACCCTGACGACGTTCGGCATCAACGCCGCCCTGTTCGGCATGGTCGCCCACGGATTGATCACCGGCATGCTCTTCTTCGTCGCCGGTTCGATCAAGCACCGCTACCACACGCTCGAGATCAGCCGCCTCAGCGGCATGTTGATCCAGATGCCGAAGATGGGCTGGATCCTCGGTTTCGCCGCCATGGCGTCGCTCGGGCTTCCCGGACTCGCCGGATTCTGGGGCGAGTTCCCGGCGATCCTGTCGGCGTACAACCCGCATCCGGCGCTCAACGAGACGTTGTTCCGCACGCTGATGGTGATCGCCGCCGTCGGGACCGTGCTCGCTGCGGCATACCTGCTCTGGTTGTACCAGCGCACCGCCTTCGGTGAGCCGACCGAGGAGTTCGCCGGTCACTCCGATGCCGAGCACGAAGCGGCCGCCCACGCCGGTCACGACAGCCACGGTGTCGCCCACTCGCTCAGCTCGGCCGCCAACGTCGACGCCGACGAGCATCACGACGACATCCACGACGTCCAGCCGACCGAGTGGATCGCCTGGACCCCGTTCCTGATCGCGATCGTCGTCTTCGGCGTGTACCCGCAGCTGATGTTCAAGGTGCTCGACCCGGCCGTGACCCAACTCGTCAACACCATCTCGGCCGGCATCCCGCAATGATCGGAATGATCTCGTCGCTCCTCGCGCAGGCCGACTGGTCGTCGCCGCCGATCGACTGGCACGCGATCGCGCCCGAGCTGATCCTGGTCATCGGGATCAACGTGGTGCTGTTGATCGACCTGAACCTCGCCGAGTCCAAGAAGTGGATGATCGCGACGCTGACGGGCATCGTCATGCTGCTGGCGTTCATCCCGGTGGTGACGCTCGGTCTGGAGCTCGACGGGGTCCCGCGAGAGTTGTTCGACGGTCGGTACGTGATCGACGAGTACGCGTTGGTGCTCAAGGCGCTGTTCCTGCTCGTCGGCTACGTCGTCGTGCTGATGAGCCAGAACGCGCTCGAGGACGGCGGCTACTACCAGGGCGAGTTCTACGTGCTGATGCTCTGCTCGATCCTCGGCATGGTGATGATGGCGTCGTCGCGTGACCTCATCAGCATCTTCGTCGCACTCGAGCTGCTCTCGATCCCCGGCTACATGATGGCGGCGTGGAAGAAGCGGTCGTCGGTGTCGAACGAGGCGGGCGTGAAGTACTACCTGATGGGCGTGTTCGCGTCGGGCATCATGCTGTTCGGCATGTCGTACCTGTACGGCGCGACGGGAACCACGGCGCTCACGGGCGAGGAAGGTCTGGGAGCCCTGCTCACCGATGGCAGCCTCAGCGGACTCGAAGTGATCGGCATCGTGTTCGTGCTCGCAGGGTTCGCGTTCAAGATCTCGGCGGTGCCGTTCCACTCCTGGGCGCCCGACACCTACGAGGGCGCGCCCACCCCGGTGACCGCCTTCTTCTCGGTGGCGTCGAAGGCGGCGGGCTTCACCGCCCTGATGACCCTCGTGTTCCTCGCGTTCCCGAACGCCAGCGACGTCTACGGACCGATGCTCTGGGTGCTCGCTGCACTCACCATGACCGTCGGCAACGTGCTCGCGCTGCGCCAGACCAACATCGTGCGCATGTTGGCGTACTCGTCGATCAGCCAGGGTGGGTTCATCCTGATGCCGCTCGCCTACGCGGGTGACGTCGACGCCGGCGGGTCCGCGCTCAACGCCGTGGTCGTCTACCTGCTCGTGTACGCGTTCATGAACCTCGGCGCGTTCGCCGTGGTGATCGCCGTGTCACGCAAGACGCAGAGCGGTGAGATCTCGTCGTTCGGCGGTCTGTTCAACTACGCCCCCGGCTTGGCGGTGGCGATGACGGTGTTCATGGCATCGCTCGCCGGCATCCCCCCGCTCGGTGGCTGGTTCGCCAAGTTCAACGCCTTCAAGGCCGTGCTCGACGCCGACACCACCTCCGCCTACGTGCTGGCATGCATCGCGGCGGTCAACACCGTGATCTCGGCGGCGTACTACTTCCGGGTGCTGCGCACCGTGTGGGTCGACGACGTCCCGGACGGCAACACTGCGCCGATCAATCCGCCGTCGCCGATCATCGCGGCGCTGGGCATCACCGTGATCGGCACCATCGCCGTCGGTGTGTACCCCCGCCTGGTCGCCGGCTTCGGAAACCTCTCCGACCTCGCCGGCACCGTTCCCCTCCTCGGCTGAGTTCGTCGAGGGTTCCACCGCGGCTCGTTCCACCTCCGCCGCCCGGTCCGGTCCCTGTCGACCGATAGCATGGCGGCTGATCGTCGACGCGTCCCGTGCACTTCGGGAAGCCCTCCTCGTCAACCCGCGGGACATCCGTTCCGCATCTACCGAAACGAGTTGGAATGGCAGCGTCCAAGAAGAAGCCGAGCAGCACCGTCTGGTACGACGGCGACACTCCGTTCGAGGATCTCGAGCCGAGCAAGCAGGTTGCTCACGAGATCGTCGATTTCCATCGAGATCTCGCGCCGTCCGTCGATCGCATCATGACCGCGGATCTCACCGAGACCCAGCGGCACCACGCCATCGGCCTGTTCCAGACGGCGCTGGGTGCCGAAGACGACCCGCATCGCGACCCACGCGTCGCGATCGCCGCGGCCTCCGACTGATCCGGGACCGTCGCTCAGCGATCGGACCGCGGCGCGGCGCCGGCGGCGGGGCGCATCGCGGGAACGATCGTCAGGTTCGCGGTGCGCCGACCGACCGTCGTCCCGCCTTGGTTGCCGGCTCGGCCTCTGCTCGACACCGAGATGGTTGTCCGGTCGGCTCGGTCTCGGCGCACTTCCTTGTGTACGAACGGTGAGGTCATCGAACGGAGCAGCGCGGAGTAGCCGGGCTCGAAACGGATCTCGTCGCCGGCGACCATCTTCACGCTGGTCTCGACCATGAGATGGTCGCTGCTGGCCGCGAGCACGGTCACGCCAGCCGTGGTCCGCAGGTCGCGGGGGTCCGTGTCCTGACGGCCGACGGCGACGATGGTCTGCCAGATCGAGTGGTCGCCGCCGTCATCGTTCGGCTCGGTGTCGGTTTCACCGAACGCGTTCTGGCCGGCCCGTCCCCAGGGGCGGCTGGGCTTGCGCCTCGACTCGATGACCTCGCCGATCAGCGTGATCGCATCGGTGTGCAATCCGACGAGCGGCTGACGACGCAGGGGGTCGCGCCCGAGCAGGATCGCCTCGCCCAGGCGCAGATTGTTCACCCGCCCGAGTTGTTCGGCGGTCGACAGCCAGCCGAGGTTGGCCGAGTTGCCGCCCGACACGGTGCGGAGTTCGATGCCGAACGCCGACTCGACGCTGTCCGCGAGGTCCGAGAGCTCGCCCATGTTCTGGCGGCTGGGCTCGATGCCGTTGCGGCAGGCGAGGTTCGTTCCGATCCCCTCCAGACGAAGCGTCGGTCGGCGCAGGACGTGTCGCACCGTCTCGTGGAGTTCCGCCGACATCACCCCGTCGCGGAGATCGCCGAGTTCAACCATCACGATCACGTCGTGGATCCGGCCGCACAACCGGGCCGCGGTCGCGAGCGCGGTGAGGACATCGGTGTCGGAGTTCATGCTCGTGGTGTCGGCGCGCGCCACGCGGTCGACCTGACTCGGCATCGGCGACCGGATCAGCGTCATGGGCGAGTGGACGTGGGCGTGCCGCATCCGCTCGATGTTCTCGATGCGCGAGTCGCCGAGGCCGACGACACCGGCGACGACGAGCGTTCGTGCCAGCCGGGCGTCGCCGAGCAACGCCTTGGTGACCCCGGTGATCGACACCCCACGTTCACCGGCGAGGGCGACGAGGTGGCGGGCATTGTCGCCGATCTTGTCGAGGTCGATGTCGAGGCGCAGCCCGCTCATCGTGCAGCGACCGGTGCGGCGAGTAGGTCGGGGAACGCCGCCAGGACCATGTCGACCAGACGGTCGGGTGGTCGGGTGAGCGCGTCCGTTGCCGGGATCTGGAGTTCGGCTTCGTACAGGGTGATCGCGGCGGAGACCTCGCTGTCGGTCATGCCCTCGTGGTTGATCGTCAATCCGATGACCCGGGTGTCGGCGAATGTCTCGATCAGGTTGATCTCGCTGGCTGGCGTCGGCATCGGGAAGGCGGGAAAGTCGCTGATCATCGAACGGGCGGGCGCGTGCTGGAGGATGACCCCAGCCGGTCGACTCCCGCGCAGGATGGCCGTCGAGCTCAGGTAGGTCGGATGGCTGAGCGCTCCCTGGCCCTCGACCACGATGAGATCGGGATGCTCCGTTTCGAAGGCGCCGACCACGGCCGCCTCGAGTTCGCCGGCAACGAATTGTGCGGGAACGGCGTCGAGCGCGACCCCGTGGGCGGCGCCCTGGATCAGGCTCGTCTGACCGGTACCGACGAGGACCGTGTGCAGTCCACGCGCGTTGAGCGCGCGGACCAGGATCGTGGCGGTCGTGCGTTTCCCGATCGCACCGTCGGTGCCGAGCACGGCGATCCGGGGACAGCTCACACCGAGGATGCTCCCGTCGAACATGTGCAGGTCGGCCTTCTCCTTCGGGCGCCGGACGTCGGCGATCACGACGTTGTTGATCGCGGCGGTCGCCGCGAACTCCGGGTCATCGTTCAGGAACTCGTGCAACCCGTTGACGATGCCGAGGCCGTGACTCATCGCGTCGAGCAGCACCGCCCGCTGGGCGACCGACAGCAGACCGCTCGTCGGGGCGACTCCGACGATCAACAGCTCGGGCGGCGAGCCGGCGCCGGTCAGCGCGTCGTCGAGATCGGTGCAGCACGGAATCCCCACCGGTGTTCCGTCGAGCACCTCGCCGGCGTCTCGGCCGGCCTGCGTGTGGTCGATGACCGAGATGATCTCGTACCGCTCGCTGTGGCGGACGAGACCGTTCGCGGTCTTGCCGTCGATCGTGCCGAGGTGCGCGTCGCAGTAGACGATGGCCCGGGGGCGGCGCAGGAGGGAACGTTGGGGGTCGGACGATTCGAACATGTGGACTCCTCGAAGTCGGTTTCAGAGGAGGCAACGAATTGTTCGGCGGATCGACGAAGGTCGAAGGGTCGGATGTCAACGAGATGTCCCCACCAAGCAAGTGGAACGCCTGAAGAACACTACGTTCACTTCGCGGAGAACGTCGGTGTCGCCTGTCCGGTTCCGCGCGACCGGTGGACCCGACGGTCACGTGGTACGGTGATGTTCCGCCGACTCACCGGGGACCTCTTCTGACGCTCGATCCACGCGGTCGACACGATGCGGTCGCCTCCTCTGAGCCCCAGCTCACAGGAGACCCATGCTGCCACCAGCCCGAGAGCGATCCGCCGAAACCGACCGGTCGACTGACGCGCACCCCGGCCCGTACGAGTCGCTCCGCCATCCGTGGATCCGCGTCGTCGACAATCGCGAGGACGGCGAGGACAACCGCGGCATCGAACCACCAGTCGTGCCGACTCTGGATCGAGCAGCATGATGATCGTGCAGCTGCCCCGCACCACCGAGGATCGCTCGTGATCCTGGCGTACTGGAACGCGTTGCGTGTGAACGATGACGTCGTCGTCCACGACGACGACCACGTGGGCTTCGCGCTGTCCTCCGGCACGGTGACGGCCGTCGAGAGTCGACGTGGGTCCAATGGGGTGACCGTTCGCATCACGAACGCCGACGGAACCGGTCGCAAGGTCCACCCCAAGCGACTCGCCACCCACCTCCACACCGGCGACAGCCGGCTCGAGTGTTGGCGGTGCGAACGCCGAACCGGCCCGAGAAACCCGAGTCTCGGACGACCGTGATCGCGGTCGGCTCGACCGGCCGACCGATGGACTGCTCCAGCTCCTGACGGCGCCGACCTGATCGGCACCGCCTCCCTCGGAGCGTCGCTGTTCCTCCCGCGGGAGAACTTCGGCCACGTGCGGGAAGAAAATTCGCTTGCGAGGGCGAGCAGGGGGTGGGAAGGAGCCGGGAGGTGCCAGCCTGTCGGGGTGAGCGATGCCGTCCCGATTCCGTTCGACCAGTTCATGGAACAGGCGCTGTACGGCCCTGAGGGGTTCTACATGCGAGTCGACGGGGGGAGTGCCGGCCGTCGCGGCGACTTCCTGACCTCGCCCGAGGTCGGGCCGCTGTTCGGGACCGTGCTCGCCACCTACCTCGACTCCGAGTGGGAACGGCTCGGGCACCCGGACCCGTTCACCGTGGTCGACGCCGGTGCCGGCCCGGGGACGCTCGCCCGCTCGATCCTCGCCGCTGCGCCCGCCTGTCTCGATTCGATGCGGTACATCACCGTCGAGGTCTCGGAGGCTCAGCGCGAACGACATCCCGACGGGGTGGAATCGCGGTCCGACCTTCCCGACGGCCCGATCGAGGGAGTGATCATCGCCAACGAGCTGCTCGACAACCTGCCGTTTCGACTTGCGGTGTTCGACGGGGCGTGGCGCGAAGCCTTCGTCGACACCAACGGGGAACGCCTCAGCGCTCCGTTCGAGCACGTGCCGGCGGTGCTGCCCGGGAACGCACCGCACGGCGCCCGTGCGCCACTGACCGATCGCGCAGCGGATTGGATCGATCGTGCCCGGTCGATCGTCGGTCGAGGTTCGGTCGTGGTGATCGACTACGGGGTCCCCCGCACGAGCGAGCTCGCGCTCCGGCCATGGCGGGACTGGTTGCGGACCTATCGCGGAAACGAACGCGGAGATCACTACCTGCACGCGCCACGGACGCAGGACATCACGACCGATCTCTGTTTCGATCAGCTTCCGGAAGCCGATGCGCTGCGGACGCAGGCTCAGTTCCTCCAACTCCACGGGATCACCGACCGCGTCGAGGAGGGTCGCCGTCACTGGGAGCAACACGCGGCGCGTCCCGACCTCGAGGCAATGCGGATGCGCAGTCGGATCAGCGAGGCCGAAGCGCTGCTCGATCCGGACGGACTCGGCGGATTCCTCGTGGCCGAGTACCGCTCCGGCTGACCCCGGCGCTCCCGACCGACCGGCAGCACATTTCGGGAGATTCAGCCCGACGTCGACCAGTTTCTCCACGTTCTACTTCTTCGCGGAGTCGGAGGATTTCGACACCGCGCTCCAACCCGGCGATTCGTTCACGATCTGCGCCCGTTCGTCGAGAACGACATCCAGGCACGCGATCGTGACGATGATGTCGTCGCGGAGACACTCGACATCCCGCCGACGGATCAGACCCCGAACCTGAGCGACGGCCAGCCCTGACCGACTCCGTTCGATTCTCGTGAACAGTTCGCGCACGGGGCGCGGGAACAGATCACGAGATCGGAACGGGGGCGCCATCGGTGTGGTTCCGATCGGTGTTCTACGATCGGACCATGAGTGACGAACAGCACGACACGATCGACGCACTGAGTTCGGAGAACCGCACGTTCGCGCCGTCCGACGACTTCAAGGCGACGTCGCTCGTCGTCGACACGTCGCTGTACGACGAGGCGAACACGAACGACGAGGCGTTCTGGGCGCGTCAGGCGACCGAACTCGTCGATTGGGAGCAGGAGTTCGACACCGTCCTCGACTGGCAGTTGCCGGACGCGAAGTGGTTCGAGGGCGGCACGTTGAACGTGTCGTACAACTGCCTCGATCGCCACGTGGCGGCGGGCCGCGGCGACAAGGTCGCATTCCACTGGGAAGGCGAACCAGGCGACAAGCGCACGATCACCTACCAGGCCCTCCTCGACGAGGTGAGCCAGTTCGCCAACGTCCTGAAGGGGCTCGGCGTGAAGAAGGGCGACCGGGTCAACATCTACCTTCCGATGATCCCCGAGGCCGCAGTCGCGATGCTTGCGTGTGCGCGCATCGGCGCACCCCACAGCGTGGTCTTCGGCGGGTTCTCCAGTCAGTCGCTGAGTGATCGGATCAACGACGCCGAAGCAAAGGTGTTGATCACCGCCGACGGTGGCTACCGCCGCGGTGAGGTCTTCCCGCTCAAGCCCGCCGCCGACGAGGCGTGTGAGTCGACGCCGAGTATCGAGCACGTGGTCGTCGTCCGCCGCGGCGGCAACGACGTCACGATGGTCGACGGGCGCGACGTGTGGTACCACGAGCTGATGGAGGGAGCGTCCACCGACTGCCCCGCCGAGCCGATGGAGGCCGAGCACCTGCTCTTCCTGCTGTACACGTCGGGCACGACCGGCAAGCCCAAGGGCATCATGCACACGACCGGTGGATACCTCACCCACGTCACCTACACGCACAAGTACGTGTTCGATCTGCAGCCCGAAACCGACGTCTTCTGGTGCACCGCCGACGTCGGCTGGATCACGGGCCACAGCTACATCGTCTACGGACCGCTGTCGAACGGCTGCACCCAGGTGATGTACGAGGGCGTCCCGAACTACCCGGCCAATGACCGTTTCTGGGAGATCGTCGAGGAGTACGGCGTGACGATCTTCTACACCGCGCCGACCGCGATCCGCACGTTCATGAAGTGGGGCGCGGACGAGCCGGCGAAGCACGACCTCTCGTCGCTGCGGCTCATCGGGACGGTCGGCGAGCCGATCAATCCCGAGGCGTGGATGTGGTACCACGAACACATCGGCGGTGGGAGGTGTCCGATCGTCGACACCTGGTGGCAGACCGAGACGGGCGGCATCATGATCAGCCCGCTGCCGGGAGCGACCACCACGAAGCCGGGATCGGCCACGTTCCCGCTCCCGGGCGTGAGTACCGAGCTCGTCGATGACGACGCCAACGTCGTGCCGGTCGGTGGCGGCTACCTCACGCTCACCCGACCGTGGCCAGGCATGCTGCGCGGGATCTGGGGGGACCCGGAGCGCTATCAGGAGACGTACTGGTCACGTTTCCCCGACCGCTACTTCGCGGGTGACGGCGCCAAGCTCGACGACGATGGCTACCTGTGGCTGCTCGGGCGTGTCGACGACGTGATGAACGTGTCCGGCCACCGCATCTCCACGACCGAGGTCGAGTCGGCGCTCGTGTCGCACCCGTCGGTCGCCGAGGCAGCGGTCGTCGGAGCGAACGACCCGACGACAGGGCAGGCGGTGTTCGCCTACGTGATCCTGCGCGGCGGTGCCGACACGGACGAAGCGACGCTCCGGGCACACGTCGCCGAGGAGATCGGTGCGATCGCGCGGCCGAAGCGGGTGTTCATCACGCCGGATCTTCCCAAGACGCGCTCCGGCAAGATCATGCGGCGCCTGCTGCGCGACGTCGCCGAGGGCCGCAACATCGGTGACACGACCACGCTCGCCGACGCGTCGATCGTCGACGAACTCCAAGCCAAAGCAGCCGAGTCCACCGCCGACTGATCGGTCGCTCGCCCGCGAACCCCGGGGTCAACCGGACGGGGCGAGCGCCCGCAACGCGTTGCGGTCGAGGGTGGTCGGACCCTCGGTCGACAGCGGCTGGATGCACACGTGCGTCGCCCCGGCGTCGTAGTGCGCCTGGATACCGGCGCGGACGCGGTCCTCGTCGCCCCAGATGACCACGGCATCGATGAAGCGGTTGTCGCGCTGCTCGATCTCGTCCTCGGTGAACCCGAGTCGCTTCCAGTTGTTGCGGTAGTTCGGAAGGTCGGCGTAGATCTGGATCGCGGCCCGAGCCGCCTCACGCGCGGCGTCCGCATCGGTCGACAGACAGATCTTCTGCTCGACGCAGAGCAGGGCGTCGGGACCCATGATCTCGCGCGCTTGCGCGGTGTGCTCGGGCGTCGTCCAGTACGGGTGCGCTCCGTCGGCGGCGGTTCCGGCGAGTTCGAGCATCTTCGGACCGAGCGCTGCGAGCACGATCGGGACGGGTTCGGCGGGTGCCGGACCGCGGAAGGGTTGGGACTCGATCGCGGCGACGTACTCGCGCATCTGCGTGAGCGGCTTGGAGTAGTCGAGCCCGCGGAGCCCGGCGACCATCGGTCCGTGGCTGACACCGAGGCCGAGGATGAATCGGCCGCCCGACTGCTCGCCGATGGTGTTCATCACCTGCTTCATCGGACCGGGGTGACGATGGAAGATGCTGGCGATGCCGGTCGCGAACGTGAGCGTGGAGGTCTGGGACGCGAGCCAGGCGATGTGCGCGAACGGATCGCGACCGACCGTGTCGGGAAGCCAGAGCGTCGAGTAGCCGAGCGATTCGACCTCGCCGGCGAACTCGGCCGCCTCCCCGGAGCTCATCCCGTCGGTGAAGTACCAGATTCCGGGGGTGGACAGATTGTCGCGAGGGCTCATGGAGCGAGCGTAGATCGCGCCGGCTCCGGGGATCCGAACGAGGGCGGCACGAGGCCGCGGTGCGCGAACCAGTCCCCGCTGTCGATCGGAGTCAGATCCAGGTCGCTGCCGTACTCGTACGCGTACGCCGTCACCCCTCGGCCGGTGACGACGAGGACACGTCGATAGCGTCCGCCGACGGTGTCCTCCTCCCGGTCGAGGACGTCGAGGCAATCGCCGAGGGAGTGCGCGAGCAGCCGGTAGGTCTGCCCGGCGATGAGCCCACCGGGAATCGCGCGTTCGTCGAAGATCGCGGCCGGGTAGTCGAGTCCGGTGTCGAAGAGTTGCCCGTCGACGGTGTCGGGCCAGCCCTCGTCGACGACGTACGGCTCGAGGAACTGCCACCGCACATCGCCCGGGCGGAGCGTCCCGTAGACGAAGACGTGGTCGACCGATGGCGTGTCCGGTCGCGTCATCTCGCGCTCGGGAGCCACGGCCCGCCGGTCACGAGGCCTCGGTCTCGGCGTTGTCCGGAGTGCGGCGCTCCTCGATCGAGCGTTGCAACCTCGGTGCGGCGAGGCCGATCACCTCGCCGGTCTCGGGCAACGGATCGTTGTGACAGATGAAGGCCATCTCGCCTTCCTCGATCCGTGCGAGCGGGATGAACTGTTGCTCGCCGAACGCCTCGACGATGAGCGAGTCGGCGGGTTCGCCGATCACCCGCCAACCCTGGCGGGAATGTTCGTCGAGTGCGGAGTAGGTCAGTCCGTCGATGCCGATGATGCGGCCGAGGTACTCCTCGGGAACCGCCGTCTGGCCGCTCCGGCGCTTTCCGGGTGCGAGCTGGAACACCTCGCGGCGGCCGAAGACGCGAGAGAACCGGCCGGTCGACAGTGCGTTGACCTCGTCGTTCGAGGTGACCGCGAGCAACTTTCCGATGCCGCGGAGGTCGAGGCTCTCCGTGGCGTTCTCGGCCAAGCCGCTCATTCGGCGCGCGCTCAATCCCTGAGCGATCGCTCGCGTCACGTTGTACGGGTCGGTGTCGATCAGCAGCGTCTTGATCTCGCGCTTCTTGAGTTCGGTGGCGATGCCGCGCGCCGTGGCGTGCGAGCCGACGATCAACACGCCGTCGGCCTCTGCTTCGGCAAGGCCGAGCATCCGCGCCGCCGGCCCCGCCACGAATCCGTAGACGACGATCGTGCCGATGATCATCAGGAAGACGATCGGGACGATCTTGTCGGCGTCGGGAACGTTCTCCTCCTCGAGCCGGAGCGCGAAAATCGCGGACACGGCGGCGGCGACGATGCCCCGCGGTGCCATCGTCGTGAGGAAGATCCGCTCGCGCCAGCTCAAGGAGGTGCGCACGGTCGAGACGAGCACGGTCAATGGGCGGGCGATGAAGACGAGCGCTGCCAGGAACACGAGCGCCGGAAGCGCGACATCACGCAACGCGTCGGCCTCGATGCGCGCCGCGAGCAGGATGAACAACGCCGAGATCAAGAGGGTGCGCAAGCTCTCGTTGAACTCGAGCACCTGCCGGATCGTGGACGACTCCCGGCGGGCGAGGTAGATGCCGACCACGGTGACCGCGAGCAGGCCGGACTCCTCCTGGATCTCGTTGGACGCCACGTAGCTGGCAACGACGAACGCGAAGGTCATCGGCACCGCGAGCTGGTCGGGAATGAGGAAGCGCTTCAGTGCGGTGTCGAGGAGGAACGCGGTCGCGAGGCCGAGTCCGATGCCGGCGAAAAGGGTGAGACCGACGATGCCGACGAGGCTGAGCACGGCTTCCTCGGTCTCGTCGGCCAGAACGAGTTCGAAGGCGACGAGTGCCGCCGTGGCCCCGATCGGGTCGATCAGGACACCTTCGGCGCGCAGAATCGGCCCGGTGGTGCCCGACGGGCGCACGAATCGTAGGAGTGGACCGACCACGGTCGGCCCGGTGACGACGAGGACGGCGGCGAGCACGATGGCGGCTTCGTTCGAGATGCCGAAGATCTCACGGGCGAAGTACCACGAGGCGACGCCGGTGACGATCGCACCGATCGAGATCAGCCGTCGGACCACGGTGCCGGTGTTGCGCAACTCGCGTGGCGGAAGGTCGAGGCCACCCTCGAACAGGATGAGCGCCACCGACAGCGAGACGAGCGGGAACAGCGTGTCGCCGAGCAGCTCGTCGGGTTCAAGGACGCCGAACACCGGTCCCAGGGCCAGGCCGGCGACGAGCAGGGCGATGATCGACGGGATCTGCGTGCGCCACGCGATCCACTGGGCGACCATGCCGGTACCGACGATCAATGCAAGCGTCGGGCCGATCGAGGACGCACCGGCGGCGAGGACGACTGCGTTCATGACCGAGCCCTCGCCATCCGACGTGAGCGTAGTCCAGGGATCGGTAGCGTCGACCCATGACGGCGATGAAACCGGCCAGAACCGAACATGTCACGTTTCCGGGTGGCGACGGTGATCTGCTCGCCGCGAGACTCGATTTTCCGGCGGGTCCTCCCCGGGCGTTCGCCCTGTTCGCGCACTGTTTCACCTGTGGAAAAGACCTTCGTTCGGCGGGCCGCCTCGCCGCCGCTCTGACCGAATCGGGGTTCGCGGTGTTGCGGTTCGACTTCACCGGTCTCGGTTCGAGTGAAGGCGAGTTCGCGAACACGAACTTCTCGTCCAACACGGCGGATCTCGTCGCAGCGATCGATTGGCTGCGGCGCGAGCATGCGGCACCGCAGATCCTGGTCGGTCACTCGCTCGGTGGGGCGGCGGTGTTGGCGATCGCGGGCGATGTGCCCGAGGTGAACGCGGTCGTCACGATCGGTGCGCCGTCGGACACGGAACACCTGACGGCGCTGTTCACCGAATCGATCGACGAGATCGCGACGGCCGGCGAAGCCTGCGTCTCGTTGGCCGGACGCCCGTTCACGATCACCCAGGACTTCGTCGCGGACCTCAGCGAACACCGCGTCCTCGAACGTGTCGAGATCATGCGCAAGCCGTTGCTCGTGATGCATTCACCGGTCGATGAGACGGTCGGGGTCGACAATGCCGCCGAGATCTACACCCACGCTCGCCATCCCAAGAGCTTCGTCTCGTTGGACGGCGCCGACCATCTCCTGAGCGACGCGGGCGATGCCCGGTTCGCCGCCGCGATGATCGCCGCGTTCGCGACGCGTCACGTCAGCGACGAGAGTGGCGCGCTCGATGCGCCCGGGCCGACGACGTCGGTCGTCGTCGCGGAGACCGGTCAGGGTCCGTTCCTCAACCATGTCGTCGTCGGCAACCACCGCTTTCTCGCCGACGAACCGGAATCGATCGGTGGCTTCGACGCCGGACCCTCGCCCTACGATTTCCTCGGCGCAGCCCTCGGTGCGTGCACGTCGATGACACTGCGGATGTACGCGAGCCGAAAGAGTCTGCCGCTCGACCGAGTGAGCGTCGACGTCAGCCACGACCGGGTCCACGCCGACGACTGCGCGGACGCCGTCGATGATGCGGGGTCCGATCGCACCGGTCTGATCGACCAGTTCGAGCGGGTGATCCAACTCGAAGGTGCAGAGCTCACCGATGCCGACCGTGACGCGTTGCTCTCGATCGCGGACCGGTGCCCGGTGCACCGCACGCTGGAGTCGTCGAGCAGCATCGTCACCCGGCTGGCACCGAACTCGTGAACAGTTCGCGCACGGAGCGC
>NZ_BAOL01000226.1 GCF_000350145.1 Ilumatobacter nonamiensis YM16-303 | reverse complement strand
TCCGGTGAGATGTGAGACCGACAGGTGGTCTCACATCTCACCGGACGAAAATCTGGAGAGGAAGCGACCAATGAGTCAGCGACTGCACGATCTGTACGAGAACGAGGGCCAGAGCGCCTGGCTCGACAACCTCCGGCGGGACTACCTCACGTCCGGGAAGTTGATCGACATCCGCGACGGTGGAGTGCGCGGCCTGACGTCGAATCCGTCGATCTTCCAGAAGGCGATCTCGGGTTCGTCGGACTACGACGAGCTGTTCGCCGAGATCGCAGCCGATGACGGGCCGATCGTCGACGACTACTGGTCGCTCGTGATTCGCGACATCCACGGGGCATGTGACGTGTTCTCGAAGGTGTACGACCATTCCGACGGTGTCGACGGCTACGTCAGCGTCGAGGTCGCACCCGACCTCGCTCACGACAGCGCAGGGACCGAAGCCGCGGCACGCGGCCTGCACGAGCGGATCAACCGTCGCAACCTGATGGTCAAGATTCCCGGTACCGAGGCGGGCCTCACGCCGATCGAGCAGATGATCGCCGAGGGACGGAGCATCAACGTCACCCTGATCTTCTCGCTTCCGCGCTATGAGCGGGTGATCGAGGCATACATGGCTGGGCTCGAGCGCCTGGTCGAGGATCCCGATGCCGACCTCGCTCAGGTCGCGAGCGTCGCGAGTTTCTTCATCAGCCGAGTCGACGTCGAAGTCGACAAGCGGCTCGAGGCCATCGGTACCGAGGAGGCACTCGCGCTACGCGGCAAGGCAGCCGTCGCCCAGGGGAAGCTGGCGTACCAGCTGTTCGCCGAGAAGTTCTCCGGTGAGCGGTGGGAAGCGCTCGCGGCACGTGGGGCGCGCGTGCAGCGTCCGCTCTGGGCGTCGACCGGGGCGAAGAACCCGGACTACCCCGACACCCTGTACGTCGACGAACTGGTCGGCCCGCACACCGTGAACACGCTTCCTGACGCCACGTTGGACGCGTTCGTGGACCACGGAACCGTGGCGCGCCGCGTCGATGCCGACGTGGCCGACGCCGAAGCGGTGTGGGCGAAACTGCCCGAGGTCGGCGTCGACATGGACGACGTGGCTGCACAACTCGAGCGCGAGGGCGTCGACAGCTTCGCGCAGGCGTTCGACGAGCTGATCGAAACCCTCGAAGCCAAGGCCACAGAACTGCGCAGTTGACCGGCGGTCCGGCCGTCGCCCGACTATCCGACGTCGATCGAGATCCGGTGGTATCCCTGCGCTCCGTCGGGAGCGACCGCCTTGGGCTGCTCGGGTTGCGGCTCGCCCTCGCCGTCGATCGCCCGCACCTCGACGCTGTGTCCGCCGCGTTCGACCTCGCTGGTGTCCCACCGGTACACCCACTGCACCCACGTGTCGGCCGACGGAACTGCGCCCAACTCGGCATCGCGCCACTCCCCCTCGTCGATTCGCACCTGCACGGCCTCGACGCCGCGGTGCACCGCCCAGGCGACTCCGCCGATCGGAACCTCGCCGTCGCGCCGGGCACCTGATCGGGGCGTGTCGATCCGTGCCATCGTCTTCACGGGTCCGCGCTTCGACCAACCACGTGGGACCCAGTAGGCGTCGAATTCGTCCCAGCGTGTCAGGGTGATGTCGGTGACCCACTTGGTCGCCGACACGTAGCCGAACAATCCCGGAACGACGATTCGCACCGGGTATCCGTGCTGCGCCGGAAGGGGCTCACCGTTCATCGCGACGGCGAGCATCGCATCTCGGCCGTCCATGATCGCCTCGATCGGCGAGCCGCAGGTCCAGCCGTCGACCGATCGGGAGACGACCTGTTCCGCTCCTGTCTGCAGCCCGGCCTCCTCGAGCAGGTCGGCCAGACGGACCCCCTGCCAGACGGCATTTCCGACGAGGTCTCCCCCGACCGGATTCGACACGCACGACAGGGTGATCGTGCGCTCGATCTGCGGGCGGGCCAGCAGATCCGAGAACGTCAACTCCATCGGGTTGTCGACCAACCCACCGATCTTCAACGACCAGGTCTCGATCGACACCTGCGGCACGACCAGCGCCGTGTCGATCCGGTAGAAATCGTCGTTCGGGACGACGAACGACTCGATCCCGTCGACACCGAGCGAGAACTCGTCCGGCACCACGGCGGAAGCTTCGTTCCCCTCGACCCTGGGGAGCACCAATTCCGCGCGTTCCTGGTCGATCTCGAAGCGGCGGCGCATCGTCCATCCGAGGCCGCCGGTGATCGCGGCGACGGAACCGATCCCGACCGCTCCCAGCATGAACTGGCGCCGATCGGGCCCGATCATCGTCGGGCGACCGGTCTCGTCGGCGGGTCCCGGGCGAGGAGCGAGCCACCAGAGCACACCGAGCGAGACGAGCGCCCCCACGATCGTCGGCAACAGTTTGGCCAGCGACGGCTCGGGCCGGATCATCACCGCACAGGCGCCGATCACTCCGACGGCGATCGTGAGCGCATAGGCCATCGCCCGGGCGCCGCGAACGGCCAGCACGCCGATGATCGCTCCGAGGATCAGGATCACGATGAGTGCTCCCGCGACGAGCACGGCCTTGTCGTTGGTGCCGAACTGCTCGATCGCCCAGTTCTTCAACCACGCCGGGGTGTAGTCGATGAACTCCTGCCCCACCGGAACGACCGGCGAGGCCGAGTCCTGCACGAGCCCGACCACGAGTTCGGCGACGCCCAGCCCGGCACCCGTGGCGAGGAGACCGAGGCCGAGGCCGCGCCACAACGACGGCGTCGTTGCATCGCTCGAGAAGGAGTTCCGCAATCTGGCGACGCGGCCAGGCTGGCCGACCGGCTCGTCGGCGTCGTAGGGTCCATTGGACATGAACCAAGGTGTATCCGATCCGAACCGTGAGCGGGCGCGATCTCTCGTTGCCGAACTCGGAGTTTCGGAGAATGTTCGGCTCGCGGAATCACTCGTTTCCGAAGCGATCGGTCTCGTCGGTGACGAACCCGACACGCTCGACCTGAAGATCGCCGCCGCGGCACTCACGGAGATGCGTGAGGCGTACCGCGTGTTCGCCCCGTACAAGGACGAAGCGAAGGTCTCGATCTTCGGTTCGGCACGAACGCGCCCGGACGACCCGCTCTATGCCCAGGCTCGAGATCTGGCGGCGTTGCTCGCCGAGCGAGGGTGGATGACGGTGACGGGGGCCGGGCCCGGGATCATGCAGGCGGGCATGGAGGGCGCAGGTCGGGAACGCTCGATCGGTGTCTCGATCCGGCTGCCGTTCGAGAGCGGTGCGAACGACATCATCGCCGGCGACGAGAAGCACGTGGCCATGAAGTACTTCTTCACCCGGAAATTGATGCTCATCAAGGAATCCGCGGCATTCGTGTGCCTCCCGGGCGGTTTCGGCACCCTCGACGAGACGTTCGAGCTCATCACGCTCGTACAGACCGGCAAGAGCTTGCCGGTGCCGATCGTCCTGCTCGACGCGCCCGACGATCCCTTCTGGGAGCAGGTGGACGGTCTCGTCCGCACGCAACTGATCGACCGCGGGCTGGTCTCTCCGGGTGACACCAGGCTGTACACGATCACCGATTCGTGCGACGAGGCGTGTCGCATCATCGAACGCTTCTACTCGAACTACCACTCGATCCGTTTCGTCGGCGACCGTCTCGTCATCCGGCTTCGGAAGGGTCCGACCGACGACCAGCTCGCCGAACTCAACGACGGCTACGCGCACCTGCTTGCTTCGGGCGGCATCGAGCGCGCCGACGCGACTCGGGTGGAACGGCGTGACGACGATCACGTCGACCTGGATCGCCTGTCGCTCGACTTCACCCGCCACGGCTACAGCGACCTGATCAAGATGAT
>NZ_BAOL01000227.1 GCF_000350145.1 Ilumatobacter nonamiensis YM16-303 | reverse complement strand
GCCATCCGGTGTCAGACACCCGATGGCACACGTTTGGTCGCGTCGTGACCGACACCAGCAACGTGTCGGCAGCGTCGACCAGCGGCGGCATGCTCGATCTGCTCAACGGGTTCGTCGTCGAGCTGCGCAACGCCGGTCTCCCGGTGTCGCTCACCGAGAACCTCGACGCGATGGAAGCGGTGCAGCACATCCCGATCGAGGACCGCGAGACCTTCAAGTACGCGCTCGGTGCGACGTTGATCAAGAACCATGCGCACTGGCGCAGCTTCGAGACCGTGTTCGAGGTGTACTTCAGCCTGCGCGGTCCCGAGTACCGCATTGCCGAGGGTGACGAGGACACCGACCTCGACGAGCTGTGGCGCGAGATGCAGGAGATGCAGCAGCAGGGCGAGGGCAAGGGCCAGGGCGGCATGGATTCCATGACGCCCGAGGAGATCGCCCAGATGCTGATGCAGGCGCTGATGAACGGCGACCAGGGGATGATGCGGGCGATGGCCAAGCAGTCCGTCCAGCGGTTTGCCGGGATGGAGCCGGGGCGCCCGGTCGGCGGGACCTACTACCTGTATCGCACGCTGCGGAACCTCGACCTCGACAACATGCTCGACAAGATGATGGAGGCCTCCCGCCAGGAGACCGGTGGCGAGCTGACCTCGCTCGAAGAGCGGTTGGAGAAAGAGGAGTACCAGGACCGCATCGAGAAGTTCAAGAGCGAGATCGAAGCCGAGATCCGTCGCCGCCTGGTCGCCGATCGCGGCGCCGAGGCCATGGCCAAGACGCTCCGCAAGCCGCTGCCCGAAGACGTCGAGTTCATGCACGCGTCACGCGACGAGATGGTCGCGTTGAAGAAGTCGCTGTACCCGTTGACACGAAAACTGGCCGCCCGTCTCGCCCGCAAGCGCAAGCACGGTCGCAAGGGACCGCTCGACTTCCGCAACACCGTGCGCCACTCGCTGAGCTACGGCGGGGTCCCAGCCGAGCCGAAGTTCAAGTACCCGCGTCCGGCGAAGCCCGAGCTGATCGTGATCGCCGACATCTCCGGCTCGGTCGCGGCGTTCGCGCGGTTCACCCTGATGCTCGTCTACGCGATTCAGAATCAGTTCTCGAAGGTTCGCTCGTTCGTGTTCATCGACGGCATCGACGAGGTGACCGACTACTTCAAGGCCACCGAGGACATCCAGGAGGCGATCCACCGGGTCAACACCGAGGCCGACGTGGTGTGGGTGGACGGGCACTCCGACTACGGCCACGCGTTCGAGGTGTGGTGGAACGAGTACGGCAAGGACGTCGGCCCGAAGTCGACCGTCCTGCTCCTCGGTGACGCGCGGAACAACTACCACGCCAGCCAGAGCTGGGTCGTCAAGGAGATCCAGCAGAAGGCACGTCACGTGTACTGGCTGAACCCCGAACCCAAGAGCTACTGGAACACGGGCGATTCGATCGTCGGCGAGTACGGCACCTACACCGACGGCGTGTACGAATGCCGCAACCTTCGCCAACTCGAGGGTTTCGTCGACCTCCTCGCCTGAGTGTGCGACCGGGTCGGGGACTAGCGCGCCGACTCGACGAACGCATCCACCTCCGCTTGCGACCGAAGCCGGACGACGGTGGCGTGTGACCAGAAGTCGCCCTCGGCGTAGCCGGAGTACAGCTCGTGGTAGAGCGGGTGGTGGTTCCACGCGTAGAGCACGACGTTGCGTCCCGGATCGCGGCTGAGCAGGTTGCGCACCGATTCCCGGTTCCCGCCCCACAGCTCCTCGCGGGTGATCGACCGCGCGACCGACCGTTTCACGAGGCGCATCATCGACACTCGGCGGGGGAGATCGAGCCACACGATCGTGTCGGCGCGGCCCTGGGCGATGTCGGCGACCGTCCGGTAGTTCCCGGGCACGACCCACCCGTCGTGCGACGCGTCGGCATCGGCCAGCGCGGTGGTCAGTTTCGCTCGGAACTCGGGAGTCGGTGTCGGGGTCCAGTTCGGCCCGTGCATCAACTCGTCGAGTTCGACGACCGGGACGTCGATCCGGTCGGCGAGTTGAGTCGCCAACGTCGACTTTCCTGCGCCCGACGACCCGACGATCGACACCCGACGCATGGCGCGAGGGTACCGACGTCTACGTTGTCGGCCATGGCCGACGATCGACCGCTGATCCGCTACGACGCCCACGGGAAGGTTGGTGTGATCACGATCGATCGACCGGAGAAGCGCAATGCGATGACCTTCGCCATGCTGGGGGAGTTCATCGAAACGGTCGGCCGAGCCGATGCCGACCCCGACACGGTCGTGCTGGTGATCACCGGCGTTCCCGGATCGTTCTGCGCCGGTACGGACCTGGCTGACCTCGCGTCGGTCCCGGGCGAGTCACGCGGTCTGCGGGGTTCGGCCGACGACCGTCACGCCTGGTGGCCGATCGCGGAGGCGACGAAGCCGACGATCGGTGTGATCGACGGGCCCGCGGTGGGCATGGGCGCCGAGTTCAGCTCGCAGTGTGACCTCCGCCTTGCCGGGACCAGCGCGCGTTTCGGTTGGAACTTCGTACATCGCGGTCTCGTCCCGGACACCGGTGCGGGCACGTGGTTGTTGCCGCGACTGATCGGGCTGCAACCCGCGCTCCGCCTGCTCTACACGGGCGAGATCATCGATGCCGCCGAGGCGCTGCGCCTCGGCTACGTCCTCGACGTGGTTCCGAGCGATCAGCTGCTTCCGACGGCGATGGCGCTCGCGGACGAGATCGCCGCGGGTTCTCCGCACAGCTTGAATCAGATCAAGTCGCTCGTGCACCAAGGTCTCACTGCACCGGTCGGTGAGCACATGGAGCGCCACACCGAGTCCCTCGCCGCGTGTTTCCGAAGCGACGACCACCGAGAGGGCGTCGCCGCGTTCCTCGAGCGCCGCCCAGCCGAGTTCACCGGCACCTGAACCCTCACGATGGCGACGGCGATGTCGATCTTCGCCGGAACGATGCCGCTGCTCTAGCGTTGGTCGCCGTGAGGCGAGATCTGGCGAGATGGGCTCCGACCCGCGACCTTCCCGTTCGGGGACGTCGGACCTGGACGAAGGTGGACATGTGAGCATCGTCGACGAACGCCTCACCTACGTCGAGACCAAACGGCCGCTCGTGTTCGACGAGATCGACTTCACGATCGTCGATCCCGACCGGGTCGCCCGTGAACTCGCAGCGCCCCTGGAGTACGCGCAACGAGTCGAGGCGGCGGTCGTCGGTCTCGGGATCGAGACGCTGATGCCGCGTCGAGATCGACGCGTCCAGCGTTTCCTCCATGTCTGGAGCATCGACGAAGTGGGGCACGGTCGGGCACTCGCGGAGCTGATGGACCAACTCGGGATCGAGGCTGCGCCGGAACTCGAACCGAGGATCCCGCTCCACAACCAGCTCGTCGGTGTCGTCACTCGGCTGTCGCGGCCGATGCACCAGGTCGTCGAGGCGATCTGGGCCACTGCCGGAGCGATGAACGAGCACCTCGCCATGGCCGCCTACGTACGGATGGACGAGATCCTCCGCTCGCTCGGCGAGCGTGCGCTGCACGAGTCGCTCTTCCGCACCCTCCGATCGCACGAGTCCGCCCACAAGAGCTTCTACGCCGCCTACGCCGACGAGGTCATGACCCAGATGGATCGATGGCAGCGACGCCTCGTCGCTCTGATCGTCCAACACACGTATCAACCCGTCGGCGCCGGAGCCAAGCGCGACCGACCCGCATTCGCCAGGACCGTCACGACGCTGGCGGGAGACCACTGGGAGGAACGGATCGCCACGCCGATCCAAGCCCTCGCGGAACGCCTCCTCAACGAGGGTCGTGAGATGGACCCATTCGTCCGGGACGCCGTCGCACGGTGCCTTGCGTCCGAACCGCCACGAACGGGCTGACCGCCGGATTCCGACGTCCTGATCGGTCGTCAGGTGTGGCGGCGATCTCCGACGTCGCGGGAGGCGCGTCAGCTGCCGCGCTGGTAGTTCGGAGCTTCCTGGGTGATCGTGACGTCGTGCGGGTGTGATTCCTCGCGGCCGGCCGTGGTGACCCGCATGAAACGGGCGGTGCGGAGTGCGTCGAGGGTGGCCGCGCCGGCGTAGCCCATCCCCGAGCGAAGTCCACCGACGAGTTGGTAGAGCACCTCGCCGAGCGGCCCGGCGTAGGGCACGCGACCTTCGATGCCCTCGGGCACGAGCTTCTGGCTCGCGGTGCCCACGGCAGACTTGCCCGTCTCGGACTGGCTCGTGGCGTACCGGTCCGCACTGTCGCCGGTCATCGCTCCCATGGAACCCATGCCGCGGTAGCTCTTGTAGCGGCGGCCGTCCATCAGTTCCATCTCGCCGGGCGACTCCTCGGTGCCGGCCAGGAGCGAGCCGATCATCACGGTCTCGGCTCCGGCAGCGATCGCCTTCACGATGTCGCCGGAGAAGGTGATGCCACCGTCGCCGATGATCGGGACGCCGAGTTGGCGAGCCCTGCGGGTCGTGTGCCAGATCGCCGACAACTGGGGCATCCCGGCGCCGGAGACGACCCGGGTGGTGCAGATCGACCCGGCGCCCACACCGACCTTGATCGCGTCGGCTCCTGCCTTGGTCAACGCCTCGACGCCCTCCTCGGTCACGACGTTGCCGGCGGTGACGGGCAGGTCGGGCCACGAACCCTTGATCCGTTCGATTGCCTTGACGACGTTCGCGGAATGGCCGTGGGCGGTGTCGATCGAGACGGCGTCGACGCTCATCGCGACGAGTGCGGCGACGCGTTCTTCGAGGTCGGCCCCCACGCCGACCGCAGCAGCTGCACGGAGGCGACCCTGGCCGTCCCGGGAAGCGTTCGGAAAGTCCAGACGCTTCTGGATGTCCTTGACCGTGATCAGCCCGGCGAGTCGCCCGTCGCCGTCGACCAACGGAAGCTTCTCGATCCGATGCTGGTGGAGCACGGCGAGTGCATCATCGAGCGAGGTTCCGACCTCGGCGACCACGAGTCCGTCGGCGGTCATGAACTCGGTGACGGGCCGTTCGAAGTCGCTGCCCTGACAGAAGCGGATGTCACGGTTGGTGAGGATGCCGACGAGGCGGCCGTCGTCGTCGGTGATCGGTACGCCGGAGAACTTGAAGCGGTTCATGAGCGACTCGGCTTCGTGCAGCAGTGCCGTCGGAGGCAGCGTGACCGGGTCGGTGATCATCCCCGACTGGGAGCGCTTGACCTTCTGCACCTCGCTGGCCTGGTCGGCGATCGACATGTTGCGGTGGATCACGCCGATGCCGCCGTTGCGTGCCATCGCGATCGCGAGCCGCGCCTCGGTCACCTTGTCCATGGCGGCCGAGATGAGTGGTACCGCGAGTTCGATGTCCGCAGCGAACGTGGCGGTCGTGTCGACCGCGTCGGGCAGCGTCTCGGACCAACCGGGTACGACGACGACGTCATCGAACGTCAGCGCCTCGTACCGGTCGAAGAAGCCGTCGTTGATGTGGGCCGGACCGTCAGTGCTGGTCGTCGTGGACTCGGTCATGTGGGACCTCGGATCTCAGGAGTGGTCGGTTGCGCTCAGCTTCGCCAACGTCTCGACGAGCAACGCGTGCTCGACATCGTGGATGGAGGCGGCGAATGCCTCCAGTGTGCCAGACACATCGATCGGAACGGACCTCGATGCCAGGACGGGACCGTCGTCCACCCCTTCGTCGGGAACGAGGTGCACCATCACGCCCGATTCGCTCCGCTCGCCGGCGAGCGCTTCGGACCACGCCCGCTCGATGGCCCGGATCCCGGGCAGTTCTCCCGGCAGCGCCGGGTGCAGGTTCACGATGCGATCAGGGAAGTGATCGATGAATGCGGTGGTCAGGATGCGCATCCAGCCGGCGAGGATCACCCAGTCCGGTTCGAACGACGCGACGGCTCCGGCGAGTCGGGTGTCGTAGTCCCGGCGTTCCTCGCCGTCGAGTGGGGACACGAGTTCGGTTGCGATCTCGGCGTCGTCGGCCCGGACGAGCGCGTAGGCATCGATCCGGTTCGTGACGACGCCGACCACCGAGGCGTCGATCACGCCTGATGCGCACCCGTCGAGGACGGCCTGGAGGTTCGATCCCGATCCCGAAGCGAGTACCACGAGACGAGACGACACGCCCCGATCGTACCCCTCACACCCGTTCTCGTGATCTGTTCCGGCGCTCCGTGC
>NZ_BAOL01000228.1 GCF_000350145.1 Ilumatobacter nonamiensis YM16-303 | reverse complement strand
GTTCTCGTGAACAGTTCGCGCACGGAGCGCGCGGACTGATCACGAAAAGGAGAATTGTGCGACGGGGAGTGGCGGGACACCACCGGAGGAGTCGGGACATCTACACTTCTGGCGTGGTTGGTAGCACTTCTCATGTCGTGAACGCTCTGATCGACAACATCGACCAGGTCATACGCGGCAAACGCCACCAGATCCGCCTCGCCCTCTGCTGCCTCCTCACCGAAGGGCACCTCCTCCTCGACGATGTCCCCGGCACCGGCAAGACCAGCCTCGCCAAAGCCATCGCCAACTCCATCGCCGGCGAATGGAAACGGGTCCAGTTCACCCCTGACCTCCTGCCCACCGACATCACCGGCGTCATGGTCTACGACCAACGCTCCGGCCAGTTCACCTTCCGCGAAGGCCCCGTGTTCTCCAACGTCCTCATCGGCGACGAGATCAACCGCGGCTCACCCAAGACCCAGTCCGCCCTCCTCGAAGTCATGGAGGAACGCCAGGTCACCGCCGACGGAACGAGCCGCCCCGTCCCCCGACCTTTCTTCGTCATCGCCACCCAGAACCCGCGCGACTTCCAAGGCACCTTCCCCCTTCCCGACGTCCAACTCGACCGGTTCGCGATGCGCCTCACCCTCGGCTATGCGGACCACGCCACCGAGATCTCCATCCTCGAGAACTACAACCGCACCCAACGCAGCGAACAGCTCGACCCGGTCACCGACACCGCGACCCTCGACGCCACCATCGGCGCCATCGACAACATCGCCGTCGCGCACACCATCCACGACTACATCGTCAAGATCGCGTCCGCCACCCGCACCCACCCCGACCTCCGACTCGGCGTCTCCACCCGCGGCACCCTCGCACTCCTGCGCATCGCCCGCGCCTACGCCGCCACCGACGACCGCGATTTCGTCACCCCCGACGACATCAAGACCCTCGTCGCACCCGTCTTCGCCCACCGCGTCGCCCTCTCCGCCGAAGCCGAACTCCGCGGCATCACCATCGACACCCTCATCGCCGACATCACCGACACCATTCCGGTCCCCCGCACCAGCGGAGCTTGACCCGTGCTCACCCGATCGGGGCTCGGCGCCGTTCTCGGATCGATCATCCTGGTTGCGCTCGGTCTCTGGTGGGGATACGAGGAACTCCTCGTCGCCGCTGCCGGCACCGGCGCGGTGGTCATCCTCGCGGTGCTGTCCGCTCGCCGCCGATTGCGCGCCCGCGTCGAACGACGAATCCAGACGATCCGGGTCCCGCGGGGCGATCCGGTGCGGGTCAAGTACCGCATCCGGAACGACACGGGCCACCGATCGGGTCGAGCGACCGTGCTCGACCGAATCGACCGCGCGACGATCGAGGTCCAGGTGGATCCGGTCGACGGTGGCGACGTCCACGTGATCGACGCCACGATGCCGACCCGTCGGCGTGGCGTGTTCGAAGTCGGACCACTCGACGTCCAGAAGATCGATCCGTTCTTCCTGGCGATCGGGAAGTGGCGGAGCGAGCAGGATGCCGAGCACGCCCAGAAGGTGACCGTTCACCCGAAGATCTACGACCTCGTCGGACCCCAGGGTTCATCGAGGGTGATCGAGAACGAATCGATCGTGCGCCGGGCCGCCGCCGATCCACTGTCGGGTTTCGTGTCGATGCGCGAGTACGTTGCGGGCGACGACCCCCGAATGATCCACTGGCCGACCACTGCACGGACCGGCACGTTGATGGTCCGCGAGCACATCGAGGTCCGACGACCCGAGTTCACGATCGTGGTGGACACCGGCACCGCCGTCGGAACCCCGGACGACTTCGAGGAGATCGTCGACGTCGCCGCGACGTTGGCGGTGCACGCGCTCCGTACCGGGCTCGACGTCGTGGTACGCACCACCGATCCGGCGAATGCCGGCCGCGAGACACCGATCGTCACGGAAGCAGAGGTGCTCGATCTGCTCACGCCCGTGTTCCACGTCGGCAGCGGAGCGCTCCACGTCGCGGCGCTCTTCGGCAAGGGCTTCGACCACACGTCGGTGGTGATGGTGACCGGCCCCGACGGCCCGACGACGCGGTTGTCGGCCCACGACCGGATGACGACCGTCCGAGTCGGCGTCGGCGCGAAGGCGGGCGTCGGAATCTCGGTCGCCGCCCAGGACGCACCGGACTTCGTCCAACAGTGGCACTCGTGGACCGGGGCGATGGTGTGATCGGCCTGATCCGCGCTCGGCTCATCGTCATCACGGTGATGATGTGCGTGGTCGGACTCGCTGCGGGTGCCGTCTTCGATCAGCCGATCTGGTCCTTCGCACTGGTCCCCGCCATCGTCGGCGTGGGCGAGTGGGTGGTCTTCGATCGACGCTGGGGCGCGCGCCTCGCAACCGGGCTCGCGACCTCGGTCGCCGCAGTCGCGACCGTGGTGTTCATCGTCGGCGGGACGACCGCCGATTTCCTCGCCTCGCTGGGTCCCGGAACCCAACGGATCCTGTCGACCGAATGGCCGAGTCCCGAACGTCCCGATCTCGTCGGCACGGTGGCGACGGTGCTCGCTGTGGCGTCGCTGTCGGCTGTCGAACTGACGCGTCGCGAGCGGTTCCATCTCAGCCCGCTGATCCCCGTGGCCGCGGCACAGATTCTGGTCATCGCCCTGAGCGCTCCCCGCGGAGTGAATCTCTGGTGGACCCTGTTCCTCGCGCTCCTCGCTGCACTGTTCGCGGTCCTGCGACCCGGCGTCGATGGTCGGCTCTCCGAACGCCTCGGACTGCTCCGCGGTGAACGTCGACTCGTCCCGACGGCCTCCATCGCGATCGTCGCGGCAGGTCTCGTCGCGATTCCCGTCAGCCTGGACGATCGCGCCGACCCCCGGGACACGAAGCCGGCAGCAGCCTCCGCTGCCGTGATCGATCCCATCGAGGCCACCCTCGCCCTCCAGACGATCGAACCACCGATCGAGTTGCACGACATCGCCGTGATCGACTCCACGGAGGACGATCGGATCCCACACCTGTGGCGCACGTCGGCGCTCAGCCGATACGACGGTCGACGTTGGTCGCCGAGCGTCGTGCTGCGCCCGATCGGTCGTCGGTTGAGTGGGGCCGAGCGGGAGTTCATCGAGTACACCGTCACCTTCGAGAACGATGATCTCCGGCTGTTTCCGCTGCCCGGGGCGCCCATCGTCATCGACGCCCCGACCGAGACCGACGAGGACCGGACGCTGGTTGCTCTCGTCGACCGGCCGGTTCTCGGCGAGCAGTATCCGGTGACCGCACACGTCGACCCCGATACCGAGGATGCGCTCGGCGCGATCGGGATCAGCGAGGACGACGAGAACGGTACGGCTCTGGTCGAGGTCGCGGAGGAACTGGCAGAGCAGGGCGGTGCCGAGGCAACGACCGACTTCCTCGAGCAGTTGCGCGCGATCGAGGCAACGATGCGCAACGACTTCGTCCTCCGGACGGATGCGCCGGGCGGCGGTCTGCAACGCCTTCTCATCGAACGTTTCCTGCGCGAGACGCGGCGCGGGAACTCGGAACAGTTCGCGACGGCGTTCGTACTGCTTGCCCGATCGCTGGGTGTCGAAGCACGAGTGGCGACGGGATACCGAATCGATCCGGAGCAGATCGGAACCGACGGCGATGCATCCACGTTCACGATCCTGTCCTCCGACGCGGACGTGTGGCCGGAAGTTCGGATCGGCACCGACTGGGTGGCATTCGACCCCGTTCCCGAGAACGAGAACACCGATTCGACGCCCCCACCGATGGAACCGCAGGTGCAGACCCCGGCTGCACCACAACCGCCGATCGATCCACCGCCCGAGGCGACCGACGAGCCCGTCGTGACCGAGGACGACGCCGACGCCGACACATCCTCCGGGCTTCCGACGGTCGTGACCTATGCCCTGTACGTCGGCGCCGGGGTGGCCGCGCTGCTCGTGCCGATCATCCTGTTCGTCGTCGTGGTCCTCGGGGCGAAGTGGCGCCGGCGTCGTCGGCGGTTGTCGGGCTCGCCCCGTGAACGGGTCGGCGGGGCCTGGTCGCTCGCGACAAACGCTCTCGTCGACGGTGGAATGTCGATCGCCGCGGCGAACACGAACGATGAGATCGCGGACAAGTCCGAGCGCTTCGCGCCGAATGCGCGAACCGAGGTCCACCGTCTCGCAACGCTCGCGAGCACGACCACCTTCGGCGATCCACAGCATCCCGAGCACCTGGCGGACGACGCGACCTCGTGCCTGTACGCCGTCGAATCCACGATGCGCAGTGAACGCACCCGACGGCAACGAATTCGGTGGCGGCTCAGCCTGAGAAGCCTCCGGCGGCAGACCCGCTCGCCGGTCTAGTACATCCAGGTCGACCCCGGACGAACGTCATTCACCGGGTGCCGGGCCGACCAGCACCCTGACCGTCGCGACCGACGACGTGAGATCTCCGTCCGACACGCGGTACGTCACGAGGAAGAGTCCCGCGACCGACGAGCTGATGTTGAGGGTCGTCCCCGAAACCGAGACCGTCACCCCGTTCGAGTTCAGATCGATCACGGTCAGCGGATCGCCATCCGGATCCGACACGTTCAGGCCGAGGGACACCGTCACGCCGGCGACTGCGGCCACCGTCTGGTTGCGGGCAACGGGCGCGCGGTTGGGCGGCGGTGGCGGCAACGTCGTGGTGGTCGTGGTGGTGGTCGTCGTGGTCGTGGTCGTCGTCGTTGTCGTCGTCGTCGGAACCGGCGGAGCGACCACGGTGACGGTCGCCGCGTTGGAGACCGCCCCTCCAGCGTCGACCACGGTGTACGAGAAGGTCGCGGAACCGTGCCCGTTGGACGTCGTGACGGTCACGTTTCCACCGGAACGAGTGACCGTGCCGGTGCCTCCCCCATCGAACGTGATCGTCGATGGCAGCGACTGGATCGACAGAGCCGACGTCGGGCCGTCGGCATCGGAGTCGTTCGCGAGGAGGTTGGTCGTCCCGGCACCGCTCGATGCATCGATCGTGTCGCCCACCGCCACGGGGGCCACATTGACCACGGTGACCGTGACGGTCGACGACGCCGTGAGACCACCGGGATCGGAAATCGTCGTCGTCCACGATGTCGGCCCGTAGGCCGCGTCGCTCGGGACGTTCACCAGGAGCCGACCCGGCTGCACGCCGACCCAACCGGGCGCACCCGAGGTACCGCTGATGGTCAGCGACTCTGCATCGCTTCCGAGTTGACCGACCGGGATCTCGGCGCTCGCTCCACGGTGCAGGCTCAGAGAGACGTTCTGGCTCGACGGGCTCTGGTTGACATCGATCGTGATGACACCGTTCGCGCGGACCTCGCACTCGTTCTCGACCGCGTAGCTGATCGTGACGTTGCCGTTCTCACCTGCCGGCGGCGAGTAGACACCGTTGGCGTAGCCCGTCGGACCGACGACATCGACGACGTTGCCGTTCTGCGCGTACGCGGCGAGATTGACCGAGATCGGCTGGCGATAGCCGGTGCTGAGGAATGCGTTCGACGCGACGGGTTGCGATGCCTGACACGACGCCACCGTCACCCGCAGCGTCGCGGTCCCGGTGAGTTCGCCATCGCTGATCTGGTACGTGATCGCCGCGATTCCCGACGCACCCGGGCGCGCCTGGAACGTGATGCCCGTTCCTCCTGACACCGATGCCGTGCCGAGCGCAGCGTCGGGGCCGGACACGATCGAAAGGGTCAGCGGATCGCCATCCGGGTCGCTGTCGTTCTGGAGCACCGGCACCGTCACGGAGGAGCCGTTCGCGACGGACACGGAGTCATCGAGCGCAACCGGTGGACGGTTGACCCGTGGAAGCACTTCGAGCGACACCGTGGACGATGCGGTGAGTCCCTCGCCGTCGAGGATCGTGTAGGTACCTCTCAGCACGCCGACGAAGGCCGGATCGGGAGTGATCGTGACGCTCGACCCGGACTGTCCGAGCGTTCCTCGTCCGCTGTTGAGTTGCGCCGACGTGACGGTCAGCCCCCCTGGAGACTCGTCGGGATCGGAGTCGTTCGCGAGCACGTCGATCACCGTGGCGACTCCCGGTGCCGTGATCTGACGCGAATCGGGACGCGCGATCGGCGCGACGTTGGCCTGCTCCTTCACCGTGATCTGGAAGCGGCCCGTGGCGAGGGCACCCTCGCTGTCCTCGACCTGATAGGTGATCGTGGCCACACCCGTGACCTGCCCGGCGGTGAAAGTGATGACGTTCCCGCTCCGGGTCGCGGTGCCCAGCGGGGGTTGGGTGGACGACGTGACCCGAAGCGCGGACGTGTCGCCGTCGGGATCGATGTCGTTCGACGTGACGTCGACGCTGACCTGCCCACCCAGGTTGACCGTCGCGGTGTCGTTCTGCGGAATGGGTGACCGATTGGACACCTGTGGGTCTCGGACCGAGACGATGATCGATGCGGAGTCACGAAGATCCTGATCGTTCATGACCTCGTAGGTGCACCGGAAGATGCCGGTTCGCCCCGAGGGTGGGTCGAATCGAACCTGTCCGTCCGGGGTGACCGTGGCCGTACCGCCCGCGGGACAGCCAGGCTGGCC
>NZ_BAOL01000229.1 GCF_000350145.1 Ilumatobacter nonamiensis YM16-303 | reverse complement strand
CCTCCTCCTCCATCGCCTCGGTCGTCTCGGTCTCTTCCATTGCTTCGGTGTCGGCCGGTGCGGCAGATTCTGCCGGGGCCTCGGTTTCGGTCGGCGCTTCGGTGTTCGCGCTGTCGTTGCTGTCGCTCCCGCAGGACGCGACGACGAGGCCGACGGCTGCGACGGATGCTGAGAGGCGAATGAATCGTTTGTTCACGATGATCTCCTGATCGGTGTGGGGAATGAAGGGGTGTTCTGTCTTGCGGTGGCTCCTTCGCCCCGACTCGATCCAGCGGATGCAGATTTCTCGAGAAAAGTTGATCCAGGCGACCCCTTCGCTACGAAGTCGAGACAGATGAGCTGTATGAGGAACCGATCCGGGCCGATCTCGCGACGCCCCTTTCGCGCGTCCCGCGTACGGTTCTGCGCGAATCACAGCGGGTACCGTGGACGCGTGTCCAGTGACTTCGGCGAGCGCGATGCAGCGGACGCGGCCGTCGCCGCGCGCTGGGTCGAGGGAGACGATGACGCGCTGCGCCTGGCCTACGACCAGTTCGGCGCGCTCGTGCTCACGTACTGCACCCGTTCGCTCCGCGACCGCGCGACGGCGCTCGACTGCGTGCAGGAGACGTTTCTCAGCGCGTGGCGGTCACGTGAACGCTTCGACCCGAAACGCGGCGCGTTCGGCGCCTGGTTGCTCGGAATCGCTCGGTTCCGCGTCCTCGACGCGCATCGCAAGATCGCGAGGACACCGCTTCCGGTCGACGACACCGCCCTGGAGACCGTCGCAGACCACCAGGACTCCGCCGAGGATCACCTGGCCGATCGTCTGTTGATCGCCCGAGCCGTGGAGTCGCTCAAGCCCCGGGCCAGGAGTGTCGTCGAACTCGCCTTCTACTCCGACCTCACCCACGCGGAGATCGCTGCCCAGCTCGATCTTCCGCTCGGAACCGTGAAGAGCGATCTGCGACGAGGCCTCGAGACCATGCGCCACGAACTCGGCGGTCGCCCCATTCTCGACAGCGGAACGTCGCTGTCGACCGCACCAGCGAACGGTGGACACGGTGCCTGACGATCCGACGACGAACGAGCTCGACGAACTCCGGCGGCTGGGTGGCGCTGCATCGGTCGAGCCGGTCGAGTGGGAGCGTCCGCCGCCCGAGCTCTGGGCACGCATCGAAAAGGCCGTCTTCGCCGACGACGAGACCGTCGCGGCTCCGGACGAGACCCGGACAGCGTCAGACGATGCCGTTCCGCCGCCGCCGACCTCGTTGGCGGCTGTACGAGATCGGCGCCGTTCCGGCTGGTGGCTGGCATCTGCGGCAGCCGCTGTCTTCGTCGTCGCGGCCGGCGCGATGGTGTGGCTCCGTTCCGACCCCGCCGTCGAGGTGGTCGCCACGGTGGACCTCGAACAGCTGGGCGACTCCGGCGAGGGAACCGCGGAGTTGATCGACGACGACGGGACGCTCGAACTCCGACTCGCCACCGACGGGATCGAGAACGCCGACGGTTTCGCCGAGGTGTGGCTCATCAACTCCGATCTCACTCAATTGGTGTCGCTCGGTCCGGTGCGCGACGACGAGACCTACGTGCTCCCGTCCGGACTCGACCCTGCAGCGTTCCCGGTCGTCGATGTTTCCCACGAGCCGCTCGACGGCAACCCGGAACACTCCGGCGACAGCGTGCTGCGCGGCCAGCTGACCTTCTGACCAGCGGCGTCTGTTCCGGCCAACCGGAGCGCGTCAGTTCTGCGAGTTGTAGGTGGTGATCAGCGCGTTCGATGCCGCCGCGGCATCGGCCAGGATCTGCTCGACGTTCCCGCCTGCGTAGGTGGCTGCCACCGCGTCGGCCGTCTGCGCACGGATCTCGCGCAGCGGACCCAGAGCCGGCACCACCGCGGAGGCGTCGTCGACCGTGGGCAGGAGCTGGTCGTAGGCGACGCGGTAGCGCGGGTCGGCCGCGTACAGCGCGGCGATCGGGTCGAGTTCGACGGCATCGCTGCGCATCGGCACGTACCCGGTCGCGGCAGCCCAGGTCGATTGAGTCTGGGCAGCGGCGAGATAGGTCGTGAAGTCCCACGCGGCGGCGGTGACCTCGTCGCTCTTGCCGGCCGGGATCCAGATCGATGCACCACCGGGCTGCGCGGACGGCGTGTCGCTCGGTCCGGGCATCGGACCGACGCCGATGTCGTCAGGGGTGAGGCCCTCGGCCACACCCGAGCCCAGCGCCGCGACGACGCTCGAGATCGCCGCGGAGGTCGCGATCGTCGACGCCGCCGGCGCGTCCTGGGCGATCATCTTGAAGAACGTGTCCTGACCGCCCGAGTTGTCACCGACCGTCACTGCCAGCCCGGAGGCCGTCATGTCCTGCAGATACGTGAGGAGTTCGAGGCCCAGATCGTTGTCGAAGAGGACCTCGGTCGCCGGTGCGATGCGCCCGTTGCCGTTGTCGGCGAACGGCTCGCCTGCCCGACCGAACCACTGCTCGAAGAACCAGCCGCCGCCCGAGTCCCGGCCCGAGTCGAGTGCGATACCGAAACCGGCTGCACCGCTGTCGACGAGCTGTTGCGATGCTGCGCGCAACTCCTCGAGCGAGACCGGGGGGTCGTCGGGATCGAGGCCCGCCGCCTCGAACATCTGGCGGTTGAAGTAGAGCACCGGACCCGATGTGTTGAACGGCATCGCCCACTGGATGCCTTCGAACACGTACGTGTCCGCGATCCGCGGCAGGATCGGACCCATGTCGAAGTCGGCCGCCTCGATGCAGGCTTGCATCGGGACGAACGTGCCGGACTGCGCGAACGCCTGCACGACGTACTCGGGCAGCTGCACGATGTCGGGGCGGCTGCCCACCCCGCCGGCGATGTACTTGTCGATCGCCGACTCGTAGGCGGTCTGGTTCTGGAGCGTGACCTGCACGCGATCCTGACTGGAGTTGTATCCGGCCACGAGATCGACAAGCGCGGTCTCCAACTCGTTCGCCATCGCGTGCCAGAAGGTGATCGAGACCGGGCCGTCGGCCGCGTCGAGGGCCTCGACCGGGCACGGCGGAAGGTCCGCGAGCGGAGCGATCGTCGTCGTGGGACCGACCGTTTCGGGCGGTGCCGTGTCGTCGGGTTCCGCGTCGGGCTGATCCGGCGTGCTGTCCACCTCGCTGTCGGGAGCGGAGCCACTCGGTTCGCTCACGGTCGGAGTGGTCACCGGCGCAGCGGTCTCGGGTGGGTCGTCGTTGCCGGCGTCGAGCACCGAGTCGCCACCGGTGCACGCCGCGGCGAGCAGCGCCGCAGCGGTGAGAACGGAGACGAGTCGAACGGGTGTCGTGCGCATCACGGGTCAGCCCTTCACCGCTCCCGCGGTGAGTCCGCGGACCAGCTGCTTCTGGAAGATGATGAGGACGATCAGGATCGGGATCGCCGCGATCACCGTGCCGGCCATGACGAGGTTCGGCTGATCGAGGTTCGACTTGCTCAGCACGCGCAGGCCGCTCTGCACCGTGTTGGCGTCGGCCTCGTTGATGATCAGACTCGGCCACAGGTACTGGTTCCACGCCGAGAGGAACGTGAACAACGCGAGCGCGGCGAGCGTCGGGCGCACGAGCGGGACCGCGACATGGCGAATGAAGCCGAGGTGGCCGATGCCGTCGAGCCTCGCTGCTTCGCGCAGATCGCTCGGCAGGTCGAGCAGCGCTTGGCGCATCAGGAACGTCCCGAAGGCCGTCGCGAGGAACGGGACGATCAGTGCCTGGAAGCTGTTGAGTCCGCCGAACGGGATGTGGTCGCCGATCAACGGCAACGAGAACGGCAACGTGAGTCCGCTCTCGATCGTCTGGAAGTTGACGAACACCGTGGCTTCGAGCGGAACGAGGAGCGTGGCGAGGAAGGCGTAGAAGACGATCTTCCGACCGGGGAATCGGAGATACGCGAACGCGTAGCCCGACAGCAACGAGGTGACCACCTGTGCCGTGGTGATCGCGATCGCGACCACGGTCGAGTTGAACAGGTAGCGGCCGAGATTTCCCGAGGTCCATGCCTCTCGGATCACGTCGAGCGTGAAGGAGTCGGGCACCAGCGGATTGACGAGGAACTTGTCGCTCGGCTTGAACGCCGACACCACGGTTGTGTACACGGGGAACAAGACCGCGACCGTGATCACGACGAGGAGCGCGTAGCGACCGAACCGCCGCCAGCCGTGCGGCTCGTCCCATGCGTGGGTCCGGTGCCCCCAGGCAGGAGGCTTCGAGGCCTCGTCGCCGTCGGACGCGGCGGTGCCCGGCGCGGGTGCGGGCACGCGAACGTCGGTCATCCGAGGTCGGTCCTTCGCCCGAGTCCGCGCAACTGGAGGCCGGACAGGAACAGCAGGATCACGAACAGCAGCACTGCGCCGCCCGCCTGCAGGCCCGGATCGCTCGCGATCACCGACGCCTCGCCGTAGACGAAGTAGGTGATCGTGGTGGTGGAGTTGCCCGGCCGCGGTCCGCCGTTGGTGAGCAGGTCGACCTCGCCGAAGGTCTGGAAGGCGCGGGTCGTCAGCACGATGACGACGAAGATCAGCGTCGGCGCGAGCAGCGGCACGGTGATCTTCCAGAACCGCATCGTCCCGGTGGCGCCGTCGACCGCGGCGGCTTCGTGCAGCTCTCGGGGCACCCCCTGGAGCGAGGCGGTCACGAGGATGAAGGTGAAGCCCAGTCCGGCCCACACGCTCGACATCGCGACCGACGGCAGCGCGGTGTCGGGATCCTGGAGCAGGCCCGGATCCTTGATGACCGGGAACAGCGAGTTGATCCAATCGATGTTCGCGAGCGCTCCGACCGACGGCTGCAACAGGAACAACCACATCAAGCTGGCCACGGCGACCGACGTGGCGATCGTCGACGAGAACGCGGTTCGGAAGAACCCCACACCGCGCAGGTGTTTGTCGGCGAGGACGGCCAATCCGACACCGAGGAACAGTCCGAGCGGAACGGTGATGACCGTGAGGATGATCGTCGCCCGGAGGGCGGACTGGAATTCGTTCGACGTGAAGATGTCGAGGTACTGGTCGAATCCGTTCGATCGGCACTGGTCACCGAACGCATTGCAGCGCTGCTGGCCGAGCCACACCGCGCGGCCGAGCGGATACACGATGAACAGCCCGAGGATGAATGCCGACGGGGCGAGCATCGCGGCGGCGATCCCGGTGTCCTTCCAGTTCCACGATCGCTGACCAACCGATGCCACGGGCGAGACTGTACGTCGGATCGGATGAACGGCAAATGACCAGCGGTTGAACCTCGCCCACGACCGATTCGACCGCGTATTCCCGATTCGGTCGAGAATTCCGACGCAGACCTGTCACGAGAGTCGATCCGCCACCGTCACACCCCGCCGATAGGGTGATTCCACAGTTTCCACCACACCCTTCGCGGAAGAGGGAGAGGGACGCCACATGTTCGAACGCTTTACCGACAGAGCCCGCCGGGTCGTCGTCCTCGCGCAGGAGGAAGCACGCCTGCTCAACCACAGCTACATCGGCACCGAGCACATCCTGCTCGGCCTC
>NZ_BAOL01000230.1 GCF_000350145.1 Ilumatobacter nonamiensis YM16-303 | reverse complement strand
CGCTCCGTGCGCGAACTGTTCACGAGTTGCCGGTCACCGCACGGTTGGCGACGAGGAGGTCGTGGAGCGCATCGGCATCGAGCGGGCGGGCCAGGAAGTAGCCCTGCGCCAGATTGCATCCGAAGGCCTCCAGCGCGGTGACCTGCGCTTCGCTTTCCACTCCCTCGGCGACCGGGACCAGTCCCAACGTGCGCGTGAGTTGGACGATGGCCTCCACGATCGACGATTCCTCCCGCACGAGCATGTTGTTCACGAACGAACCGTCGATCTTCAAGAAGTCGACGGGGAACCGCTCCAGATAGCTGAGCGAGGAATGGCCGGTCCCGAAGTCGTCGACCGCGAGCCGGACACCGACTTCGCGGAGCCGTCGAAGGTTCACCGCAGCACCCTCGGGGTCGGCCATGAGCGCGTCCTCCGTGATCTCGAAAACCAGGCGGTCTGCCGACACACCGGTCTGGCTCAGGTGCTCGGTGACGCGTCCGGCCAACCGGCGGTCGAGCAGTTGATGCGGTGACAGGTTGACGGTGACGGCCGGCGTGTCCGATCCGAGGTCGGCCGCCCACCGTGCCACCTGGCGAAGCGACTGCGCGAGAACGTGGTCGCCGATCTCGTCGATGAGCCCGCTCTCCTCGGCGAGCGGGATGAATGACGACGGTTCGAGCATTCCTCGCCCGGGGTGATCCCATCGCACGAGCGCCTCGACCGCAGCGATCCGTTGCGATCCCGTCTCGAAGATCGGCTGATACTGCACGACCAGTTCGCCTCGACCGGCAGCACCGCGCAGATGCACCGCCACCTCGAGGCGTTCCACAGCGGCGGCGTGCATGTCCGGGTGGAACACGCGGTAGCAACTTCTGCCGCCACCCTTGGCCGTGTACATCGCGAGGTCGGCGTTGCGGAGCAGGGCACTGCCATCGAGCTCGGTGTCCGAGCGACCGAACGCCACGCCGACACTGGCGGTCACGGCGACCGAACGCGACCCGAGCACGACCGGCTCCCGCAGCGCCGTCACGATGCGGTCGGCAACGGTGGTTGCCTGGGTCTCGTCCGACAGGTCCTCGATCAGGACGGCGAACTCGTCGCCACCGAGACGGGCCGCGGTGTCCTGCGACCGCAGACACGTCACGAGCCGGTCGCTCATGGCGACCAACAGCCTGTCGCCGACGAGGTGGCCCAGACTGTCGTTGACGATCTTGAACTTGTCGAGATCGATGAAGAGGACCGCCACCGCGCCTCCGGTCCGTTCGACCTTCTTCAGCGCCTGGTCGACTCGTTCGCGGAACAGCGCTTGATTGGCGAGACCGGTGAGATCGTCGTGGAACGCGAGGCGGGTCAGTTCTTCGCGCAACGCACGGTCCCGTGTGACGTCGCGGAAGCTCCACACGCGTCCCACCACGTCGTGGTCGATGCGTTGTGGGAGCGAGTGGGACTCGACGGTGCGTCCGTCCTCGAACTCGAGCACGTCGCGACTCTCGGCATCGACTGCGGGCCGATCGACGTTCCTCGTGAAGGCCGAGGGGTCGCGCAGCTGAGCGAGCGCGTGTTCCAGGGCGGCACCGCCGTCACGACCCTCGAGTACGTCAGGTGGAATTCCCCAGATCTCGACGAACCGCTGATTGAAGGCTCGGATGTGGCCGTGCTGGTCGGCGACCACGATGCCGTCGGCCGTGGATTCCAGCGTTGCTGCGAGTACCGAGTTCGCAGAGCGGAGCGCACGTTCGGCGGCAAGACGGTCCGTGATGTCGTGTCCGGACACGACGAGACTCTCGACCGTCGGGTCGTCGAGCAGGTTCTTGACGGTGACCGCGAACGGCGCCCTCGTCCCGTCACGTCGGACGAAGACGAGGTCCAGCGAGACGGACGAACCACTCTCGACCCCATCACCGGAGACCTCGGTCAGCGCGTCGTTCCAGCTGTCGACGTCGGACTCATCGATGAGTTCGACAAGTCCTCGTCCTTCGAGCCACGCCTGGTCGTGCCCGAGCAGACGCGTGATCGCGGCCGACGAGCCCTGCACGACGCCAGACGCATCGACGAGGAGCTTCAACATCGCCGCGTTGTGCATCAGCGACCGGAACCGGGCATCGGCGTCGTGGGCAACCTCCCACCGGCGGCGCTCCGTCAGGTCACGGATGCTCAACACGAGATTGTCGCCTGCCGGAACCCCGACCACCTCGACGAGTCGCCAGCCCGCCGCGGCGCGCAATCGGACCTCGATCGGCGACCCGACCTTCTTCGACCACACGCTCGACATCGACAGGACGGTCGCTTCGAGGTCGTCGGGATGAATCAGATCGAGCCCGCTCATTCCACCCGAATCGGCGAGCGCCACGCCGAACAGGCGCTCGGCACTCGGATTGGCCCAGAGCACGTGAAGGCGCGGGTCGACCAGCAACACCGAGTCGGGCAGGCCCATGACGATCTCGGCGATCTCGTCGGCGTTCAGGGGAGCTGGCGGCGACGACGACCGCTCATCAGACATGGGACACTCCTTTCCTGCTCGGCACCTTCAGTGTGCACTGTTGCACGTGAGCCGCCTGGCTTCCATGCCGCAACCCCTACCCTCGGAGCGAGTCATGGATTTCGACGTTCGCTCTCCGACGCCCCCGTGGCGTCCCCGACCGCTCGCCCGTTGGCTCTGGAGACTGACGCGAGACGTCCTCGACGAAGTCCGCAGTGACGGACTCGGCGACCTGGCGGCGGCCATCACGTTCTGGACCATCCTGTCGATCCCCGCCGCTGCGCTCGCGCTGGTCAGTGCGCTCGGATCGCTGGAGTCGGTGGTGGAGACCTCGGTGGCCGACGACGTCCAGAGCGAGGTCGAGAACTACGTCGAGACCACCTTTCCGGACAACGACACGCTGCTCGAGACGGTGCGCGAACTGTTCGACACACCGAGCCGCGGCCTCGCCACGATCGCGATGCTCGTCGCCTTGTTCACGCTGTCGCGGGCGTTCGCCGGGCTGATCCGGGCGCTCGACATCGCCTACGAGGTCGAAGATGGTCGGCCGTTCTGGTACGTCCGCATCGTCGCGATCGGCCTCGGGATCGGCACCCTCGTGATCGTCGCAGCGGGAGCGACGTTCCTCGCGATTCTCCCGTCGCTGGCCCTGTCTGGCGTCTCACGATGGCTCACCGGACCCTCGATCGTCGTGGGTCTCGGGCTCTGGGCGGCAACGCTGTTCCACATCGGACCGAATCACAAGACGCCGTGGCGCTACGACGTGCCGGGAGCCGCGTTCACCGCGATCGGGTGGGTGCTCGCGACGCAGGGGTTCGCGATCTATGTCCGCTTCGTTCCGAACGGCAACAACATCCAGACCAGCGTCGGTGCCGTGCTGTTGGCGCTCACGCTGATGTATCTGCTGAGCGCCGTCCTGCTCGTCGGAGCGGAACTCAACGACGTACTCGCCCGGCGGGCAGGAGTCGTGCACCACCCACGGTCGGTCACGTCCCGGGCCCGTTCCGTCGTCGACCGCCTCCGCTCCCGCACCGACCCCACCTGAACCATCGTTCTCGTGAACAGTTCGCGCACGGAGCGC
>NZ_BAOL01000231.1 GCF_000350145.1 Ilumatobacter nonamiensis YM16-303 | reverse complement strand
GTGCCATCGGGTGTCTGACACCCGATGGCACGAGCCTGGTCAGAGGGTCCAGGGGTGGGGGCGAGTGCAGTGGATGAGGATGGCGTCCTCGCTCTTGCAGCGCACGGCGCGCAGGAGGTACTGGTCGCCTGCGGCGGTGAGTTCGGCGAGCTCGCAGCCGTCGTCACCGTCGTCCGAACGGCCGCGGCCGACGATCGGGTGGATCGCGCCGATCTGGAGACCGGCGTCCTCGGCTTCGGCTTCCCAGAGGCTGACGAGGCCGGAGCGGAGCGTGAGATCGTCGAGGAGGTCGCGGCCGTCGAGCTTGAGCGTCACGTTGCAGATGTGGACCGGTTCGATCTTGTCGAGGTCGACGACGTCGCCGCCGAGTTCCCCGTCGAGCATGATCACCACCGGACCGTTGTCGTCCGTCACGCCGCCCACGAATCCGTACCGAACGAGCGGAAAACCGTCTTCGTCCTGCGTCGCATAGCGGATGCGATCGCCGTGTTGGAAGCCGTGCGTGTCGGTCATCAGCTCGCCCCGGCGAACTCCTCGATCACGGCATCGGAGATCTGGGGCCACGCGTGCATCGCCCACTTGTCGAAGTCGTGATCCGTCAGGGCGACGATCCCCAGGTCGTCGTGTCCCGGATCGATCCACATCATCGTCCCGGCACCGCCGAAGTGACCGTAGGTCGCCGACGTGTTGCGCGAACCGGTCCAGTGAGGATCCTTGTCCCCACGTATCTCGAAGCCCAATCCCCAGGGGCACGTGTCGAAACGACCCACGCCCGGAACGATACCTCCCAACGTCGGGAAGTGCGGACGGATCGCCATCGCCGCGGTGTCAGCGGAGAGGAGCACGGGGTCGGTGACCTCGGCGACGAATCGGGCGAGATCGTCGACGGTCGACCACATCGAGTCGGCGGGAGGTCCGCGCAACTCGGTCGACGTCATGCCGAGTGGTTCGAGCAGTCCCAGTCGCAGATACTCCTCGAACGACATCGCGGCTGCGGAGGCGAGGTGCTCGGCCGCGACGTTGATCCCCGCGTTGCCGTAGATCCGTCGCTGCTCCGGAGCCTTGATCGGGTCGTCGGCATCGAAGCCGTAGCCGCCGGCGTGCGAGAGGAGGTGGCGCAGGGTTCGTTCGTGGCCGTCGTCCGGTCCGACCGGATCGTCGAGCGAGACGATGCCCTCCTCGACACCGAGCAGACATGCCCACGCGGTGATCGTCTTGCCGATCGACGCGAGTCGGAACTGGTGGTCGGTCGGGCCGACCCGGTCGACGACGTGCCCGCGATCGATGACGGCAGCAGCAACGGTTGGCACGGGCCACTCGGCGGTGAGTTCGAGTGCCCGGGTCATGGTCGCCGCCGATGCCGGATCAGGTGAAATCGCGAATGAGTTCGGCGACTCGGAACGCCAGGTCGACGCTCTGTCGCCCGTTGAGACGCGGATCGCAGACCGTTTGGTAGCGGTCGTCGAGTTGGCTGTCGCTCAACTCCTCGGCGCCCCCGAGACACTCGGTGACGTCGTCGCCGGTCAACTCGACGTGGATGCCCCCGGGCCAGGTTCCCTCGGCACGGTGAGCCCGGACGAAACCTCCGATCTCGGCGACGATGTCGTCGAACGCCCTGGTCTTGCGGCCGCTGTCGGAGGTGAACGTGTTGCCGTGCATCGGGTCGCACGCCCACACCACCGGATGTCCGGAGTCGGTGACTGCCCGCAGCAGGGGGCGGAGACCGTCCTCGATCTTGTCGGCACCCATGCGGGTGATCAGCGTGAGCCGACCCGGGATGCGCGAGGGGTTGAGGACCTCGCACAGTTCGATGAGGTAGTCGGCAGTGGTGGACGGGCCGACCTTGCAGCCGATCGGGTTGTCGACGCCGCGCAGGAACTCGACGTGGGCGCCGTCGAGATCGCGGGTGCGTTCGCCGATCCACAGCATGTGCGCCGAGCAGTCGTACCAGGATCCGGTCAGCGAATCCCGGCGGGTGAGTGCCTCTTCGTACCCGAGGATCAGTGCTTCGTGCGACGTGAACACGTCGACCTCGGACAGGCTCGCGTTCTGTTCGGTCTCGATTCCACAGGCCCGCATGAACGACAGGGCGCGGTCGATCTCGGACGCGAGTTGCTCGTAGCGCTGACCAGCGGGGCTCGCGGCGACGAACTCCTGCGTCCACGCGTGGACCCGGCTGAGGTCGGCGAAGCCACCCTTCGTGAACGCCCGCAGCAGGTTGAGCGTCGACGCCGACTGGTTGTAGGCCTGAACGAGACGCTCCGGGTTGGGCATGCGCGCCGCGCCGGTCGATGTCGGGTCGTTCACGATGTGGCCGCGGAACGACGGAATCTCCTCGTCGCCGATCTTCTCCATGTCCGACGAACGCGGCTTGGCGAACTGGCCGGCCATCCGCCCGACCTTCACGGTGGGCACCCCGACCGAGTAGGTGAGGATGATCGCCATCTGGAGGATGACGCGCAGCTTCTCGCGGATGTTGTCGGCGGAGAACTCCTCGAAGCTCTCGGCGCAGTCACCGGCTTGGAGCAGGAACGCGTTGCCCGCAGCGACCTGGCCGAGGTGGCTCTGCAGCGAACGGGCCTCCTCCGCGAAGATCAGCGGCGGCATCTCCGACACCGTCTTCAGCGACTGCTCCAGCGCGCCGGGATCGGGCCACCGGGGTTGCTGGCCGACCCGATGCTCTTTCCACGAGGACGGCGACCACTGCTCACGACTCATGTCGGCCACGCTATCGGGCTCGAAAACGACCGAAGCCGCCTGATTCCTCCGGCGGCTTCGGGTGTGTTCTCGGTTCAGCGTGGGCCGTGGCCCGGCGACTCAGACGGCGAGGATGCGCTCGGCGTCGTCACGCAGCCCGGCGACTGCCCGGCTGACGAGGCGACGGGCGGCCTCGGCGGTGACGCCCAGCTGCTCGCCGACTTCGCGGAAGCTCTTGCGCTCACCGTCGACCAGGCCGAAGCGTGCTTCGACGGCGAAGCGGGCCCGGGCGTCGAGCGTGTCGAGCAGTTCGTCGAGCAGATCGCTCTCGACGAGGGCCATGACGGCGTCCTCCGGCGTGGTGTCGCCATTGGCCATCAGGTCGCCGAGGGTGGCATCGCCGTCGTCGCCGACGGTCTTGTCGAGGCTGACCGGGGTGGTCAGACGGTGCAGCTCGGCGTTCTGCTGGTCGAGAGTCTCACCGTCGCCGCTGGCCTGGCGCAGCGCCGCACGGAGGCTGGCGGAGCGGTCACCCGGGATGCGGATGAGGCTGGCCTTCTGGTCCAGCGCACGACCGATGGCCTGGCGGATCCAGAACGTTGCGTAGGTGGAGAACTTGAAGCCACGGCGCCAGTCGAACTTGTCGACGGCGTGCTCGAGGCCGAGGTTGCCCTCCTGGATGAGGTCGAGCA
>NZ_BAOL01000232.1 GCF_000350145.1 Ilumatobacter nonamiensis YM16-303 | reverse complement strand
GTGTCAGACACCCGATGGCACGGAACCATCCTGTGTCTGACACCCGATGGCACGCGATGGCACGGAGGGAGCGTCCCGAACGTTGGCTGATCCGCCACTAGGATCCGGTCCCGCATGCGTAGCGTGGTCGTGCTTCCGACGTACAACGAAGCAGAGAACATCGAACGCTTCCTGCGTTCCGTCCGCAAGTCGGCCCCCGACACCGATGTACTGGTGGTCGACGACGACAGTCCCGACGGGACGGGCGACCTGGCCCGCGAGCTCGACGCCGAACTGGGCCGGATCACCTTGTTGTCGCGACCCGGCAAACGGGGACTCGGAAGCGCGTACCGCGACGGTTTCGCCCATGTCCTGAGCGGTTCGAACCAGACCGGGTACGACGTCGTGATCACGATGGACGCCGACCTGTCGCACGATCCCGATCGGATTCCCGAGTTCCTCGAGCTGATCGCCGACGGCGCCGACCTCGTGATCGGCTCTCGGTACGTGACCGGTGGAGGTACGACCGATTGGCCGGTCCGACGACAGCTGTTGTCGAAGTGGGGCAACGCGTACACGCGCTCGATCCTCGGTGTCCCGGCGCGTGACTGCACCGGCGGATACCGCGCCTACCGGGCGAGTGCGCTGCGTGCGATCGACCCCACGTCGACCTCTGCGGAGGGCTACGCCTTCATGACCGAACTCGTTCGACGCCTCGCGCGGAACGACGCGGTCATCGTCGAGTCACCGATCATCTTCCGCGATCGCACCCTGGGCAAGTCGAAGATGTCGGGTCGGATCATCGTGGAGTCGATGCTGCTGGTCACCCGTTGGGGAATCGGCGACCGGTTCCGACGTCTGCGCCGACGCTGATTTCTCCACCATGCGACGCCTTCGCGGTCTGTCCGACCGAACGCTGATCATCGTCGCGACCCTGACGGTGGCGTTGCCGTTGCTGGTCGCCGTCGTCGCCCTCGCCCAGCGTCGGTGGTACCCCGTCCTCGACCTGGCGATGACGGAGTTCCGGGTCCAGGACGTCGGGACACGACAGACGCCCTTGATCGGGCTCCCCGGCCGAATCGGCGAGCTGCCCGACCAGGGGAGTCATCCAGGACCGTTGAGCTTCTGGCTCCTTGCTCCTGGCTACCGGATCTTCGGGAGTTCGGCGTGGGCGATGGAGGCAGCGACCGTGTCGATCGCACTCGGCTGGATCGCATGTGCACTCTGGATCGGCCACCGTCGCCTGGGGCGCCCGGGGATCGCCCTGGTGGCGCTGATCATCGCCATCTCGATCCGCGGGTTCGGCCTGTCGGTGCTCACCCAGCCCTGGAACCCGTACATGCCGTTGCTGGCTTGGCTCGTGATCCTCTTGGCGGTGTGGTCGGTCTTCTCCGGCGACGATCTGATGCTGCTTCCGCTGGTGGTGGCAGCATCGTTCGCGGCCCAGACACACATCCCGTACCTGCTCATGGCCGGTGGCCTCGGTCTGATCTCGGCCGGTGTCGTGCTCCTGCGGTGGTGGCGAGCGCGATCGGGTGACGAGGCAGGCCCTCCACGGATCGTGCTCTGGACGGTCGTCGCGTTCGCCCTGCTGTGGTTGGGGCCGCTCGCCGACCAGATCAGACGCGATCCGGGGAACATCACGCAACTTCTCGATCATTTCGGCGCTCCCGACGAGCAGCCCATCGGGTTCGCCGCGGGGATTCGATTGATGCTGCGCCATCTCGACTTCGTCGGTGCCCACCTCGATCTGGTCACCGGATCGGAGCGGTTCGTCCGATCGGGTTTTGCCGCGGACGGCCCGATCTGGCCCGGAGTGTTGTTGTTGTCGGTCTGGGTGGTCGCGGCGGTGGTCGCCGTGTCGTTGCGACACCGCTCGCTCGTCGCGCTCCATGCGGTCATCGGCGTCACGCTGGCGCTCACCACCGTGTCGATGGCGCGCATCTTCGGCCAGCGCTGGTTCTACCTCACACTGTGGGCCTGGATCACGTCGACGTTGGTGATCGTCGCCGTGCTCTGGACCGCGGTCGTCTGGATTCGGTCGCGCCTGCCCGGATCGCTCGTCGCTGAGCGCCTCTCCCGGCAGAATCTGACGATCGCGGCGACGGTCGCGGCGGGAATCTCGACGATCGGCTCGGTGGTGCTCGCAACGGACGTGGACCATCCGGAGGAGTACCTCGGCGAGACGCTGGCGGAGCTGGTCGAACCGACGGCTGCGGCACTGGATCCGGCGCAGACCTACGTCGTCGAGTGGGACGATGCGTACTTCTTCGGAAGTCAGGCGTTCGGTCTGGTCAGCGAACTCCGACGAGCGGGGTTCGACGTGGGTGGCACAGAGTTCTGGCGGGTTCCGATGACCTCGTCGAGAACGGTCGCCGACGGCACAGCCGATCAGATGATCCTGTTCGCGACCGGTGGATTCGTGCCGGAGTGGCGCTCGGACGACCGCTACCGCGAGATTGCGACCGTCGACCCACGCGACGCCGAGGAACGCGCGCAGTTCGACTCGCTCCGACTCGAGTTGATCGCGGAACTGGAGGCGAGCGGTCTCGACGACCTGGTTCCCGAGGTCGACGACAACCTGTTCGGACTCAACGTCGACCTGCGGATCAGCCCCGATGCCAGGGAGATGAGCGCGCTCATGATCCGTCTCGGACAGGAGACATCGGTGTTCCTCGGTCCACCACGGACCTGACCGCTCGAACCGTCGTCGTTCTCAGCTCGGGTCGGATCGGTCGACGAGCGTCACCGCGGCCGGTGGGGGACCGTCGACGAACGCCACGGTGTCGGGTGCGAAACGCCGTTGTTCGGCCGTGTCCCCGAACACCAGCTCCAACCGCTGGGTCTCGCTGCCGTCGGCAACGCGCGCGTCGCCGAACCGGCGTGCCTGGAGTGGCGCTTCGAAGCGGTAGTCGATACCACGCTCGGTGAGCATGATCAGGATCGGATAGGTGTACGGGTGTCCGAGGTACATCGAATCCTGGTCGATGATCACGGGTCCATCGATCGGAGCGGACTCGAGCTGTCTCAGCATCGCCTGCGTCGCTCCCTGATTGCTGAGATAGGTCTCAGGATCGAAGACCTGGACCGATCGCGGCACATTCAGGACGGCGGTGAGCACGAGAAGCACGGCGAGCCCTCCGGTGACCACCGGGGCGCCGTGGGCAGCCGACAGCCGAGGCGCGATCCGCATGACCAGACAGAAGCTGCCGAGCAGGAGGTAGGCAACGATCGCCCAGAGCCAGCGGTAGTTGGTTGCCAGCAAGCCGAGGTTGGCGCTGACCGGGAGCATCGATGCGTTCAGTACGGCGGCTGGCAGGGTGACCGTCGCGACCGCCAGTCCCGCCGCGGCGACGCGGTGTTGCCGGCGGAGGGCAATCACGAAGCCCCCGAGCACGATGCCGAAGATCACGACCAACACCGCGACCTCGGCGTTGCTCCCGATCGACTCTGCCGGATTGAATCCGCCGAATCCAGGACGGAGGAAGCGCGTGGGTGCAGCGACGACGTCGGCGACGATCCGAACGGCTGTCGAGAGGGACGAGGTCGGCGAGTCCCCATCAGCCGTGAGCACATCGCCGAAGTTGCCCCACACGAAGAACTGGTCGATCGCGCTCTGCGTCCACAGCACGGCGGCGACGACGCCACTCACCACGAACGGCGCGAGCGACGTCTCGGCGGCCGCGAAGCCATCACGACGGAACGAGAGAACCTGTCCGACGATCATCGGCAGCGCCAGTGCCGCCAGGAGCACCGGGTAGGTGAGGTGCGTCTGCGCGGCGAGACTCCCGAAGACCACCGCCGGGACGAGTGCCCATCGATCCCCGCACGTCACCGCCCACGCTGCGACCATGACGCACAGGTACGGAAGCACGAGGTATTGGTGCTGCTGCGGCGTGATCAACATCTCCGACCCCATCGACCACGCCAGTACCGACACCGCTGCCATCGCCGGCACGATGTAGCGACGACCCGCGATCCGCCGCACCAGCCACGCAATCGTGATGATGGCGGCGATGTGTACGCACGCCACCCCGACGGCGGTGCCTCCCATCGGCGTGAACCGCGTGAACGGGGCGAGCAGGTCGAGCTGCATCGGGCCGAGGTTGTTCACCGGTGTGTCGACGGCAAGTGATCCCGCCGACCACGCCCCCAGCAGTGGGTGATCGGCGGTGCCGACGTCGAGGGACCGCGCCGTGAAGTACGCGTCGTCGCCGATGGGAACCCAGGGGCCGGCCGCGGCGCGCACGGCGGCGATCGCCACGGGCACGATCGCGACGACGACCGCGATGAAATCGAGAAACTGTTCGCGGGTGGGTGACGGGCGTTGCCGACGTCGGGGTCGCCGGTTCCGGTCCGTGCCCATGCGGAGAGGGACGCTAGCGGTCGCGCGGTCGGTCACGCGGGAAGGGATCGGCAGATGTCGCCCTCGACGAACAGCGCGAACGTCGTGTCGATCCACGTGTCGATGAGCTCCTGCTCGTGTGACTCGAAGACGCTGACCTCCCGTCGTACCAGTGCATCGAATGCGTCGTCCGGACTCATCTGGGTCGACTCCGCGAGGCCAGCGGTGGCAGAGGAGAGCAGCTCCCGCACGAACGCATCGTCGTCGGGAGTGAGCAGGTTTGCTTCGGCGAGGAGGCACGCAGTTCCGTCGTAGGTCTGGGCGGCGACACCTTCGAGTTGGAACATTCGTGTGGGTTCGGAACCGTCGGCGCGTCGCGCCTCACCGAGCTGTCGGATCATCACCTCGTCGTCGACCCGGAGCTCGATTCCCTGCTCCTGGAGCCACATCATCATGGTCGAGCTGTAGGGCTCGAAAACGCGCAACGTGGAGACGTCGTAGAGCACCGGATCGAAGCCGTCCAGCTGTTCGAGCTGGGGCTCGATCCGACTCATCGTGGGCATGAAGATGTGGTCGGCAGTCGGGCCGGAGGGCTGGGCGAGGAACGGAACGTTCAGCAGCGAGACGAGCCCGATCAGGACGAACACCGCGGCGTCGATGGTCCGCTCGATCACCTGGCGCATTCGAACGGTTTCACTCGACCGGTGTCCCCGCCATGCAGCGATACCGAGCCAGACGATGACGAGGTGGACGAATGCCAGGAGCGGCCAAGCCCAGCGAACGTGATGCGGGGACAGGCCGACGGAGCCGATGGTGAGCCGACTGAGGGCGAGGATGGATCCGAGCAGGACCACCAGCGCGACCACTCCGCCCGCTGCCTGGGTCCGGCGACGGGCCCGACGCGCCACGATGGTCAATGCGACGAGAACGATCGCGAGCGCAGCGATTCCCAGACTCGCGACGCCCAGCGGCAACAGACCGGCGATCTCGAGACTCGGACCGTCCGGGGTCTCGGTGATTCTGGTTCCCTCCACGGTCGTCGTGAATCCGGACCGTCCCCAGAATGGTGGGCGAACTCCGAGGCTGCCGATGATTCTGGTGGCGTCGCTGAGACCGAGGGAGAAATCCCCGCCCGAGGAGTTTCCGAGCAGGCGCGACATGTTGCCCTTGCCCGGACCGAAGAACTGCTCCCAGAACGACGGGGCCCACAGCACGACGAGGACCGCCGTCGTCACGATCGCCGAGCGCCGCCAATGTGGCGATTCGATCTCGCGACGAAGCCACACGCGGACACCGACGACGCCGACCACGATGAACACGAAGATGTAGGCGTAGGAGATGTGGGTCTGAAGGAGCAGTGTCGAGATCACCGCGGCCAGTGGCAGCAGCCCGTCGTCGCCCGACGCGATCCCGATCGCGACGATCAACAGGGCCGAGAACGAGAAGATCAGCGCGTTGGCCTGGAAGATGTCGATGAGGAGCTCGCTTCCCATCGACCAGGCCATCAATGCGGTGGCGAGGAGCGCCCAGCGTTGGAACGACCAACCCCCGACGCGGTGTGAGACGGCGGAGATCACGCACACCATCGCGATGTTGATCGCGGCGACGCCGAGGGCCGCCGCAGGGCCCGGTGGGAACAGGTGGGCGAACGGGGCGACCAACCAGTCGTACATCGCCCCTGGATTGTTCATGTGCTCGCCGACGCTCAACGATGCCGATGTCCACGACCCGAGGAACGGATGATCGTCGGTCCAGACGTCGCGGGTTCGGATGAACAACAGCGCGTTGTCCCCGATCGGAAACCAGTCGTTGCGAACCGCGCGCACCACGGCGGTGACGAACGGAACGATCACGATCGCGGTGAGCGCGACGCGGACCTTCCGGGAGGGTTCACGAGCGGCCGTGACCGACTCCCGGTCCGTCTGCTCGTCGAGCCCTGCGTCAGCCGCCGTCGTCATGCCGCTCCCGGCTCCCTCGTGCGACTTCCCTGATCGAATCGGCCGAACAGCGACACCAGCGTCGTGAGCGCAGCCAGGAAGGTGACCGCGTCCAAGACGGTCAGGACGACGAGGACCCGGAGCGTGGAACCGGATCCGATCCCGAGTGCCAGTACCAGCAGCAGCACGGCCAGCGCACCACCGGCCACTGCGGTGAGCGCCATCGCCCTCACGGCGATCCGCTCGGCGAACGGCAACAGCATCCGGACTCCGTGCGCCATGAGCGACTGCGCGTTCATCCTCGACGTGCCGGCGAAGCGGCGGCCGCGAGCACATGGCACCATCGTCGTGGGGCGTCGCAACGCGAGCAGACTCGACGAGTAGCAGAGGTCGAACGTCGGATGCTCGATCGTGGCGCGCAGGGAATCGCCGCGCTGGACGGCGAAGTTCCCGCTCCGAACCGTCGTTCCCGTCAACAGTCGAAACACGAATCGGTACACGGTGTACATGACACGGAACGACCACGATTCGGATCGTTGGGTCCGTCGAGCGAGGGCGAGGGAGCTGTGATCGCTGTCGATCGCGGCGAGAAGGCGGGGAACATCGCTCGGCTGATCCTCGCCGTCGGAGTCCATCGTGACGACGAGATCATCGTCGCCGACGCGGTCGGCGAGGAGGCGCAGCCCGTGGACGATGGCGCGCTGGTGGCCCAGGTTGAACGGCGCTGTGACGACTTCGACGTCAGTCAGATCCGCCAGCCCGTTGACGTCCTCGTCGGTCCCGGCGGAGTCGTCGACCACCATGAAGACGAGTTCGAGACCGACGCCGGCGCACGCCGCCAGCGTCTCGTCGTGTACACGTCGATACGACTTCGTGTCGTAGAACATCGGGCTGACGACCCAGCACCGACGACGGGGTGCCACGGTCATCCTGTCGCCTCGGCCACGGCCACCACCGACGTGCCCGCCGGCCACGCGCGGCGGAGTCGTGCGCTGGCCGAGCTGATCGCGTAGCCGAAGCGGTTCACCCGCTCGCTCAAGCGCGGCATGTCCACGTCGCCATCCGAGTCCGGCAGGAACTTTCGCTTGACCACGAGCGGCAGCATCTCGGGAAACAGGTAGTCACACCGCCGGACGTGGAAGCCGGCTGCCTCCAGGGTGCTCCGCATCCGGGGGCGGGAGTACCGCCGGTAGTGACCGAGTTCGGTGTCCCACTCCGAGAACGCCCACTGCAGCGCCGGGACGGTGACGACCAGCCGGGCCCCCGGCTCCATCCGGTCCCGCCAGGACCGCAGCGCTGCGACGTCGTCCTCGATGTGCTCGATCACGTCGAGAAGGGCGGCGACCGTCGTGGACGGCACGCGCTCGTCCGAGCCGAAACGCGCTGCGTCGCCGAAGTGGCGGCCCAGGTTGTCGTCGAGAATCGGTGAGGATTCGTCGAATCGGTACGTGACCGGTCCGGCACCGTGGCCCGGACCGAGCCGGTCGCGGACGTAGTCGCCGAGCATTCCGGACCCGGCCCCGATGTCGAGCACGCTGCCGGCGGAGATGTCCCGGACCTCGGCGGCGACGAGGTCGAAGCGAACCCGATGCCAGAAGGTGTGGGCCGCCGGATCGACGAGTTGGGTCTGCTGCTGCTCGAGGGGCGTCATGGACGCGGTGCGGGGGTCGCGCTGCTCCTCCCTCTCCGGCACGGCAGGGAGCGTATCCGTCCACCGCGGCGAGTATGGTCTCGCTCCGGGACAACGTGGGTAGGTCGGGCGCAGCCGCAACGCACTCGCTGATCGAGAGCGGGAAACGCGATGAGTCGCGCGCGCCCTTCGCGCTCTCGTACCAGCCGGCCCTCGACGGAGTACGCGCGATCGCCGTGACGGTCGTCGTGATCTTTCACCTCGATGTCGGCCTGCTCAGCGGCGGGTACCTGGGTGTGTCGGTGTTCTTCACGCTGTCGGGGTTCCTGATCACCGCGTTGTTGCTCGGCGAGTCCGCGACACCATCGACTCGACGCGTCGGCATCGACCTCGGACGGTTCTACGTCCGCCGGATCAAACGCCTGGTTCCGGCGAGCGTCGCCACCCTGTCGGCGATCATCCTCCTTGCCGCGGCGGGTCTCGTGGCGAGCACCGCGAACCTCCGCGGCGACATCACCGCCGCGGCGTGGAACGTCTTCAACTGGCGAGAACTCACGTCGGGCGATTCCTATGCCGAGCTGTTCACCGACCCGAGTCCGGTCGCCCACTTCTGGTCGCTCGCCATCGAGGAGCAGTTCTACCTCGCATGGCCCCTCGTCATCGTGGTGCTGACGCAGGTCCTGCGGCTGGGCCGCAGCGGCCTGCTCGTCGCTCTGTGCGCGATGTTCGCGTTGTCGGCGACGACCGCCGTCCTCGCCTCACCGGACGTGACCTACCTCGCAACCCACACTCGGGCGGCCGAGATTTTGGCGGGTGCGATCCTCGCGACCTGGATGTCCACCGCGACCACGGCGAGGTGGCCCCGGTGGTGGGCCCGACTCGGCATTCCGGCCCTTGCCGTGGTGATTCTGGCGTCGATCCTCACGCCATCATCCAGCGGCTGGGCCTACTCGGGCGGCCTGGTGGTGTTCGCGTGGGTGAGTGTTGCGCTGATCGCCGGGCTGCAGATGAACGGTCGAGCGCGAACGCTGCTGTCGATCGCCCCTCTCGTGGCGCTGGGACGAATCAGCTACGGCGTCTATCTCGTTCACTGGCCGGTCTTCGTGGTGCTCGACGAGCGTCGACTCGGAACCGACGGCTGGTCGCTGGCGGCGGCGCGACTCCTCGTGACCGCAGCGATCGCCATCGCGATGTACCTGGTACTGGAGCGACCGATTCGACTTTCTCGGCGCGTCACGCGGCCGATCGTCGTCACCGCGGTGAGCGTCGGCGCGATGATCTCCGTGACGGTCGGGGCGGTGCTGTTGGTCTCGGAACCGGCGCCCACCGATGGCGCTCCAGTCGTGTTGGGCGCGGCGCAGCGTCCAACGGACGGCGCCCGGGCTGTTCCGGAGCGCGCCCCGGCGACGGATGCTCCGGTCCCGACCGCGGCCGCGGTCGAGCCGGCGTCCACCCGCGCCGCAGCAGACCGCGATGCGCTCGTCGGCCCCACCCGGTCGGTTCCCGGGAGCGAACGGACAGTGGCCGGACCCGTTCGTCCGGCGGCAGGGTCCGTCTCGCCGGTGACCCGCACGGCCGCCCCCGAGGCCCGAACGGATCCCGATCCGCCATCGCCCGTCACCGTTGCCGTCTTCGGGGACAGTGTTCCCGCGTGGTTGCTCCGTGATGCTGCGGCATCGTTCTCTCGCTCCGACGCCGTCGTCCTGAACGGAGCGATGGAAGCCTGCGACGGGATGGTGGACCTGCCCCTCGGACGGGATCGTCGCCGGGGCGAGTTCGTCGTTCCCGCCGATTGCAAGGACTGGCGGACGAGTTATCCCGCCACGTTGGCCAACGCCTCGAAGGCCGACGTGGCGTTGCTGGTTCTCGGACAGGCACCGGTGGTGGACCGTTTCATCGATGGCCGTTGGCAGGGTCCCTGCGATTCGATCGACTGGTACGTTGCCGATCTCGCCGACCGGGTCGAATACCTGCGCACGGCGGGAACGCGTCCGATCCTCGCGATCCCGGCACGATTCGGCCACCGCGTCACGTTCATCGTCCCCGACGACCACCTGGAACGCGTCGGGTGTGTCCGATCAGCGCTGATCGCTGCAGCGGCCGCGCTCGATGTCGATGTGCTCGATCTGGATGAGCTGCTGTGTCCGGACGACGACTGCGAGGCCGTACGCACTCTCGACGGCATTCACGTCGATCCCGATGCGGCTCCCGGCGTACTGAATGCCGTGGTCGACCGCGTCGTCGAAGACTGGCGCGCCCTCGATCTGACCGACATGCGGCCCATCGACTGACCGTCCCCGGGAGACTCGGCGGTCGGACGCCAGGTCAGAAGGTCGAGCCGGGTGGGGCGATGAACACTGCCACCGGGGCCGTCAGCACCAACATCCGCTCGAGGTCCTCGACGACGTCGTCGGGAAGATCCGGGTCGAGCGATGCGCCGAAGAGGTTGACGTCGATGATGTCGGCGATGTCCGATCGGTCGACCTCGTCGAGGCGCTCGAGCACGCGCTCGCGCAGCATGCCGTACTCCTCCCGCTCGTCGTCGGTACGAGGGTCCTCGGTCGCGACCTCGACATAGCCGGGCCGCTCGCGCCATTGGTCGATGTACTCGCCCGACACGATGTGCACCTCGGCGTCGTAGGTGCCCTGCGGCAAGACCCGCTGCGGCGTGACCGGGACACGCCAGGTCTCGTGAACGCCGACGTCGAGTCCGCGTCGTTCGAGTTCGTTGACCAATCCGTATCCCTGGGCACCGATGAAGTTGACGTCTTGCCAGAAGACCACGTAGCGCCCGTCCTCGCCGATCGAGTCGCCCACGCCTTCGCGCAGCGCTTGTTCGGTCTCGTCCACCACACCGCCGAGCCCGCTCGACAGGTTCTCCTCGGGGACCTGTAGCTGGGGAGCGGCTGCGAGCGAGAGCACCGTCGGGATCGCCAGCACGGCCCATCCGATCCGGAGGCCGTTGCGCTGGACTGCGGTCGTGGCGTCGTCGGAGGAGCCGGAGCGAGAGGCCAGCGCCGTGCGGACCACGATGGCGACCGTCCAGGCGATCGACACACCGACGAGCAGCGCTGTACCCCACGCCCAGAGCGTCAGGTAGTACCAGATCTTGCCGAAGATGCGGCCCATCGAGAACCATCCGACGGCGAGCGCGACGGCGAGAACCGTGTGCAGTCGCATCAACGCGGCGTGTCGGTGACGTACCGCGAACGCCACACTCCCGAGCCAGGCGATGAAGACGATCAGACCGCCGATGGCGACGCCGCCCGTGGTGCCGGACACTTCGAGAAATGCCGCGTCGTTGCGCAGCATCTCGAATCCAGCGCGCGGCAGGTCGAGGTGGCGCAGGAAGACCCCGGTCCCCGACACCAGCCCGATCGGCTCCTCGTCGGTCTCGCCCGTGAAGTGGTCGATCAACATCGAGATGTTGCCCGGGTCCCGGCGGATCTGGTCGACGAACGCAGGCAGCCAGAGGAACGCCGCCGTCCCGACCGTCGCGATCAACCACCGCCCGTCGCGACGACGACCCAACGTCACCACCACCAGAGAACTCATCGCGATCGCGAGCAGGAGGTAGGGGACATGGGTCTGTGCCGCGATCGTGCCGACCCCGACCACGACGACGGCCAGCCGGTGCTCACCGCACAGGACCCCCCATGTCGCCAGCAGGATGACGATCCACAGCAGCAGCGGAAAGTACGGATTCCACGGGTGGGTGAGGACCGAGAGCCCGTACCCGCGAATCGCCAGCGCGACGGCCCCGGCGATTGCCAGCGTGACGAGGTGGCCCGAGGGGACCGGTCTCGCCGCCGCCCCGATCCGGCGCACGACACGCGCAGCGACCACGACCGCTCCGATCGCTGCGGCGCTGTTCAGGACGGCGCTCCCGAGTTCCATCCCCCACGAGCGTCCACCGCTCAGCAGGTGGAACGGTCGGATCAGCCAGAAACTCCAGGGGCCCGGGTGGCTTCCCTGGTCCGGGAAGTCGCCGATTCGTCCGGGAAGTCCGATCAGCGGTGTCTGCCGGCCACCGACGTCGCGCACGCGCAGTTCGGTCATCGCCATGTCGAGCGTGGGGAACCACGGCCGGAACGCCAGCACGATCGCGGCGATCACGAGCGGCAGCGCGACGATCCCGCCGAGGGTGAGCGGGCCGGGTCGTTCCCACACGCGTGTCCCATCCACGGGCTCGATGATGTCGACGTTGCCCGTCATGACGGTGTCACGCTCGCCGCGGTCGGTGTTCGGGTGCTCGGTCACGTCGCGCCGGAGTGTACGGCCGACTCCTCGTCGGCGTGGGTCTCTTCGGTTCGTCGTCCGTCGCCCGCCAGCGCTGCCCCGACGACGAGGATCACGCCCAGCAACGTCCATCCGTGCAGCCACTCGAACCGGAGTGGCCAACCCGCGTCGGGGAACGGCGCTTCCCGGCGCACGACGACGGTGACGACGACACCGCCGAAGAGGATGATCATCGCGCCCACGACACCGACGATGCGTTGCGCCCAACCTCGCCGGAGCGCGATCGCAGCCGACCAGACGATCGCTGCCGGTACGGCCCACACCCAGTCGATGAACAGCGCGGCTCCCGCGACCGTGACGGCGGCAGAGACGACGAGCGCTCGGAGCGACGGCGTCACCGACGCCCGCGCTGCAGGACCGACCGGGAGCAGCACGGCGTCTCTCGAACGACGTCGATCGACGACGATGAGCAGGAAACAAGCCGCCGCGGCGAGCGCGGAGAGCGCGAAGGCGATGTTGAGTGTGCGTTGAACCGGCCACTCGATGTCGACTCGTGTGGTCCCGGTCGTCGGCGGAAGCCACCATCCGTTCGCGTTGCCGTCGATCAGCACCGGCCCCGCCAACTCCTCGCCGTCGGCAGTGGCGTTCCACGCGGAGTTGAATCCTTCACCGAGGATCACCCAGCACCCGTCGGGGCACGGCGGCACGTCGAGCGTGCGAGTCCGGTCCGACGACTCGACCAGAACGGTTTCGGTCGGATCGACCGCGGAAGCGGCCGGTGTCGGTTCGGTGGACGTCGTCGACAGAACGACCCGATCGACGTCGAACCCGGTGGTGCGAGCCGGCTCGGACACGACGGTGTGGGATCCCGAATCGAGTTCGACCGAATCGGAGCATGTGGAGGCCGGGATCGGCCGTCCGTCCAGGGCATCGGCGGTTGCGATGTCGAAGCTGAGCGGAATTCGCTCCCCGTCGATCGACAGGAGCTCGTCGGCGCAGTCGGCGGACAGCGTCTCGGCGGACGTCACGGCGGGGGAGCGGCCGTCGAACCGGATCTCGGCGATCGCCGTCGGGAGTTGCGTCGGTTCGTTGAACCGGCGGTTCTGCACGAACCGAGCATCGACGGACGTGATCTCGACGGTGATCTCGCTCAGGTCGACGGGCCGAGGGAGCCTCAGTGTGGTTTCGACGCGGTCTCCCGATGCGGGGGCTCCGGGCAGGTCGAGGTCGATCGTGCCCGCCCCGTCGGTGACGGTGATGCCGGTGATCGGGGAATGGTCGCCGGACGGCTGCACGATGGTCATCTCCGTGGCGGACCCGGAGTCGAGCAGGGTGACGCGTTCGCCGACCCCGCGGTCGAAGGGCGTGATCCACGCGGTCGCTTCGTCACCGTCGAACGCGGCCGCGCCCCGCGCCGTGGGGACGCCGACGAGGTGATCCGAGGCAACGACGGGTTCGTCGAGCAACTCGGCGAGCGCGGCATCGCCCGCACGCCGGTCGAGCCGCAGGGTGACATCGACCCCGACCTCGCCGAGCGGCGCGCTCAGTTCCACCTCACGGCGCAGCGCTGGTTCGGGGTCGTTCCGCCAACGATCGGCTGGTTCGGTGCGCAACCGTGTCAGCACGATGTCGGTGCCGTCGGCGTCTGCGGTGAGTCCGAGCACATCGATCGGGGTCCGGATGAACTCGGTCGTCGGCCCCAGTCCGAGGTCGATCTCTGCGAACCCGACGCCACCGATGGCCTCGCCGATCGGAGGTTGTGGTGTGGTGGTGCGCGCGATCGTGATCCGGATCGTCTCGGTCGCTTCGTCGACGGGGACCCGTTGGCCCGTCCCCGTTCGTGAGCTCTCGTCGAGCGGGAAGGCGGTCGGAGCACCGCCGTCGACCTCGATCACGACGTCGGTGATCGTTCGCTCTCCGGGCCCGGCAGGTGGCTGCAGCAGGTCGATGTGGTCCGCGGACTGCCCGGCTTCGAGCGTCAACTCGATGAACTCGCCTCGCGCCGCGCCGCGGTCTGCCACGATCCACGCGGTGGACGGATCGCCGTCGATCGCCATCGCGGGACGAACCTCGGGGAGATAGGCGAACGTCTCGCCGTAGCCACTCGCCTCGGCCGTGACGGGGCCGACCTGCACCGACACCGTCTGCCGATCGGAGTCCGGCGAGTCGGACTCGGAGGAAGCATCGTCGAACACGGGGAGCCGTTGATCGCCGCTCTCGAAGCGCAGGACGTCGGAAGCGTCGTCGTCCGTCTCGGTGAAGCCGGTGACGTCCTGCGAGCTGCGCCAATGATGGGCCCGGTCTCGGTTCGAGTCCGTGATCACGTAGCGGAACGGCTGATCGGCGAGATCGGGTGGGAGTCCGTCGCTCGACGCGTCGAGGGTGGCGTCGTAGATCACGGCCTCGGTTCCGTCGATCACACCAGCCGCCGCTGCATCGATGATGCCGTCGCCGCTGCCGGCGAGGATCACCACGTCGTCCTTCACGCGCACGGTCGGCACAGGGTCGGCGACGTCGATCAGGGTGACCGGTGCAATCGGTTCGCCGATTCGTGGGTCGCCGAGTGAGCGGTTGTCGATCATCGGAATCTGGGAGGCCATCACCGTCGGCTCGCCGAACGAGGTGGCACCGACGAGGCCGGCGTCCAGGGCGGCCGGCGACGACAGCTCGTCGGTCACCACCTCGGGACGCGCGAGCTGGAAGCGGTCGTAGGACACGTCGCCCGAGACCCAGATCGTGTCCACTCCGAGCATCCGTGACACGGCCGCCACCGCCGCGGGTTCGATCGTGTCGGTCTGCACGCGATCATCGAGGGCGAAGACGAGGTCCATCGCCGCCGGACTCCCGAGCGGGAGCAGGTCGCGCGTGACGAGCGCACGTTCCGTGAGTGCCGGAAGCGGTTGGTCGACTGTGTACCCCCACTGGAACGCCCCGAACTCGGTTCCCGGAAGCTGGAGGACCCGGTGCCCCTCCGGGCGGTCGTCGAGTTCGGCTGCTGCGGCCAACCAGGAATCGGGCGGGTCCTGGTCGCGTTCGAGTGCCTCGTCGATGAATCCTCCCGACCGGAGCGCGGGGAGTGCGATCACGGCGCACGCACCGATCGCTGCAGCGGCGCCGACGCGGATCGCGCGTGCCGGGATCGTCGAGGTGTTCCCTCCGGCAGCGGCTCCCGCCCGTCGCGGCAAGCGAACCGACCCGATTCGGGTGACGAACGCAGCCGTCCCGAGTGCGAGTCCGAGCAGCATCACCGGAACCGCCCGGGTGCTGCTCCGCAAGGCCAGTGCGAGGCCACCCTCACCGTCGCCGACCAGCAGCGACATCACGGGTGACGAATCGTCGATCGGATGCACGCCGACGCCGAGGATCACCCCAGCGCCGAACAACAGCGCCGCGAAACGGCGATGCGGCCAGCGGAAGCACACCAGCCCGGCCAACCCCACGGCGATCACCGCGTATCCGGCGGCGATCGTCCGTCCGGAGACGAGGTGGTCGAGCGACGCGGTCGTCGTCGCCGCGTAGGCGTCTCGGACGTAGAACAACCAGTAGCCGAGTCCACGGGTCACCTCGGTCGACGTGGACGTGAACGACACCGACTCGAGCGACTCCGAGTATGCGAGCACATCGGCGCCGTAGCGGCCCTGGATCACGAGCATCGCGATCCACCAGAGCGACACACCGAGGCAGAGCACGGCGGTCTTCGCGGCCGTGACGACCGCGCGGTGCCAGGAGATCGTTCCTCCCCACGCCGCGTGGACGAGCCAGATCACCGGTGCCGGAATGACCATGGCGAGCGCGGTCGCGTTGACCGCCCCGACCGTGAGCACCACCAGTGCGATCGCGGCCGGATATCGCCATCGACCGCGCAGGCTCGCCAGCACCGTCAGTCCGACGATCCAGCCGAGGCCCGCGAACGGCAGCAGGAGCACCGACGTGCGGGAGATGTACGGGAGGATGTACGGCGACAACTGGTAGACGAGCGCCGCCACGAGGGCGGCCAGCGGAGCGAATCCGAGCACGCGGGTCATCCAGCGCATGCCGAGTCCGGCAGCCAGCAGCAGAGTGCCGATCCAGAGCCGGTGGGCCACCCAGTCGGGCACTCCGATCGTCTCGAACAGCCAGTACCACGGGCCGGTCGGCCAGAGGTACGCGATGTGTTGGTGGGGGACCCATCCGGCGAACTGGCGGGGGTCGAAGGTCGTGGTTGCGTCGCCGAGGAATCGACCGGGATTCAAGTACACGTACAGCTTGGAGTCCGCCGGCATCCGACCGGGCGACGCAGTGAGCGACGGAACGTACGCGAGCAGACCGAGGACGAGGACCGACAGCGCCGTCTGGTGACGGCGAACTGCGTAACCCACCGACTTCAGCGTGCTCATCGCCGGTTCACCCCGCCTGCGGGAGCAGACCGGACAGCCGTTTGGCGACCTTCAGGACACCCTGCTTCGAGCTGCGCCGATGGTGCGACGCCGACGCGTCGTCGGTCGCCGCTCGGTTCGCCACGAACCAGTCGTAGCTCTGAGCGAACATCGCATCGGTCGACCAACTCGGCGTCCACCCCAGCTGGTCCCGGAGGTGCTCGATGTCGAACCACATCGACTTCGAGTACATCATCCAGTGATACGGGGCGAACGGAGTGACCCCGAGTCCGGCCGTCAGCTTCATCGCGACCGACGCAGGACCCGCCGGGAGGGATCGGACCGTCGCATCGGTCCCGGCGTGGCGACAGAGCGTCTGCAACGTGTCGCGCATGGTCGAGAAGCGGTCGGTGCCCACGTTGAACACGCCGGGACCCTCGTGTCCGGCGGCGAGGAGGCACACGTCCGCGAGGTCGTCGGAGTGGACGAACTGGTACCGGTTCGTGCCATCGCCGAGCACGATCGGATCCTTGCCGTCGGCGATCCACTCGAACAGGATCCCGAAGATCCCCAGGCGGCCGTGGCCGAGGATCGTCCGCGGCCGCACGATCGACACGTCGAGACCGTCCTGCGCGGCAGCGAGACATGCCCACTCGGCAGCCAGCTTGGCGTGCCCGTAGGCCTCCATCGGCGACGGCACCGTCGCGGGCATCACCGGGTTCGCCTTCGGAACGCCGAACACCGCGCTCGACGACGTGTGGATCACCTTGTCCACGTCCGCCGCCGCAGCTGCGCGGAGCAGGTTCACGGTCCCGTCGACGTTGACCGTGCGCAGGAGTTCGTGGTCCTTGGCGAGTGGTACCTGCGCCACGTTGTTGAGCACGACGTCGATCCCGTCGACCGCGTCGCGGACCACCGCCCGGTCGCGCACGTCACCCTGGACGAACTCGACCGAGCCGGGACGGTCGTCGGCGTCGTTCAGATCGAGGACGCGAACATCGTGCCCCGCGGCGTGGAGCCGGCCGACGACGAGCGCGCCGAAGTAGCCGCTCCCACCGGTCACGAGGTAGCGGGTCACAGCTCGATCCCTTGATCGAGACACCAGCGGATGCTGTTGCGCATTCCCTCCGGGAGGGCCACCTGCGGTTCGTAGCCCAGGTCCCGTCGGGCGGCGGAGATGTCGACCGCGATCGTCTTGTTCATCTCGCCGAGCACGTGGAACTGGGTGATGTAGCGGCCCGCGGCCTGGGCCACCGTGTCGATCTTCTCGGCGACGGTTCCGGCGATGTCGGGCAGGCGGAAGCGGTTCGGTTTGACCTCGATCCCCTCGGCCCGCAGCGCATCGCCGACGGTCGCCACGATCTCGTTCACCGTGTACGGCTCGGCGTCGGCGATCCACCAGCCCTGGCCCGGGTCGGTCGCGGTCAGTTCCGCTCGCACGATGCCTTGCACGAGATTGTCGATGTAGGTCATCGAGCGCATCTGCCCGCCATCGCCCAGAATCGGGAAGCGCCCGTTCTTGACCATCGTGAAGAAGGTCGTCTGCCGCGCCGGCTGGTGGGGGCCGTAGAACCAAGGAGGGCGAACCATCACCGCGTTCAGGCCGGCATCGACGGCGCGGAGCACCGCGAGTTCGGCGTCCATCTTGGATCGTCCGTAGCCGAGGTACGGGTGGTAGGGCTCGTCGTTTCCGAAGCGATCGGTGCGGTCGCCATTCGTTCCGAACGGGCTGTTCGACGAGACGTGAACGACGCGGCGGACGCCGTGGCGGTGAGCGGCGTCCATGACGTTGGCCGTACCGCGGTGGTTGACCTCGTCGAACTCGTCCATCGAGGTCGCGGGATGTATCACGCCCGCCGTGTGGATCACGTCGACCGTTCCCGAGTGCCCGGCGAACAGGTCGTCGAGTGAATCCGGATCGGTGACGTCGCCACGCACCAGTTCGACCTGTTCCGGGAGATGGCGGCTGTCCTCGTCCGGGCGAACCAGACCGCGTACCGCCCCTGGGCGGTGGTAGGGACCTGCGTGCCCGGCGCCGGTGAGCGCTGTTACCAGCCCGGTGCCGAGCCAGCCGGCGGCACCCGTGACGATGGTCAGGTCCGGTGGATCGATGGTCGTCGGGGCGACCGCGTCGTCGTTCATCCGCTCACTCATCCTGCTCGCTCGTCGCAGTACCGGCGGGCATTGCGGATCGCGATCGCCATGACGGACGCCTGCGGGTTGACGCCCGGTGCCTCGGGGAGCAGGGCGGCGTCGTTCACGAACACGTTGTCGGTGCCGTGAACCAGCCCGTGACTGTCGGTTGCGCAACGGCGCTCGTCATCTCCCATCGGCGCCGTGCTGCAGAGGTGGACGGTCATCACGCTCGCCTTGCTCGCCGCGAACATCGAGGTCATCGTGGCGAGATCGGCCCGGTCGCGGACGATCGGGGCCTGCTTGAAGGAGGGATAGACCTCTTCGGCGCCGGCCTCGAGCATCACCATCGCGAGTCGGGCGAGGCCCTGTCCGAGCAGATCCCGGTCGCGCTTGGTGAGGCGGTAGGTGACGAGCGGGTCGCGGACGCCGGGAATGGCCTGGACGAGCCCTCGTCCCTCGCTCGTGATCGCGGCGTAGTAGATCGCGAGTTCGGGCCATGCCGTGACCGCGGAGCCGAAATCGCGCCAGTTGTCGGTGAGCGCCAACGCCACGAGTCCCGGATGGCTGGCGGAACCGCCGAACGAGATGTTGGGAGCGAACTGCTTGACCTGGAAGACCGAGACGTCCTCGGGGGTGTTCACCGGGTCGTCGAAGCGTGCTGCGAGCTTGACCGTCGGATGCACCGCAAGGGTGCGTCCGACGCGGTGGCGGAGGCCCGTCCGCTGCAGGATCGCCGGCGTCTGGATCGCCCCGCCGCACACGATGACGTCACGGAAGGCCACGGTGACGGCGCTGCTCTCGCCGTCGACGGTGTGGGTGAGTTCGGCCCCCGTCGCGCGTCGGCCCGATCGGGTGATCTTGTCGAGCCGATGATCGCAGAGGATGCGCGCACCCGAGGCAAACGCCCGCGGGAGGTAGGTACGGGTCATGCTCTGCCGCTGGCCTTCGGTCGCACCCGCGCCCTCCGGATAGGTCATCCAGCGGGGGATCTCGTCGTTCCTCCAGCCGAGGCGGTCGGCACCACGCCGGAGGATGTCGCTCGCATCGGTGTGCTCGCCCGGCACCTTCTGCACGCTGAGCTCGGATTCGACCTCCGCGCAGATGTCGAGCAGGTCGGAGCTGGCGAAATCGCGGATCTGGTACTTCGTACGCCAGAGTTCGAGCGTTGCTTCCGGCGGACGCCAGTACAGGCCACTGTTGACCTCGGTGCCACCGCCGGCGCACCGGCCCTCGGTGTAGGCGATCGACGGAAGACCGAGCGCCACGGTCACACCGCCCGACCGGTACTGCTTGTCCATCTGATCGAGCGAGAACGGCACCGTGCTGCCCTGCTCGACCCACGACCCCTCTTCCACGATGAGCACGTCGTGGCCTGCCTCGGCGAGGACCGCGGCTGTGGTGGCGCCGCCTGCCCCCGAGCCGACGATCAGGACGTCGCAGTCGTGGTGCACCGCCCGCGTCATCGGCTCGCGCCGTTCACATCGGTGTCGGGCCAGGTCTCCCAGATGTACGCATAGCCGAGCGAACGGACGAGACGCGGGTACTCGGCGAGCAGTGGAAGCGGGAGTCGGGTGATCACTCGACGAACCCGGTGGTGGCCGACGATCATGCCGGCGGTGTCCACGCCCGCACCGATCGCCAGTACACCGAATCGTGTGATCGAGGGGAGCACTCCGACGCGACGTCCGATGAACTCGACGGTCTCGTGTCGCCGGTCGTCCGCGAGCAGGGGCAGGTCTGCTGCGAGCAGTCCTTCGGCGAATCGGGCCACGGTGCGTGGTGTGCTTCCGGTGTCCGACATGACCGCTGGATCCTACCGATCGCGATCCCCGTCGAAAGGGCATCGCAGAAACCGCGGCTGGTCTCGAGCGTCGCTTCGGCTTCGGGCGCGGAGGGTAGCGTCCGACGCCGATGCGCCGGATCCCGATCGCCGTCTTCCTCGGTCTGATCGTGGCCGCCTGTTCGAGCTCGGAAGGTGGAGAGAACCCGGGTGGCACGGTGGCGGCCGTGGGGCCCACGACGGCCCAGTCGGCATCCGAGATGCCGGTCTCGTCGACGCTCCCGCCGTCCACGACGTCCACGGAGGCGGACGCGGACATCGCTCGCGAGTGCGTCGACGGGGACGCGTCGGTTCGCGTGCGGCTGACCGGTCCAGACGTGTTCGAAGGAGAGTCGGAATCGGTGCTCCTGGTGTCGACCCCCGACGGTGCGCCCGTGTGTCAGCCGGTGGCCGCGCCGGTCGCGTCCCGGCGATCCGGTCGGCTCACGTCGGAGGTGATGCCGGTCGACGTGGTTGCCGGAACGTACGTCTTCGACGTCGGGCAACGGAGTTGTGTGCCGACGACCGGGTGCGTCTCCGACGACTCGGCGTCGACCGATGACACGGTCGCAACTTCGGCTGATTCCGAGGCACCGGACACGAGTTGCGAAACGACCGTCGTGCTCGACGGCAACCAACCGTTGGACATCGTGGCGGAATACGGGCCCGACGGCTGTGTCCACGTCCGTCATGTCGATCCCGACGGTGGCAACGACGGCCCGGTGATCTATGCGGCTCCCTCCCGGATCGGCGAAACGGCTGAGGCGATCGGCAGTGTGGAACTCATCGAGGAGTGTCTGTGGCTCGGGAACGAGTCGGGCGATCCCGCAACCTTTCCCCTCATCGTGTGGCGGGCCGGCACGACGTGGGACGCGCAGGACGAGCGGGTCGTTCTGCCTGACGGACGCAGCGTCACCCCCGGTCAGCAGATCGAATCCGCTGGCGGCTTCCACTCGATCGGCGACCTCGCGACCTTCGCAAGCGATCCCCTCGCCACGACGAAGGCGACCGAGTGCCTGGGTGCGGACTCGGCGACCGCGGGCGATGCAGACACCTCCGACAGCGTCTACATCACCCAGCACCCGGTCGATTCCTGACCGGGCACCGTCGCTCGGTGCGCCGCTCGGTCACACCGTCGACAGCTGTTCCGATGCTTCATCGTGCGCCGGGCCGACCAGCACGAAGGCAGCCAGCGCCGTACTGATCGGAACGGAGGCGACGAGTCCGATCGATCCGACGAGCGCGCGCACGATCTCGACGGCCACGATCTCGCGGGTGGCGACGTCGGTGATGCCCTGCCCCGCCTCCGAGAACAACAGCAGGAGGGGGAGGGCGGCGCCGGCGTAGGCGAGGAACAGCGTGTTCACGGTGGAGGAGATGTGGTCCCGACCGATGCGGAGTGCGCTGCGATAGAGATCGCTGAAGCTTCCGTCCGGTGAGACGCGTCGGAGCTCCCACACGGCGGACACCTGGGTCACCGTGACGTCGTCGAGGACGCCGAGCGCGCCGATCACGATTCCGGCGAGAAGCAGACCACGAGGGTCGATCTCGATTCCGAGGGCCGAGATGAATGCGACGTTCTCGTCGCCCAGGCCGGTGAGGTTCGACACGGCGACGAACCCCGCAGCGAGGGCAGCGGTCAACGCGAGGCTCGCGTAGGTGGACAGCAGTGCAACCGCGGTCGCCGTTCCGCGTCCGTGGGCGAGGAAGAGCGCAACGAGCGCGATCGCTCCCGAACTCGCCAACGCCACCGCGACGGCGTTCGACCCGGCCAGCAGCGCCGGCAGCGTGAAGACCACGATGATCAGGAGACTTGCGGCCAGTCCGGCGAGCGCGCCGAACCCGCGCCAGCCGCCGAGGAGCACGATGGCCGCGCAGAAGATCACCGCGAGCAGTACCAGCGGTGTCTCTCGCTGGAAGTCGTAGAACACCGCCTGCTCGGTTCCGTCCTCGCGGGCGAGGATGTCGACGAGGATGTCGTCGCCGGCGTCGACGGCGCTCCCCGGTGGTTGCTCGAGGGTGAAGGTCTCGCCGTCGCGTTCGCCGCTCGTGACGCGCAGCGTGACGAGCTCACACTCCTGGCTCCCGTCGAAGGTGCATGGCTCGATCTCCACGCTCGACACCGACGCTGCCACCGGTTCGCCGCTGAGTCCCAGAGGATCGGTGCGTTCCGAGGTCCCGTCGGGCCAGAGCACTGCGACCGTCAGCAGGATGATCGCCGTGCACGCCCCGACGGTTGCCCACAGCGCCTTGCGTACTCTCGGGTTCGAGGTGTCCTCGTCGGCCGACGTCGGAAGCGCGTGAGAGTGACCGTGGGACATCTCACGATTGTGGCTGATCGGTCGAGCTCGATCCCGGCACCGCGAGCGTGCTGTTTCGGGTTCGAGGTCGTGCGGCCCGGGCCTCAGTCGACGTTGTAGGCGCGACGCCGGCGGCGAAGGGTCACCGCGTCGCGGATCGCCCACCAGGTGACGAGTGCGAACGCTTCACGCACGATGTTGCCGTTCATCTTCGACGACCCGGCCACGCGGTCGCGGAACGTGATCGGGATCTCGACGATGCTGCATCCGGCGGCGACGGCGCGGTAGGTCATCTCGACCTGGAATCCGTAGCCCTCCGAACGAACCTCACCGAGATCGATCGCTCGGAGCGTGTCGGTCCGATAGACGCGATAGCCCGCTGTCGCGTCGTTGATCGCCAGGCCGAGCGCGATCGCCGCGTATCGGTTGCCCCATCTCGACAGCCAGGTCCGTCGGTGCGGCCAGCCGACGACCGATCCGCCGGGGACGTAGCGCGATCCGATCACGACGTCGATCCCCGATTCGGCGAGTCCCAACATCATCGGGAGGACCACAGGATCGTGGGAGAGGTCGGCATCGATCTCGACGACCGCGTCGTACCCCTCGTCCATGGCCATGGTGAATGCGTGGGCGTACGCGCTGCCGAGGCCCAGTTTCTCGTCGCGTTCGACGAGTCGGAGCCGGGTTTCGCGCGCGCACCATTCGCGCACGATCTCGCGGGTCTTGTCGGTCGACGCGTCGTCCACGACGAGGACGTCGGCATCGGGTGCGCTCGCGAGGACACCATCGAGCAACGCCGCGATGTTGTCCGCCTCGTTGTGTGTCGGGACGACGACCAGCGTGCGCATCACGGGATGGCACCGAACACCGCGTAGAGGTTCGTCAACACGGCGAGCCCGGCACCGCACAGCATCATCGTGAAGATCCAGCTCTGGCGCTGCCAGCTGAGCTCGTCGTTCATCACATCCGTCGGATCGTCGTCGAGGCTGGTCCCCGCATCCGAGAGCTCGGAGGGCGAACGTCGCGTCGGCTGCGGCCACCATGCCGCGATCGCGATGAACATGGGAAATGCGGTGAACACGAAGCGGGGACGAGCGGTGACCGTTTCGGGGATCAGCATCAACGCGACGATGACGAGGCTGAAGGCGACCCAGGGGAGTGGAAGCCGTCGTTTCCAGCCGGCCCATGCCATCACCGCGAGAACCGCGAGGGACAACACGGTCAACGCGTCGGAGGTGGACGACAGCGGACTGGTCAGGAAGCCGAGGGTGTTCTGGACCGCGGTGGCGCCGAAGCTCGTTCCTTCCGACCAGGCTTCGCTCTGCACGCGGAACCAGGCCCGACTCTCGTCGGCCGTCGCATCGACATAGAGCTGGAAGGCGATGAATCCGATCGGCGCGAGCAGCACCGACACCAGCGACATCCACTGACGCTTCGTCTTGATCGCGATCGCTGCGGCCACCACGCATGCGAGCACGATCGCCACACCGTTCGGGCGGGTCGCCGTGGCGAGCGCTGCAGCGATCCCGGCGAGCAGCCATCGCTCGTCGTACAGGAACAGCAGACACGCGGCGGCCAGCACGATGAACAGCGCCTCGGAGTAGGCGAAGGAGAGCACGAACGATCCGGGGAACATCGCGAAGACGACCATCGAACGTGCCGCGATGCTGATCGAGAACACACGCCGAGCGAGCATTCCGACGAGGAGTACCGCGACGGCACCGAGGACGAAGTTCAGGGTCAGCGCCGCGATCGTGTCGCCGCCCGGGAGCACGAAATCGAACGCGCGCACGGCGCTCGGGTACATCGGGAAGAAGGCGGCACGGGCCTCGGTCTGGTCGTACGTGATGTTCGCCGGAATGCGGTGCGGGTAGCCCAGCCGTACGACTTCGAGATACCAGCGCCCGTCCCACGAGGTGAGCACGTTCGAGATCGAGTCCAGCGCACCGTCCTCGGGTTCGCCGTCCGCGCGTTGGTCGATCACGACCTGGGAGGCTCGAACGAACGCTCCAGCGAGCACGCACAGTCGCGAGATGAGGTAGGCGACGATCCCGATCGCCAGCGCACGCCGCCACTGCAACCGGTCGGCATCCGATGTCGCGGTGGACGCCGGGTCAGTCGGAACACCCACGATCTCGTCCACGTGGGGCCCGGTGCTCGTCACGGCCGCGTCGCCGGTGGAGGAGGGGTCGTCCGACCGCGTCGTCGGTGCTGGGTTCATCGTCATCGACGTTTCGTTCACTCTCGACACTGGCGACGATTGCTGGTCACCAACGTCGCATCGGCAGGATCCGGTGCTTCGGCCCGTACTTCGGGGCGCCGTCACCGTGCTTCATGATCGCATTCACGACCCTGCCGCGCTGACCGGCGTAGGCCCCGAGCAGCTGGAGCATACGGTCGTCGGTCGCCCGGGCCTCGCCGGCCAGATTCCACGCGACGATGTTCTTCACGTGATAGTCGCCGACCGGCACCGCGTCGGGATCGCCGAGTGCGGGGGCGAGCACGCATCCCAGCGTCCACACGCCCACGCCCGGGATCAATCGCAGCTTGGCCGCCGCATCGCTCGGAGACCATCCGGCCCAGGTCCACAGTTTGCCGGCATGGCGCGAGACCTCGATCAGCGTCTGTGCTCGCTTCCGCTCGATCCCGAGTGGGTGGAACCACCAACTGGGCTGGCGATGGAGCACCTCCGGAGCGGGCGGCAGTCGAAGGCCGGTGAACGGGCCGGGCGCCGGTTCCGACAGTTCACGACACAGCGTCGCCCACTGTTGCTTCGCCTCCACCGACGTGATCCGCTGTTCGATGATCGTCGGGAGCAGCTCGTGGTACAGGTTCGCGCTCGCTCCGAAACGGGTGGTGCGGTTGGCGCGGACGCACCGTGCGACGACCGGATGTGAGTCGGTCTCGAGCTCGCGTGCTCCCTCGTCGAGGTCACCGACCATCGCCGGCACCTGCGCAAGGAGCCAGTCGGCACCGGGGCCCCAGGTCTCGGCGTGCAACGGTGTGTCCTGCCCCCACCGGATCAGCAGCGTGGCGGGGCCGTCCGGGGTCGACGTGGCGCGCACGAATCGCCCGGCAGCCGACGATCCCCGCCCGATTCGGTCGATCCAGGTCGTCGGGTCGTTCCGACCGTGGCGGAACCACGAGAGCGTCGCTCCGATGTCGGCTGCTTCGAGTCGCGAACGCGTGGTGGAGGGCGTCGCGACGGGCTCGTCGGCGGCGGTCCGGTCGAGCAGCGTCATCGTCGCCGAACGTACCAGCCGCACCCGCCCGTAGGCTCGATGCGTGACCGACGGCGAGGCGCTGCGCGACGAGTGGCAGCAGCCCCACCCATCGAGGTTGTCGCCCGATCACCCCCGCTTCGGTGAGATCGCTGAACGTCACGCCGCAGCGATCGCCGACAACGTGCCCACCTATGTCGACCCGGTGAGCGGATACAGCGTGTTCACGGCCCGCTTCCTCGCCCGCCGCCGGTACTGCTGCGATTCCGGCTGTCGCCACTGTCCCTACGTCCTCTGAACCCCGATCTCGTGAACAGTTCGCGCACGGAGCGC
>NZ_BAOL01000233.1 GCF_000350145.1 Ilumatobacter nonamiensis YM16-303 | reverse complement strand
CGCGCACGGAGCGCCGGAACTGTTCACGAGTTGGCGGTCATGCCTCGAGCGACACCGATCGGGGCCGAGTTCAGCGGTCGCGGAATCCCTTGCCGTCGAGGATCTTCGGCGCGTACTTGTCGATCCGTGACCGTCGCGTCGTCGCCTGCTTGGCGTCGGAGAAGTACAGGTTGTACTCCCGCTGCCGTCCGGGCGTGAGCGCGTCGAAGGCGGCGCGGAACTCCGGGTCTCGATCGAGCCGCTCCTGGAGCTCCTCGACCGGTTCGAGTGCGGGCGGAGGGCCGACTTCGATGCCCGCGTCCTCGACGTCGATCGCAGCCGCGACGAGCCGGCGAACGGTGTCGGCGAGCCGGTTCACGTCGTCGACCGAGGTGAACTCGATGCGGCGGGCGGAGCGGGAGTTCGGTCCCTGCGCCTGCAGGACCTCGTCGGGATCGTCCAGCAGGGCGCCCTTGAAGAACATCAGTGCGAGGAAGTTCTTCATCTCCTGCATGATCGCCAGGTTGCGTCCGTCGTCGCTGTAGCACGGCTTGCCCCACTTGATCTCCTCGTCGAGGCCGCAGTCGAGCAGGATCGAGCGCAGCTCGGCGATCTCGTCCGGCCAGCCTTCGGCGTGCTCCAGATACGTGTCGACGTCGGGGTAGTGCTCCACACGGCGAAAGCTAGTGGAGGCCCGATCGACCGGTGGGCGCGAGGGTGCGAAACCGCCTTCTGCCCTCGGCGAAAATGTGTCGCAACCCTCCCGGCCACCGTCACGCTGCCCGCATGCACCCGACACAGAATCGCCCGATCGGCGAACGACTGCTCGATGCCCGGATCGTGATGCTCACCGACGAGGTGACCGACGCAACCGCCGACTCCGTCATCGCCCAACTGCTCGCCCTCTCGGCGGACGACCCCGAATCGGACATCTGTCTGTTCATCAACTCGCCGGGCGGATCGGTGCTCGCGGGGCTCGCCGTCTACGACGTGATGCAGCTCGTCCCGAACGACGTGGTCACCGTCGCCGTCGGGTTCGCCGCGAGCATGGGCCAGGTGCTCCTGTGCGGTGGTGCCGCCGGGAAGCGATTCGCACTGTCGAACGCCCAGGTGTTGATGCACGAGGGGTCGGCGGGGATCGGCGGTTCGGCATCCGACGTCGAGATCCAAGTGGCCAACCTGGCGGCCACGCTCGACCGGCTGAGGTCGATCATCGCCCGGCACACCGGACGCCCGATCGAGCAGGTCGTCGACGACGTCGGACGGGACCGCTGGTTCGACGCCGAGGAGGCGCTCGAGTACGGCTTCGTCGACCGCATCGTCGAGTCGCTCGACGCGATCCTGCCGCGACGAGTGGTGCGCCGCGTCGGCGTCGTAGCCGTCGGCGGTGCGGCGTGAGCAGCTACACGATTCCGACGGTGATCGAATCGACGCCGCGGGGGGAACGGGCCTCGGACGTGTACAGCCGGCTGCTGGCCGACCGGATCGTGTTCATCGGCACGCCGATCGACGACGGAGTGGCGAACGTCGTGGTGGCGCAGCTGCTCCACCTGGCCGCAGTGCATCCCCGCCAGGACGTGCAGCTCTACATCAACTCGCCCGGCGGATCGTTCACGGCGATGATGGCGATCTACGACACCATGCGCTACATCGCTCCGGACGTGGCGACGCTGTGCGTCGGCCAGGCTGCGTCGTCGTCGGCGATCCTGCTGGCGGCCGGGGCGCCGGGCAAGCGCGCCGTGCTGGAACACGCGCGGGTCCTGCTGCACCAGCCCCACAGCGAACTCAGCCGCGGATCGATGAGCGACCTCGCGCTCGAAGCCGCCGAGCTGGCGCGAGTCCGGCACGAGGCCGAGTCGATTCTTGCCCGCCACACCGGACACGACATCGAACGCGTCCGGGCCGACACCGAACGGGCGCTGGTGCTGTCGGGGGAGGAGGCGGTGCGCTACGGAGTCGCCGATGTGGTTCCCGAACCGACGTCGTCACGCAGCCAGGAGTTGGACGCCACCACCGCGCTGCGCCCGCCCGTCGACGCGTAGCCGATCGGCCGAGCGGTCGAGCACGTCGGCCAACGGAAGATCGAGTGCATCGCAGATCGCACCGAGCACGTCGGACGACACCTCCTTGCGCCCGCGTTCCACCTCGGAGAGATACGGCAGCGACACCGCCGCGCTCTCCGCCACGTCGGCGAGCGTGCGCTCCTGCTGCTGGCGTTCGTCTCGAAGCACCTCGCCGATCACGGTGCGCAGCCGCGGCTCCGGCCGGGGTTCGTCACTTCGATCCGGCTCGTCCCGGTGCCGATTCGACGGGAACGGGAGCACGTTGCTCATCGCCGCGACACTAGTCCGACGGCCCGACGTCACGCCCCGATGGCGTGGTACCCGCCGTCGACGTGCACGATCTCGCCAGTCGTCGCCGGGAACCAGTCGGACAGCAACGCGATCACGGCGCGGGCCACCGGTTCGGAGTCCTGGACGTCCCAACCGAGCGGTGCCCGGTCGTCCCACGTGTCCTCGAACAGTGCGAAGCCGGGAATCGACTTCGCGGCCATCGTCTTGATCGGACCCGCGGCCACGAGGTTGGAGCGGATTCCCTTCGGGCCGAGTTCCTTGGCGAGGTAGCGGTTCACCGACTGCAACGCCGACTTCGCCACGCCCATCCAGTTGTACGCGGGCCAGGCCTGCTGGTTGTCGAAGTCGAGGCCGACGAACGCTCCGCCGTTCTCCATCAACGGGACGAACGTGTCGGCCAACATCTTGAGCGAATAGGTCGAGATGTGCATCGCAATGGCGACGTCGTCCCACTGGGCAGCCATGAAATCGTCGCCGAGACACGCCTCGGGTGCGAAGCCGATCGCGTGGAGCACGCCGTCGACCCGACCCCACTTCGCGTCGACCGCGGCGCGGACTGCATCACCGTGTTCGGGCATCGTCACGTCGAGTTCGAACACGTCGACGGCGCCATCGCCCGGCACGTTCAGCTTGCGGGCGGTGCGCTCGGTGAGCCGCAGTGCGCGCCCGGCTCCCGTGAGCACGATCTCGGCACCCTGGTCGAGCGCGAGTTGCGCGACTCCGAAGGCGAGCGAGGCGTCGGTGAGGACGCCGGTGATCACGATCTTCTTGCCGTCGAGAAGTCCCATGGTGCCGAACGTAGCGGCCTTGTGCCGCTCCGGGTGCGATGTGCCACGCTGGGGCGGTGAACGACCGGACGACCGACGCGACGACCAGCCGTGCGAGCATCGGGATCCTCGGTGGAACCGGCCCGGCGGGAAGCGGACTGGCCGCACGGCTCGCCAGCATCGGCCACAGCGTGACCATCGGGTCGCGATCTGCAGATCGTGCGTCGGCGACCCGAGACGAACTCGCGGAACGTTGGCCCGACATCGGTGATCTCCTCGCCGGCGGCGACAACGCTGCAGCTTCCGATGCAGACATCGTCGTCATCGCGACACCGTGGGACGGGGCCGCAGCCGTCGCTCAGGAGAACGCCGACCTCCTCGACGGCAAGATCGTGATCTCGATGGCGAACGCGCTCGTCCGTGTGAACAAGGAGTTCCAACCGCTCGTCCCGCCGCGGGGGAGCGTCGCCGCTCACGTCCAGGCCGCCGTCCCGCGTTGCCGACTCGTGGCCGCGTTCCACCACCTGCCGGCAGCCGAGCTCGGCGAGATCGACCACCCGATCGACTCCGACGTCCTCATCTGCGGCGACGATCCCGAGGCGGTCCGCGAGGTCAGCGCCATGGTCGACGGAATCCCCGGCTGTCGCCCGCTCGATGCCGGACAGTTGTCGAACGCGACGGCGATCGAAGCGTTCACCGCCGTCCTGCTGCAACTGAACGTCCGCTACAAGACCCGTGTCGCTCCCCGGCTGACGGGAATCTCCGACGCCTCCTAGAGGTTGGCCCAGCCCGATGCAGCTCTACGACACCTCCCGCCGCGCCATCGTCCCCTTCGAACCGGACGAGCAGGTGCTCATGTACACGTGCGGGATCACCCCGTACGACGCCACTCATCTCGGCCACGCCGCCACCTTCGTCGCCTACGACACCTTGCAGCGTCACCTGATCGACAAGGGCCACACGGTCACCTGCGTCCGCAACGTCACCGATGTCGACGACCCGTTGTTCGCCAAGGCGCGCGAACTCGGCATCCACTACCTCGACCTGGCCGCCAGCGAAGAGGCGCGCTTCGAACGGGACATGGTGGCACTCAACGTGCTCCCGGTCGCGAGCACGCCGCGCGCGTCGTCCGCGATTCCCGACATCCGCGGATTCATCGGGATGGTGATCGACCGCGGGTACGCATACGAGTCGGGAGGTTCGGTCTACTTCGACGTCTCGAAGTTCGACTCGTTCGGCTCGCTGAGCAACTACTCCGAAGCGGAGATGCTCGCGTTCGCCAAGGATCGTGGCGGCAACGTCGACGATCCGAACAAGCGCAACCAGCTCGACTTCGTGCTGTGGCATCCGTCGGCCCCCGACGAACCGTCGTGGGACACGCTCTGGGGTGCGGGACGCCCCGGTTGGCACATCGAGTGTTCCGCGCTCGCGCTGCGCGAGTTGGGCACGACGATCGACCTCCACGGCGGCGGTGCCGACCTGATCTTCCCGCACCACGAGAGCGAACGCGCCCAGTCCGAGGCGGCGACGGGGGAGACGTTCGTCAAGCACTGGATGCACACCGCCCTGATCTCGATGGACGGCGAGAAGATGTCGAAGAGTCTCGGCAACCTCGTGTTCGTCGATGCGCTCCGCGAGTCGTGGGATCCGCGAGCGATCCGCCTCGGGATCGTCGAACATCACTACCGCACCGAGTGGGAGTGGGACGACGAGCTGATGCCCCGGAATCAGGCGCGTTTGGAGTCGTGGCAGGCGAATGCCCGGTCGAATCTCGAGCTGCTGGACGGCGTGCGGGAACGACTCGACGACGATCTCGACACCCCTGGGGCGTTCGCGCTCATCGACGCCGCCGCGGCCGCGAACGACGGTGTGCTCGAGGCGAGCGAGTTGCTCGGAGTGCCGCTGAACTGATTCGGCTGCTCCCCGTGCCTCGTTGAGCGGTGTGGTTCATCCAGCGTTCACGGGGTGATGACCGTCCGGTGGTATTCGAGGTCTACGGTCCGCGACATGGACACGACCTCAGGCGCCGGACACCTCCAGCGACACACCCGTCGCGTGGCCAAACCCGCGGTCACGAGGCTGTGGAACATCGACGTCTCGGGCTACGAGAAGTTGCCGACGGTCGGTCCTGCGATCCTGTGTCCGAACCACATCAGTTTCCTCGATTCCGCGTTCCTCACGTTCACCGCCCCGCGCAACGTCTCCTTCATCGGCAAGTCGGAGTACATGGATTCCTGGAAGACGAAGTTCCTGTTCCCCGCGATGGGCATGATCCCGATCGACCGGTCGGGCGGGGACAAGTGTGCGTCGGCGCTCGACGCAGCGCGTGAGGTTCTGGAGCGGGGCGAGTTGTTCACGGTGTTCCCCGAGGGCTCGCGGAGCCGCGACGGTTTCCTGCACAAGGGACGGACGGGCGCCGCTCGACTGGCGATGTCGGTCGGTTGCCCGATCTACCCGGTCGGGATCCTCGGGACCGACGCCATCCAGCCTCCCGGCGCGACGATCCCCAAGTTGGGAAGGTCGTGCTCGATCACCGTCGGTGAGCCCATCGACCCCGCGCGATACGCGGGTGCGGACACGGAGCCGCTCGGCTGGCGGGCGATGACCGACGACGTGATGCAAGCCGTCGGGAAGCTGACCGGACAGCCGTACGCCGACCACTACGCCGGCGAAGCACCCGCTGCGACCGAACTCGTCGCCAGCGTGACCCCGATCGGCCGGGTCACGGCGCCGGTGGACATCGAACGCGAACTCGTCGCCGCCGTCTGATTCGGATCGGTGACGGGCAGAAACTCGTCGCCTCGGGCGGATCGGTCCCGCCGTATCCTGGTGGGACCATGTCGAACACCTCCGGAATGATCAACGTCGCACTGCCCGACGGATCCGAACGCGAACTGCCCGCTGCGTCGACCCCGCTCGACCTCGCGGCGTCCATCGGATCCGGTCTGAAGAAGGCCGCCGTGGCGGCGACGGTGAACGGAGCCGAGACCGACCTGACCGCCGAGTTGGCCGACGGCGACGTCGTCTCGATCATCACCAACGACACCGACGAGGGCCGCCACGTCCTGCGGCACTCGACCGCGCACGTCCTCGCGCAGGCGGTCACTCAGCTCTATCCGGGCGCGAAGTTCTCGATCGGGCCCGCGATCGAGAACGGCTTCTACTACGACTTCGACCTGCCCGACGGCCAGACCTTCCAGGAGGACGACCTGGCACGGATCGAGAAGCAGATGAAGAACATCGTGAAGGCGAATCAGCCGTTCACTCGCTCCGAACACTCGATGGACGACGCCAAGAAGTTGTTCGCCGACCAGCCCTACAAGGTCGAGATCATCGAACGTGTCGAGTCCGCCGGTGGCGACGATCTCGACGCGGGTGAGGTCGCCGGCGACGGGATGATCAGCGCCTACCGCAACACCGACGAGTTCGTCGACATGTGCGTGGGCCCGCATGTGCCGACCACCGGTCGACTCCAGCACTTCAAGCTGCAGAAGGTCGCGGGTGCACACTGGCGCGGCAACGAGAGCGGCACCATGCTGCAGCGCATCTACGGCACAGCGTGGGAGTCGAAGCAGGCCCTCGCCGAACACCTGCACCAACTCGAGGAGGCGGCCAAGCGGGACCACCGCAAGCTGGCCAACGAACTCGACCTGCTGAGCTTCCCGCAGGAACTCGGCGGTGGCCTCGCGGTGTGGCACCCGAAGGGCGCGATCATCCGCAAGCTGATGGAGGACTACAGCCGCCTCCGCCACGAGACCGGCGGGTACGAGTTCGTCTACACCCCGCACCTCGCGAACGGGAAGCTGTTCGAGACCTCCGGTCACCTCCAATGGTACGCCGACGGCATGTACCCGCCGATGGAGATGGACAACGGCACCTACTACATGAAGCCGATGAACTGCCCGATGCACTGCCTGATTTTCAAGAGCAGTCAGCGCAGCTACCGGGAACTGCCGCTCCGGCTGTTCGAACTCGGCAACGTCTACCGCTACGAGCGCGCCGGCACCCTCCACGGGCTGCTGCGGATCCGCGGGTTCACCCAGGACGACAGCCACATCTACTGCACCAAGGAGCAACTCGCGGACGAGATCGCGTCGCTCCTCGACTTCGTGCTGTCGGTACTGCGTGCGTTCGGGTTCGAGGACTTCACCTTCAACCTGTCGACCAAGGATCCCGACAAGTACGTGGGCTCCGACGAGATCTGGGACGAGGCGACCGCCGCGTTGAAGGCCGCGCTCGAATCGCACGGTCTCGACTACGCGGTCAAGGAGGGCGACGCCGCCTTCTACGGTCCGAAGATCGACATCGACGTGCGCGACGCGATCGGACGCTCGTGGCAGCTGTCGACCATCCAGGCCGACTTCCAGCTTCCCGAGCGCTTCGAGTTGGAGTACGTCGGTGCCGACAACGAGCGACACCGGCCGATCATGTTGCACCGCGCTCTGTTCGGTTCGATCGAACGCTTCTTCGGCGTGCTCATCGAGCACTATGCCGGCGCCTTCCCGACCTGGCTCGCACCGGTCCAGGTCCGCGTTCTGCCGGTCGCCGAGGCGCACGAGGATCACGTGGAGCAGGTCGTGGCCGAACTCGAAGCGATCGGTGCCCGCGTCGACTGGGTGAAGGCCGACGTCGGGCTCGGCAAGCGGATTCGCACCGCGAAGATGGAGAAGATCCCGTACGTCCTGGTGGTCGGCGACGACGATGTCGCGGCGAACACCGTCGGTGTGAATCTCCGTCACGATCTGGTCCCGGAGGGCGCCGAGGACGTCGAGCGCGATGTGGCGCTCTCGACCTTCATCGAACGATTCCGATCCGAGGTCGACAACGAAGCGACCGCAGCTCTGTCGGCCTGATGCTCGAGCGGATCTGGTCGGGTTGGCGCGCCAACTACGTCGACGGCACCGCACGTCCCGGTGGCGATGAGCCGGGCGTCGCCGAAACGAGCCCGTTCATCGAGCTCCTCGGCAGTGGGAAGTCCGACGAGGCCACCCACATCGTCCATCGCGGACCACTCGTGTTCGCGATCATGAACCTGCACCCCTACACCTCGGGACATCTCCTCGTGCTTCCGTACCGCGAGGTCGCGGATCTCGCCGACCTGACCGCCGACGAGACGACCGAGTTGTGGAGCACGGTCACCGACGCGGTGGCCGCCGTACGGTCGGCGTACACGCCCGACGGGTTGAACGTCGGGCTCAACCTCGGGCGTCCCGCCGGCGGTTCCGTACCGACGCACGTCCACGTCCACGTGGTCCCGCGGTGGACCGGCGACTCGAACTTCATGTCGTCGATCGCGAACACCCAGACTCTCCCCGAATCGCTGTCGGCCGGCGCCGCCCGCCTCCGGCGACACTGGCCCAGTTCATCGACCTCGACCTGAGGTCGAACGCCCACGAGTGGATCGGCACGTGTGACGCGCGCCGCGTGGTCGGCAGGAATGCCGCACCGAGGAGGAGGGCGCCGATCGCGATCCGGATCGAGAAGGTCGTCGCCGACGAACCGGTCGCAGGGAGCAGGCCGGACCCGGAGGTCTGGTCTGGCCCTGAACGGTGAGCTGTGAGACGTACACGTGGTCTCACATCTCACCGGAAGTACAGCACGAACGGTTCCGGTGAGGATCTGGGCGGACACTCCGTCTCACATCTCACCGGAGCCGTTTGCGCGTCGGGGCGGTGCGCGATGGCCCTAGGCTTTTCGACGATGAGTGACGAGATTCGTGACGAGCTGCCGGACGATCTGAATCCGGCCGGATTCGTCGGCGCGTACATGTTCCCCGACAACAGCCGGCGCCGCTGGCCGGGTGTGATCTACCTCGTCGTCGCGGCGATCTGCGTGGCGATCCGCCTCGGGTTCGCCGACTCACCGATCGTCAACGACGGCTGGTACCTGGCAGCGGGAATCCTCGCGTTCGCGGGCATCTTCTCGATCACGTCCGGGTGGCGGATGAGCGTCGACGAGAAGGAAGCCCTGGTCAAGGCGCAACAAGCCGTCGGCTTCGCGGTCGGCCACGCGTCCGCTCAGCAGGTCTGGCGCGGGTTCCGCAGTCGTCCGACCTGGCGCGTCCTCTGCTACTCCGCCGAGGAGCCCCCGAAGGACCGCGGACTCGTACTGGTCGACGCACTCGACGGTTCGATCGTGGAGCAACTCGTCGAAGCGAACCCCGACTAGCCTCGTCACGATGTTCGACGGCACCTTCAGGAAACCGGTCGACAAAGCCGTCAAACCGATCGGCAACGCGCTCCGGCGCACCGGACTGACCCCTGATCACCTCACGATCGTCGGACTCCTCGTCGGCATCGCTGCGGGTGTCGCCATCGGATCCGGGCGCCTCTGGCTCGGTGCATTCCTCGTCGTCCTCGCCGCGCTGCCCGACCTGCTCGATGGCGCTCTGGCCAAGGCGACCGACGCGGCGAGCCAGCGCGGCGCGTTCTTCGACTCGACCGTCGACCGGGTGACCGACATGTTCCTGCTCGGCGGGATCGCGTGGTACCTCGCGACCGACCCGGACTACGGCGACGCGATGCCGATCCTCCCGTTCGCGATCGCCGGAGTGTCGTCGCTCGTCAGCTACCAGCGCGCGAAGGCGGAATCGCTCGGGATCGAGGCCAAGGGCGGGCTGATGGAGCGCGCGGAACGGATCATCGCAATCCTGATCGGGCTGATCATCAACCCCCTCCTCGTGCCGATCCTGTGGCTCATGCTCGTGCTCACGACGATCACCGCGGTCCAGCGGTTCTGGAAGGTCTGGAAGCAGGCTGCCGTCGCTCCGGTCACTCAGGAGCGCATCGAGATGCGCCGCTCACGGCGCGCCAGTCGTCGCGTCCTGCGCACCGAGCGTCGTCGGACGCGGGTCCCGCGCCGCCAACCCTGATGCCGGAACTGACCGACGCGCTCACGACCAACGGCTACAAGATGGCTGCGCTGGCGGCGCGACTGACCCCGGGGCCCCTCGCTTCGGGACTCGCGGTGCCGTTCGGTGCCAGCGCGAACTTCTTCAGCCCCGAGCGTCGCGAGATGATTGAGCGCCATCTGCGCCGCGTCGACCCGACCCTCCGCGGCCTCCGACTCCGGCGTGCCAGCCAGCAGGCGTTCGACTTCTACGCCCGCTACTGGATCGAGAGCTTCCGGCTTCCGACGATGTCCCGGCGGGCGGTCGACCGGGGCTTCACCGACGACGGCTACCCGCAGATCGTCGAGGCGCTCCGAGCCGGAAACGGTGCCATCCTGGCGCTTCCACATCTCGGCGGCTGGGAGTGGGCCGGTCGCTGGATCGCCGATCAGGGTCACCAGATCACGGTCGTGGTCGAGCGTCTCGACCCGCCGGAACTCTTCGACTGGTTCGTCGATCTGCGTTCGAAGCTCGGCATGCACGTCGTGCCGCTCGGCCCGAAGGCCGGGGGAGCGGTGGTGTCGGCCCTGCGCAACAACCACATCGTCTGCCTGCTCTCGGACCGGGACATCGGCCACTCGGGCCCCGAGGTCGAGTTCTTCGGCGAGACCACCACGCTGCCGGGCGGCGCGGCCACCGTGTCGCTGCGAACGGGCGCTCCGATCTTTCCGACCGCGGTGTACTTCACCGACCGTGTCGACGCACATCTCGGGTGGGTGCGGCCGCCGATGTATCCCGATCGGCGGGAGAAGAAGCTGCGCGACGACGTCCACCGGATCACCCAGGACCTCGCCCAGGAACTCGAGATCCTGATCCGCCGCGCGCCGTCGCAGTGGCATCTGTTCCAACCCAACTGGCCTTCGGATCCGGGATATACGGCGCTGGCGTCGAAGGATCGCGCGCGCACGTCATGACCTTGCGTGTCGGCATCATCTGCCCGTACAGCCTGAGCGTGCCGGGAGGCGTGCAGATGCAGGTCCTCGGGCTCGCCCGGGAACTCAGGTCCCGTGGCATCGAGGCGCGGGTGCTCGGACCGTGCGACGGACCGCCGCCCGAGAGCTTCGTCACCCCGCTCGGCAGTTCGCTGCCCACCTCGGCGAACGGCTCGATCGCCCCGTTGGCGCCCGACCCTCCGGCCATGTTCCGGACGCTCCAGGCCTTGACGTCGGAACGGTTCGACGTCGTCCACCTGCACGAGCCGATGGTTCCCGGTCCCGCGTTGACCGCGACGGTCACGCACCGCTATCCGACCGTCGGAACGTTCCATGCTGCCGGGCGCTCGACGAGCTACCGGCTGATCAAACCGTGGCTGCAAGGGTGGATCAAGCGGATCGACCACAAGGTCGTCGTCTCCAAGGACGCGCTCGAACTCGTCCAGTCGCACCTCGGCGGCGAGTACGAGGTGCTGTTCAACGGTGTCGAGGTCGGTCAGATCCGCGAGACCGAGCCGATTCCGCGCGCCCCCGGTACTCCTCCGGCGATCTTCTTCTGTGGGCGACACGAGCAGCGCAAGGGTCTCGACGTTCTCATCGAGGCCTTCACCAACCTCGGGGTCGACGCCGAGTTGTGGATCGCGAGCACCGGCCCGGACACCGCGCGGTTGACCGCCCGGACCGCCGGAGATCCGCGGGTGCGATGGCTCGGTCGGATCACCGACGACGAGAAGTTCGCACGGCTGCGGTCTGCCGAAGTGTTCTGCGCCCCCTCACTCGGCGGAGAGTCGTTCGGCGTCGTACTGCTCGAAGCGATGGCGGCCGGTACCACCGTGGTCGCGAGTGGACTCGACGGCTACCGCAACGTGGTGACCGACGACGTCGACGCGCTGCTGTGCGCGCCCGGTGATGCGGCCGCGCTCGGCGCCGTGCTCGAGCGAGCGCTCACCGACGCCACCATGACCGCCCGGCTCCGGGCGGCCGGAAGCGAGCGTGCCGAGCAGTTCGGGATGGCCGCGTTGGCGGACCGGTACGTCGAGATCTATCACGATCTGGCGCGGAGTCGATCCCGTACACTGCGCCCATGATTCTGCTCTCCGACGACGTCCGGCCACCAGGAGCGCACGTGCTCCGGAGCCGCCCGATCCGTCACGCGCGTCGTTCCTGACCCGATGTCCGACATCGTCAATTCGAACAAGCGTCGGAGCGTCGCGCTCGTGGTCGGTTTCCTCGTCGTCGCCGCAGTGGTCGGCGCGCTCGTCGGTCTGGTAGCCGGTGAGGTCCTGGTCGTCGCCGTCGCATTCGTGGCCGTGGCGGCCGTGTATCTGGCGGTGTCGTTCCGCATGGTCGAATCGATCGCGCTGCGCGTCGGACGCGCCGAACCGGTCGATGCGACGGATCAGCCGCGCCTGCACAACGTCGTCGACGGGCTGTGCATCACCGGAGGTCTTCCGAAGCCGGCGGTCCACGTCGTCGACGACCCGGCACCGAACGCTTTCGTCGTCGGGCGCAGCCCGAATCACGCCGCCATCGCGATGACCTCGGGACTGCTCGAGACGCTGGAACGCGTCGAACTCGAAGGGGTCGTCGCCCAACAGTTGAGCCAGGTCAAGAACCACGACACGCTCGTCGCCTCGCTCGCCGTCACGGTGATCGCGCCGATCTCGCTGCTCGCCGACGTGTTGATCAGGAAGAAATGGTGGAACGGCGGTCGAGTCGAGCGGGCCGGTGACCAGGGAGAACGCTCCAATCCGCTCGCGTACATCGGCTTCGGTCTGCTGGCGTTCTCACCGCTGACCGGGTGGCTGATGCGCACCGTGATCCCACCGAGTCGCGAAACCCTGGCCGACATGAGCGCGTGTCAGGTCACGCGGTATCCACCGGGCCTGATCGCCGCGCTCGAAAAGATGAACAAAGACGTCACAGTGACGCACTCGGCGACCACGGCCACGGCACACTTGTGGATCGAACAGCCCCTGAGCGGTGTCGGCGATGCCGGCAAGCTGGGATCCGTCCACAAGCTGTTCGACACGCACCCACCGCTCGAAGAGCGCATCGCACTGTTGAGGGAACTCTGATGAAGATCAAGCTCGCCGCGGGAATCACCGCGCTCGCACTGGTGGCCGCTGCGTGCGGTGGCTCCGATGATCCGTTCGACGCCGCGATGGCCGAGACGACCACCACGACCACGACGACCACCACGACGACCACCACGACGACGACGGTGCCCGAGACCACGACGACGACGATCGCGCCCGTCGAGGAACCTCTGCGACAGCCACTGACCGGCATGCCGGTCGAGTCGGAGGAGGAACTGCTCACGCGTCCCGCCCTCGTCGTCAAGATCGACAACAACGAAGAGTCCGCACGCCAGAATCACACGGGCATCGCGTTGGCCGACATCGTGTTCGAGGAGATCGTCGAGAATCAGGACACGCGCTTCGCCGCCATCTTCCACACGAACGACGCCGATCCGGTCGGCCCGATCCGTTCCGGTCGATCGCAGGACGTCGACCTGCTCACGTCGTTCGACCAGCCGCTGTTCGCATGGAGCGGTGGCAACCCCGGAGTGACCCAGCTGATCGCCGACTCCTCGTTGACCGACCTGAACGCGACGCGTGGGGGGCGCGGGTACTACCGCGGTCCCGGCTCTGCGCCACACAATCTCTACAACTCGACGCAGGCGCTCTGGGAGCAGACGCCACCGGATCACCCGGGAGCGCCTCCGCAGCAGTACGAGTACGTCCTGCCGGGCGACGAGGTCGAGGGGTGGACTCCCGTCGAGGG
>NZ_BAOL01000234.1 GCF_000350145.1 Ilumatobacter nonamiensis YM16-303 | reverse complement strand
CGTTACGTAACGGGTCAGACCCGTCGTGTAACGCCTACTCGGTGATGACGTCGAGTTCGACGGTCGGGGTCGACCCGGGCTCGAGTCCCTCGGCGACGCGGACCGGCTTCTTCAGCGGGAGAACGTAGGTCTTCTCCTCCGTGGAGGGGAACAGTGATGTCCGCCACGTCGATGTGCCGATCGTGACCTCGACGCGTACCGACCCGAAGCCTCCGGCCGCGGAACCGAACCGCTCCTCGATGTCGTCGGCATCCTCCTCGGGAAGGCTGACGAAGAACCACGACGTCCGCGACTTCCACTCCCAGACCTCCGCGGTGAACGAGTAGCTCGACATCGAAATGGATTCTGGCACTACCGTCGCGTCGAGAGGAGCAACGCATGTCCACACAGTTGCCGGAGCTACCGAACGACTTCGAACGGGTGCTGGCCGTCGTCGCGCACCCCGACGACCTCGAGTACGGCGCGTCGGGCGCGATCGCCGTGTGGGCCGACGCCGGCACGACGGTGGCCTACCTCTTGGTCACGCGCGGCGAGGCCGGAATCGACGGGCTGGACCCGGCCGAGTGCGGTCCGCTGCGCGAAGCCGAACAGGTCGCCGCAGCGAAACGCGTCGGGGTCGATGTCGTCGAGTTCCTCGACCATCGTGACGGCGTGATCGAGCACGATCTCGAACTCCGGCGCGACATCGCCGCGGCGATCCGTCGACACCGACCCGAGGTCGTCGTGGTGATCAACTTCGACGACACGTGGTTCGGGCAGCACTGGAACTCGCCCGACCACCGCAACACCGGCCGGGCAACGCTCGATGCCATCGGCGACGCCGGGAACCGGTGGATCTTCCCCGAGCAGGTCGCGGACGGACTCGAACCGTGGGACGGCGTACGCATGATCGCCGTGTCGGGCTCGTCCGAACCGACCCACGCCGTCCCGATCGAGGACGGTCTCGAACGGGCGATCGCGTCGCTCGAGGCTCACACCGCGTACCTCGACGCGCTGAGCGGCGACATGGCCGACGCTCGCACGTTCCTCACGGACATGGCGACGTCCGCGGGCAAGCGTTTCGGCGGACGACCCGCCGCGCTGTTCCGGGTCTTCGGCGCCTGAATCCCGACGGGGGGTCTGGCCCCAGTAGCGAGATCGCCGTTGATATCGTTCCTGCACTCCGCCTCGGCCGTCGAGGCGCACACGACAGGAACCTTCATGCGTTCGATCCCCCGCCGTTCCCTCGCCGCGCTCGCGTGCGGCGCCTTGGTACTCGCCGCCTGTGGCAGCGACGACGATGCAGACGGCGGTGGCGACGTCGAACTCGCCTTCGAGTTGCCGACCGACGAGATGAGCGACGAGGACGCTGCCGCCCTCGTCCCGATCGACGAAGCGGTCGCGGCGGACCCCACCGATCTGCAGGAGAGCGAGACACCCGGCTTCCTCTACGGCGTGTGGGACGCCGACACGGGCGTCCACCTCGCTGCGGCCGGGTTGTCCGAGATCGACGACGAGACCGCCATGGCCACGGACATGTCGTTCCGGATCGGCAGCATCACGAAGACCTTCACGGCCACCGCGGTGCTCCTGCTCGTCGACGACGGCGAGGTCGACCTCGACGAGCCGGTGGCGACGTACACCGGCGACCTCACCACCCCGCTGCCCGGCGGCGACACGACGACGGTTCGCCAAGCGCTGAGCATGCTGTCGGGGTGGCCCGAGTACAGCAACGATCCCGAGGGGCCATTCGCTCAACAGCTCGAGGAGCCGGACCACGAGTTCACCGCCGAGGAACTCGTCGCCGCGGCGGCCGGCGAGGAGCCGACCTCCACCGACGACGTCACCTACGTCAACACCAACTTCATCGTGCTCGGCGAGCTCGTCGAGGAGGTGTCGGGAGGATCGTTCAGCGACTTCGTCCAAGAGCGCATCCTCGGACCCGTCGGGCTCGAGAACACGGTGATCCCGGATCAGACCGAGACCGCCCCGACGGTCACGCACGGCTACCTCAACGCGAGCTGGGCAGACTTCGACACCCTGGACATTCCCGACGAGACCCTGAACGCCGCGTCGAGCGGCGAGGACGTGACCGAGATGTCGACCTCGGTGGGCGGAACCGCCGGCAACGGCGTGTCGACGCTCGAGGATCTGGCAATCTGGGCGGCCGCCGACTTCGGCAACGTGCTGCTGTCGGAATCGTCCCAGGAAGCCCGCCTCGACGGGAACCCGGCCGAGAACGTGCTGCCGGGCTCGGAGTACGGGTTGGGCATCCAACTGATCGGTGACTGGCACGGCCATGGCGGCGAGATCTTCGGCTGGGAGTCCCAGGTGTTCGCGAACCCGACCACCGGCCAGGTGGTCGTGACGAACACCAACGCGTGCTGCGGGCTCGGCCTGTCGAACATCCTCACCGTGACGTCCTCGTTCCCCGACGACGAGGATCTCACCGCGGCCACCTCTTCGATCCTGGGGTTGGACGGGTAGCTCCGTCCGTCCGGGGACGGGTCGACCGGTGAGGAAGGTGTCCTGCTCGCCCCACACCATCAGCGTCGGCGTGTCGATCGTCGGATACTCCGACCGGCGCATCGACCGGACGCTCAGCGCCGCGCCTCTGGCTCCGCCGGGAGCGGTTGGTACCGTCGATTCATGAGTGATGTGACCGCGCTGTTCGCACGACAGCAGGACGCGTTGCGCTGCCCGTATCCGATCTTCGACGACCTGCGCGACGATGCTCCACTCGTCTGGGACGACGGGCTCGGGGCGTGGATCGCCACGACGTACCGCGCCACGCGAGCGATCCTGCGCGACACGGCCAACTGGTCGTCGAAGTCGCCCACCTCGCCGGGACCGCGCGAGTCGGCGATGACCGAGGCGATGGCGACGCTCAGCCAGGAACCGGCGATGGCCGACGCGTTCGAGAAGATGCTGAGCGGACGCCGGACCGCGGCCGTGCTCCTGAATGCCGATCCACCTGACCACGTCCGCCAGCGACGCGTCGTCAACGCCGCGTTTCGACCCGACCGCATCCGTGCGCTCGAACCGACCGTTCGACAGCGTTCCGACGAGCTGATCGGGTCATTCGTGGAGCGAGGCTCGGTCGAGTTCGTCTCCGAGTACGCGGTGCTCCTCCCGATGCGGATCATCGCTGACGCCCTCGGTGTGGGCGATGACGATCTGCTGATGTTCAAGCAGTGGTCGGACGACCTCGTGATCCCGATCGGCAATGCCTCCCCGAGCGTCGACCAGGTACGGGACTTCATCACGAGCACCCGGGACTTCGCCGACTACTTCTCCGAGAAACTCGAACGACGGACCCGAGAACCGCAGGACGACCTGCTGTCCGACGTCGCCAACGCCGAGCTCGACGGCGAGCGGCTCACGCACGCCGAGCAGATCTCGATGTGCCAACAGTTCCTCGTCGCCGGAAACGAGACGACGACCAAGCTGATCGCGAACATGGCGAACCGGTTCGCGAGCGAGGAAGGCCTCCAGGACTCGATCGCTGCCGATCGCGAGTTGATCCCGCCGTTCGTCGAAGAGTCGTTGCGATTCGAGGCGCCCGTGCAAGGACTGTTCCGACAGGCCAAGAACGACGTCACGGTCGACGGGGTCACCGTGTCCGCAGGCGAGCACGTGTGGATCGTCTACGCCGCGGCAAACCGCGACGAGGACAAGTTCGAGTGTCCCGCCGAGTTCGATCCGGCTCGATCGAACGCGCGCGAGCATCTGTCATTCGGCAACGGCGAACACTTCTGCATCGGTGCGGGTCTTGCCAGGGCCGAGGCTCAGGTCGCCGTCGAAGCGATGCTCGAACACCTCCCGAATCTCCGCTTCGCCGAGCTACACGAACCCGCCTACGAGGACAGCTTCATCCTTCGCGGCTTGAAGACCCTGCACCTCGACTTCGGGTAGCGGTCCCGCTCGTCAGTGAGCGCCGAGCTCGGGATGGAGCGTCTTCTCGTGCTGGGCGCGCATGTCATCGGGGATCGACATCGCCCGCCGTGCGCCGATGTCGAACAGGACGCTGACGACCTCGAACGAGGCGATCACCGCTCCCGTGTCGAGATCGAACGCCCACATCGACATCTGGGTGGTCTTGTCGGCAATCGACGTCGTCGCGCCGAACGACTGGATGCGCGTCCCGATCGTCGGCAAGCGACCGACTCCGATACGCGTCTCCAGCGTCGCCCACCCCATGCTCTCGCCGCCGGGTCCGGTGTGAACCAACTCGTGCGTCGATCCGTCGGGCGGGGTGCCGCCCCAGATCAACATCGGCACGAGGTGGGGAAGGACCGTGTCGGTGTCACCGGTGTCCTCGCCGTCGATGACCCGGGGTGCGCGCATCGCGAGACCCAGGTCTCGGACCATGTCGAGCGAAGGCGTCGTCGCCGTTGAGGCGAGGTCGATGCTCCGCGGCGTTCCGTGGGCCGGGAGATCGACGACCTCGAGATGATCCTTCGGCGTGTTCGTGCGGACGCGATCGATGAACGTGGCTGCGAGATCGCCGGTCTCCGCGTTTGCCAGCTCGTGATAGATGCGGATCGAGTCGCCATCGGCACCCAGGAGACCGCTCCGAACGTGGAGTTTCGTGCCGAGCAACTGTTCATGGTGGTGGCGGGTGTAGACGTCGAACACCTCGGCTCCCGCAGGATCGTCCCAACCCAGGTCGGCGAGGACCGCGTGGGTGGCTCTCCGTGCGTTGACGGCGTAGTAACGCACGTTCATGTGGCCGAGATGATCGATCTGATCCTCGGTCACGGAGCTGGTGTGGGTCACGCGCAGTTCGCTCATCCCGCCCGAGTCTGGACCTCGGACGGACGTTTCCGACCCGTTCCGACTCACGTCACGCGCAAAACCCCTGACCCGCGATGCTGGCCGTTCTCCTGCCCCGGCGAATGGATCACCGCCGGCGTCCTGCCATCGACGGTGGAACCCACCCTGTCACACCCCTGGCGTACGTTTGTTCCCATGAGGTCAGAGGTGGTGATCGAGCGAGTCCGGCGGGTGGCAGCGGTGCGGTCCGACACCGAGGCCACCACGTCCGACCTCGAGACATCGTTGGCAGATCTGCGCACGATCCGCGCCTTCTGCGACGCCTCCGAAGCCGACATCGTCCGACGCATCGCCACAGCATCATCGTTCCCCGAAGCAACACTGGCCGAAGCATCACGCGACACGCTCAACTCGGCGTCGAAAACGATGGACCGCAGCCGCACCCTCGACGAAGTACCCGAACTCGCCGACGCGCTCGACGACGCAGCGATCACCGCCGCCCACATCGACGCCCTCACCCGCACCGCCAAAGGCTTGCAACCCGAACAACGACAACGACTGTTCGAACGCGTCGACAACCTCGTCGACGTCGCATCTGAGGCAACAGTCGAGCAGTTCGCACGCCGGATCCGCACCGAAACCCGCCGCATCACCGCCGACGACGGAATCGACCGCCTGGAGCGACAACGCCGCGCGACGTCGATGTCGACCTGGACCGACCCCGAAGGCATGTGGAACATCCGCGGCCGATTCGACCCCGTCACCGCACTCTCGGTGTCCGCCGCTCTCGACCGAGGCGTCGAAACACTGTTCGCCGAAGCAACACCCGACACCTGCCCCAGCGACCCGATCGAGAAACAGAAACACCTCCGCGCGCTCGCCTTCGCCCACATCGTCAACGGCGACATCAGCAGAAGCCGCTCAGGGCGACCCGAATTCGTCGCCGTCATCGACATCGCCGACAACACCCGCAACCCATCGGCACCCAACGACCGCGACACGACCGACCAAGCGACCCCCGGACCAGACGTGACCTGCCCGATCCCGATCGAAGTCCCCCGAGCCGTGCTCGCCGAGATGACCACCGACGCCGACATCCACACCGTCGTCGTCCGCAACGGAGTCGTCCTCCACGCACCCGGCAACCTGAACCTCGGCCGCACCACCCGCCTCGCCAACCGAACCCAACGACGAGCCCTCCGCGGGCCCTACTCCACCTGCGCCATCCCCGGATGCACCGTCACCTACGACCGCTGCAAACTCCACCACATCACCTGGTGGCGACACGGCGGCAACACCAATCTGGACAACCTGCTACCCGTCTGCAGCCACCATCACCACAACATCCACGACACCGGATGGACCGTCACACTCGACCCCGACCGCCGACTCACCATCACCTTCCCCGACGACACCACCAGAAACACCGGACCACCCCACCGCAACACCGCCTGAACGCACCGACCCGCACGCCCCCGACCAGCCTGCCGCAACGCGCCTCCTGCGGGTCAGATCGGCCTTGATCAGCCCATCCTCGAGGTGCGCCGGGGCGCGACCACGATCACGACCCGTTGATCGCCGGGTTGATGCATCGGGTACTCGTCGACACCCATGTACTTCTTGGCCATGGAGTCGATGAACGCGTTCGACGAGTCGTCATCCACCCGCACGACCGTGCCGCGGATCTCGAGGTAGCGGTACGGGTTGTCAGGATCGGTTGCCGACACCGCGATTGTCGGGTTGCGCACGAGGTTCTCGTACTTCTGGCGGCCACGCGTGAGCGAGAACAGGAAGTGTTCGCCGTCCCAGCCGCCCCACACCGGGCTGGTCTGGATCTCGTCGTCCGGACCGAGTGTGGCGATGTGCCAGAACGCCTTCTTCGCGAGCAGGTCGGAATGGGATGCGGGAATGACAGCCATGACCCGCGCAACCCGGGTCGTGAGTCAACTATTCCGGAACCCTCGACCGAACGAGTCCTCGAGGCGCCGGGCGATGCGCTCGTACGCGGGCAATCCGGTCGAAGCGGTCAGCGAGCGGTTGCGACGATCCAGTAGTGGTGCTTGTTGATCCCCTCGAACTCCTTCACCGTCGCCCGGTGTCCGGAGGTCTTGCTCTTGGGATTTCGCCACAGCTCGATGTCACGGATCAGGGGTGAAAGTGGCCCGATGATCTCGTTGGGTTCCAGCCGATTCGCCTGCCAACCGAGTCGGGCGAAGACCCGCTTGCTCGACAGCCATCCGCCGAGCTTCGGAATCCGGAACATCTGGCGGACCAGACTGCCCAACGGCAACAACACGACGTCGTAGCGGCTGCGGCTGCGGTAGTTGAGCGCCACCTTGCCACCGGGCTTCGCGACACGGACCGCTTCGGACGTCAGGTCCAGCGCATCGTCTGCGTCACAGTGCTGGAACGTGATGTAGCTGAACGCGATGTCGGCCGAGTTGGGCGGCAGGTCGAGGGTGTGGCCGTTGGCGACGTGCACGGTCTTCAACCGGTCGGGCTGACCGAACGCGGCGACGGTCTCGTGACAGCGTTCGAGGAAACCCGCGTCGAGGTCGCATGCGACGACGGTGCCGAACACACGGGTGAACGCGCAGGTCATCCGCCCGATCCCGCATCCGATCTCGACCAGCGTCTCGTCCTCGTTCGCTTCGTCGCGCAAGCCGAACACCGTCAGATAGGCGGGGACCTCCCGGTCACCCGTCTCCACGAACTGCTCGAGGGTGAGGGCCGCGCCGGTCTCGTTGTTGAAGACCCAGCCGGTCGACTGCACGACCTCGTCGGCGCTGCTCTGCTGCTCGGTCACCCGGCCTGCGGTCATCCAGGGAACGAACTGACCACGGCGGCTCACACCGACGATTCTGCCAGCTCGCGACCGACTCACCACAACAGAACCGCACACAGACGCAGGAATCCGCCGAACGACCGGCGGACACGAGCGACGAATCACACACCGGCGACGCGAGGTGCGGCGTCTAGGCTTTTCGCCATGTCGAACTCACGAAACACACACCCGGACGGACTGCGCGTCGGTGTGGTCGGAGCCACCGGCCAGGTCGGCGGCGTGATGCGCCGACTCCTCGCCGAGCGCAACTTCCCGGTCAGCGAGATGCGGTATTTCGCCTCGGCCCGCTCCGCCGGAAGCACGCTGCCGTGGGCCGATGGCGACATCGTCGTCGAGGATGCCGCGACCGCCGACCCGTCGGGGCTCGACATCGCGCTCTTCTCCGCCGGCGGAGCATCGTCACGCGAGTACGCCGCGAAGTTCGCTGACGCCGGAGCGATCGTGATCGACAACTCGTCGGCCTTCCGCATGGACCCGGACGTGCCGCTCGTGGTTCCCGAGGTCAACGGGCACCTGGTGGCGAATCCGCCGAAGGGCATCATCGCGAACCCGAACTGCACCACGATGGCCGCCATGCCGGTGCTCAAGCCCCTGCACGACGAGGCGGGTCTCACACGACTGATCACGGCCACCTATCAGGCGACCTCGGGTTCCGGGCTCGCCGGCGTGGAAGAACTCCACGAGCAATCGCGCAAGGTGATCGACCAGGCCGACCAACTCACCCACGACGGGTCGGCACTCGACTTCGGCACTCCATCGAAGTTCGCTCGCCCGATCGCGTTCAACGCACTTCCGATGTGCGGGTCGGTCGTCGACGACGGCTCCTTCGAGACCGACGAAGAGAAGAAACTCCGCAACGAGAGCCGCAAGATCCTGGATGTCCCCAACCTGCTCGTGTCCGGGACGTGCGTCCGGGTCCCGGTCTTCACCGGACACTCCCTGTCGATCAACGCCGAGTTCGAGCGGCCGCTGTCGGTCGCCCGGGCCACCGAACTCCTGGCCGACGCACCCGGTGTCGAACTGAGCGACATCCCGACCCCACTCCAGGCGGCAGGTCAGGATCCGAGCTACGTCGGTCGCATCCGCCAGGACGAAGGCGTTCCCGACGGCCGGGGCCTGGCACTCTTCGTCAGCAACGACAACCTCCGCAAGGGCGCCGCACTCAACGCCCTTCAGATCGCGGAACTGATCGCCGAGCAACGCTGAGCATCGTGCCATCGGGTGTCAGACACCCGATGGCAC
>NZ_BAOL01000235.1 GCF_000350145.1 Ilumatobacter nonamiensis YM16-303 | reverse complement strand
TCGTCACCGGAGTCGTCCTCGGCTTCGGTGTCGGATGACTCCTCGTCAGCCGCGTCGTCGCTCTCGGCGTCGGTCGCCGGCGCGGCGTCGTCGCCGCTGTCGGAATCGGAATCGCTGTCACTTCCGCCACATGCGCCGGCAATGAGCGCGCCAGCTACGAGCGGGGCGACCACAAGACGTAGACGTCGTACCATGTGATGTTTCCCCCTGTTCGGGAACCCGGAATGGGTTCGTGTTGGATGCAGTATGGCACCCGTCACAAGCCAGGCGAAATCATCCGGTCAATTCTTCACGTCATCGCGAAGAGACGCCGACCGATCGTCGAAAACCGGTCAGCGGAACGTCACAGCGAGGTGCGCTCGACCTCGACGTCTTCGTAGGTTTCGATGATGTCGCCGGGCTTGAGGTCCTGGAAGTCGTCGAGACCCACGCCACATTCGAAGCCCTCGCGGACCTCTCGGGCGTCGTCCTTGAAGCGCCGCAGCGAGGCGATCGCACCCTTCCAGATGATCGTGCCCTCGCGCAGGAAGCGAACCTTCGAGCCTCGGGTGATGACCCCGGACGTGACCATGCAACCGGCGATCGCGCCCTGCTTGGGCACCCGGAAGATCTCGCGGACCTCGGCTTCGCCGGTGACCTGCTCCTCGAACTCGGGATCGAGCATGCCGATCATCGCCTGTTCGATGTCCTCGAGCAGCTTGTAGATGATCTCGTAGGTACGGATCTCGACCTCGGCCTGCTCGGCGGCCTTGCGGGCCTTGCCGTCGGGACGAACGTTGAAACCGATGATCGTGGCGTTGGTGGCCTCGGCGAGCGTGATGTCGTTCTCGGTGATCCCGCCGACGGCGCGATGCACGAACGACAACTCGACCTCGTCGCGGTCGAGTTGACGAAGCGATCCCGTGACCGCCTCGAGCGAACCCTGCACGTCGGCCTTGATCAACAGATTGAGCTGAGCCTTCTCACCCGACTGGATCTGAGCGAAGATGTCCTCGAGCTTGGTGCCGGTCTTGACCCGGCTGTCCTCGCGGAGGTGACGGGCCTTGAGACGCAGCGCCCGGGCCTCGCCGACCGACTGAGCGATCTTCGGGTCGGGTGCGGCGCGGAACTCGTCGCCGGCTTCGGGGACATCGGACAGACCGAGCACCTGGACCGGCGTGGACGGACCGGCGGTCTTGATCTGCTCGCCCTTGTCGTTGATCATCGCGCGGACCTTGCCCCACGTTCCACCGGCGACGATCGGGTCGCCGACGTTGAGCGTGCCCTTGTCGACGAGGATCGTCGCGACCGGGCCGCGACCCTTGTCGAGCTGCGCTTCGATGACGATGCCCTTGGCGCGCCCCTCGGGGTTCGCTTCCAGCTCTTCGAGTTCGGCAACGACCTGGAGCTGCTCGATCATCTCGTCGACTCCGTCGCCGTTCAACGCGGACATCTCGACGACGATCGTGTCGCCACCCCACGACTCGGGAACGAGTTCGTACTCGGCGAGCTGCGTGAGCACCCGCTGCGGGTCGGCGTTGTCCTTGTCGATCTTGTTGACCGCCACGACGATCGGCACGTCGGCCGCCTGCGCGTGGTTGATCGCTTCGATCGTCTGCGGCATCAGGCCGTCGTCGGCCGCCACCATCAACACGACGATGTCGGTCGCTTCGGCACCGCGGGCGCGCATCTGCGTGAACGCAGCGTGGCCCGGCGTGTCGAGGAACGTGACCGAACCGTTCTCGTTGTGCACCTGGTAGGCGCCGATGTGCTGGGTGATGCCACCCGCCTCACCGTCGACGACATTCGCGCCACGGATGCGGTCGAGCAGTGTGGTCTTGCCGTGGTCGACGTGACCCATGACGGTGATCACCGGAGCGCGCGGCTGCAGGTTCTCGTCGTCGTCGGAGTCGTCGAACAACTTCTGGAGCTCGACCTCTTCCTGCTGGCCGGGCTCGACGAGCAGGATCTCGGCGCCCACCTCGAGCGCGAACAGTTCCATCTGCTCGTCGGCGAGCGTCATCGTCGCCGTGACCATCTCACCGTTGGTGAGCAGGAACCGGACGACGTCGGCCGCGGTGCGGTTCAGCTTCGGGCCGAACTCCTGGGCCGACACGCCGCGCTCGATGACGATCTCGCCCTCGGGGACGGGAACGTCGGACGACGTGTACTGCGTTGCCTGGGGCTGCAGATCTTCCTGGTCGCGACGGCGCCGACGACGGCCGGTCCGACGCGGGGGCCTGCGACCTCCACCGGGACGACCGGCACCACCGGGACGCGGACCGCCGGGTCCACCGGGGCCACCACCGGGACGGGCACCGCCACCGGGACGGTATCCGCCTCCGCCGCCGGG
>NZ_BAOL01000236.1 GCF_000350145.1 Ilumatobacter nonamiensis YM16-303 | reverse complement strand
CCATCGGGTGTCTGACACCCGATGGTTCACGAGGGGTCAGTTGGCGTGGCGTTGGAGGGTGGTGCGGGCGGCGCCGACGGTGTAGAGGCTGCCGGTGACGAGGATCGCGTCGTCGCCGTCCGCGTAGTCCACGGCCCGTGAGCAGGCATCTTCGACGGTGTCGAAGCTCACCACGTGATCGCACCCGAGTTCCTCGGCGGCCCTCGCGAGATCGGCGGCGGGGATCCCTCGCGGGGTCGGCGCGGTGGCCACGAACACGATGTCGAACTCGTCCGCGCGCAGTGCCGAGAGCATCTCCAGCGGCTCACGAGTGGTTGCCGCGACGAGGATCCGACGACCGTCCGGATGGAAGTCGCCGAAGAACACCGACGCGCACGTGTCGGCCCCGACCGGGTTGTGGGCCCCGTCGATGATCACCAACGGCTGACGGCCGAGAACTTCGAACCGACCCGGCATGCTGACCTCGCCGAAGCCCTCGATCACCACGTCTTCGGGCAGTGGCGCTGCAAAGAACGTCTCGACTGCCGTGAGTGCGAGCGCCGCGTTGTCGCCCTGGTGCGCACCGTTCAGCGGGAGGAACACGTCGGTGTAGATCGTCGTCGGCGTGCGCAGGTCGAGCAGTCGCCCGTTCACGGCGAGTGAATTGCTCAGCGTGGCGAAGTCCTCGTCACGCACGAAGGTGGTCGCTCCCCCGGCGTCACGGAAGATGTCGACGATGTCGGGATCGGTCTCGCCGACGATCACGGCCGATCCGGGCTTGACGATCCCCGACTTCTCCCGCGCCACGTCCTGAATCGACGGACCGGCGAACTCGTTGTGGTCCATCCCGATGTTGGTGACGACGGCCACCTGCGACTGGACGATGTTCGTCGCATCCCAGCGTCCCAGGAGACCGACCTCGATGACCATCACGTCGACGGCGATGTCGGCGAACCAGCGGAACGCCGCAGCGGTCAGGATCTCGAAATACCCCGGGTTCTGATCCACCAACGGAGCGACCTCGGCGACGGCCGTGATCTGTTCGGCGAGTTCTTCCTCGGTGATCGGCTCGCCGTTGCGCTTGAATCGCTCGGTGACGTGTTCCAGGTGCGGGCTCGTGTACGTGCCGACGGTGAGGCCCTGGGCGGCGAGAAGGCGCGAGATGATCTGCACGGTCGAACCCTTGCCGTTCGTCCCGGTCACGTGGATGACGGGCGCGCTCAGATGCGGGTCGCCGAGTGCCCCACAGATCGCCGCGATCGGCTCGATCGACGGGGAATCGATCCGCCCGGTCTTGTGGTACGACATGTGCTCGTCGAGATACGCGAGCGCTTCCTGGAAGTCCATCGATGTCCTGTCAGTCGAAAATGTTCATCGGTGCCGGGCACCAACGGACATCTTCAGGAGGCGGCTTTGCGTTGACGCTGCGCCTTGCGGGGAACGAGCGTCGGGTTGACCTTCTCGGTGACGGTCTCGGCGTCGATGACGACCTTGCCGATGTCGGTCCGACCGGGCAGGTCGTACATCGTCTCGAGCAAGACCTCTTCGAGGATCGCCCGCAGGCCACGGGCGCCGGTCGCTCGGAGCAGCGCTTGGTCGGCGATCGCGACGAGTCCGTCGTCGGTGAACTCCAGCTCGACGTCTTCGAAGCCGAAGATCTTCTCGTACTGCTTGACGAGGCTGTTCTTCGGCTCGGTGAGGATCGCGATGAGCGCTTCACGATCGAGTGATCGCACCGCGCCGACCATCGGCAGACGGCCGATGAACTCGGGGATCATCCCGAACTTCACCAGGTCTTCGGGCAGCACCTGCGCGAACAGTTCGCCCGGGTCGCGGTCGACGTGGCTGCGCACGGTGTGGTTGAAACCGACACCCTTCTGGCCGATCCGGTTCTCGATGATGTCGTCGAGTCCGGCGAACGCTCCACCGAGGATGAACAACACGTTCGTCGTGTCGATCTGGATGAACTCCTGGTGCGGATGCTTGCGACCACCCTGCGGCGGCACCGACGCCTGGGTCCCTTCGAGGATCTTGAGCAGCGCCTGCTGCACACCCTCGCCGGACACGTCACGGGTGATCGACGGGTTCTCGCTCTTGCGGGCGACCTTGTCGATCTCGTCGATGTAGACGATTCCGCTCTCGGCGCGCTTCACGTCGAAGTCGGCGGCCTGGATCAACTTGAGGAGGATGTTCTCGACGTCCTCGCCGACGTACCCGGCTTCGGTGAGTGCGGTCGCGTCGGCAACGGCGAACGGCACGTTGAGCTGACGGGCGAGCGTCTGGGCGAGGTGGGTCTTGCCACAGCCCGTGGGCCCGAGGAGCAGGATGTTCGACTTGGCGAGTTCGACCTCGTCCCGACGACCGACGGTGTTCTCGTTGTCGGCCTGATGCTGGATGCGTCGGTAGTGGTTGTAGACCGCGACGGCGAGGATCTTCTTGGCGTCGTCCTGACCGACCACGTAGTCGTCGAGGAAGGCGCGGACCTCACGCGGATTCGGCAGTGCCTCGAAGCTCACATCGGCGGCTTCGGTGAGCTCCTCTTCGATGATCTCGTTGCACAGGTCGATGCACTCGTCGCAGATGTACACGCCCGGGCCGGCGATCAACTTCTTGACCTGCTTCTGGGACTTGCCACAGAACGAGCACTTCAAGAGTTCGCCGGTGTCACCGAATTTCGCCACTGTCGATCTCTCCTCCGCTCAATTCTCTTGTCGCTCGCATCCGGACGACGGCCCCTCATTGTGCAACATCTGGCAACCTCATGCGAGGACCAGGCCGAATCGGCCCGGGACCAGTGTCGATTCAGCGGATCGGACCGCCGCGATCGACCGCCTCACGAGAGGAGATCACCTGGTCGATGATCCCGTACTCGAGCGCTTCCTGCGCCTCCATCACGAAGTCACGGTCGGTGTCGGTGTTGATCTTCTCGATGGGCTGGCCGGTGTGCTCGGACAGGATCCCGTCGAGGATCTCGCGCATCCGCTGGATCTCCGATGCCGCCAGTTCGAGGTCGGTGACCTGCCCGTAGCCGACCTGTCCGGACGGCTGGTGCAGCAGGACCCGAGCGTGCGGCAGTGCCAGGCGCTTGCCCTTCGTACCGGCGGCCAGGAGCACGGCGGCCGCCGAAGCGGCCTGGCCGAGGCAGATCGTGGCGATGTCGTTCTTGATGAACTGCATCGTGTCGTAGATCGCGAACAGTGCCGTGATGTCGCCACCCGGGCTGTTGATGTAGATGTTGATGTCCTTGTCGGGGTTCTCCGACTCGAGGAAGATCAACTGCGCCGAGATCAGGCTGGCGACCGTGTCGTCGACCGGGGTCTGCAAGAAGATGATGTTCTCCTTGAGCAACCGGCTGTAGAGGTCGTACGCCCGCTCGCCGCGTGCCGTCTGCTCGACGACGTTGGGGACCATGTAGTTCTTCGCATCGAGGTCCATCAGGAATCGTCCTCCGTGTCGCTCTCGGCTGTTTCGGTCTGGGTCTCGGCGGTGTCGGGCTCGGCGGCGGCCTCGGCGTCGACATCCTCGGTCGAGTCATCGTGGTCGTGGTCGTGTTCCGAATGGCCGATCAACGCGTCACGGTCCATCTCGTTGCCGTTCTCGTCGACGTAGGTGGCGTGGTGCACCAGGAAGTCGAATGCCTTCGACTTCTGGATCTGCGACACGAGCTCGGACACGGCATCGTTCTGCTCGTAGGCCCGGCGGATGTCCTTGGCCTTCTGCTCGTACTGCATCGCCAGGCGTGCGTACTCACGCTCGATCTCGTCGTCGCTCGCCTCGATGCTCTCGGCGACCGTGATCGCCCGCAGCGCCAGGTCGACCTTGACCGCCGTCTCGGACTGGCCACGCATCCCTTCGACGAAGCTCTCCGGATCCTGGCCGGTCGCCTGCATCCACTGCTCGAAGTCGATCCCCTGCGCCTGGAACTGCTGGATCGTTCCCTGGACCCGCTGGTTCAGGTCGTTGGCGACCATCGGCTCGGGAACCTCGATGTCGACCAACTCCGCGAGCGCGTCGTTGATCTTGGTGCCGGCCTGCTGTCGAGCAGTGCTCAGCTTTTGCTCGCTCAGCGTCTCGCGCAGGCTCTCCGTCCACGCCTCGGCGGTCTCGAAGTCCTCGATGTTCTCCTCGACCCACTCGTCGGTGAGCTCGGGAAGTTCACGGGTCTGGACCATCTGGACGGTGACGACGAAGTCGACCGGGTCCTCGAGGCCCTTGGGCGTGGACTCGAACTCGAGCGTGTCGCCCGCCGACGCTCCGGTGAGCTGCTCGTCGAAGTCGTCGGTGACCCAGCCCTGTCCGAGTTCGTACGAGAAGTCCTCGGTGTTGAGGCCGGACACTTCTTCGCCGTCACGGGTCGCTGCCATGTCGATCAGCAGGAAGTCGCCGGTCTCGGCCGGTCGCTCCACCGCGGTGAGCGACGCGTCTCGACTCAGCTCGGCATTCTGCGCCTCGGTGACATCGTCGTCGGTGACCTCGACGCTCGGGAGCTCGACCTTGAGCGAGTCGTAGCCTTCGACGGTGATCACGGGGCGCACCTCGCAGGTGGCCTCGAACTCGACCGGTCCGGTCTCCTCGCCGTCGGTGATCTCGACTTCCGGCGTGGCGATCAGGTCGACATCGTTCTCGTTGACCGCCTTGGACAGGTACTCGGGAACGGCGTCGCGCAGTGCCTGCTCCCGGGCTGGACCGAGCCCGACGCGGGCTTCGAGCACCTTGCGGGGAACCTTGCCGGCCCGGAATCCGGGGAGGTTGACCTCCTTCGCCAGCAGCTTGAACGCTTTGTCGATGTCCTTGTCGAACTCAGCCTCATCGACTTCGACGTACACCTTGACCTTGTTGTCCTCGAGGACTTCAACCGAACTCTTCACAGAGGCGGAGGCTATCTGTCCCGGTTGTCGACCCCTCCGGCCGTCGTCAGCCCAGCCCACACGTTCGAGATTCCGGGGTGTCGACGGCGGGGAATGGCGCGGCAAGGGTCGCGATCCGGCAGAATGGGTGGCGATGGAGTACTGGAAGCCGCACAAGCTCGCGTCGCCGCACGACGGCCAGATCTCGCTGAAGATCGGCGACAAGGTGCGCAGCACCGCCGAGATCCATGGCGTCCCCGTCGGCACCGAGGGCAAGGTCATCCTCGCCAACGGCTTCAACTGGCAGCGGTACCGCGTGCTGTTCGAGAACGGCGCCGAGGTCGGCGATTGCGACCACCGCAACATCGAACCGATCGGCCGCACCGCCAAGCGCCTCGCCAAGCAGGCCGCCAAGGCCAAGCGCGCCATCGCCTGACCGACACCACCCCACCCCACGTTCTCGTGAACTGTTCCGGCGCTCCGTGCGCG
>NZ_BAOL01000237.1 GCF_000350145.1 Ilumatobacter nonamiensis YM16-303 | reverse complement strand
TTCGCGCACGGAGCGCCGGAACAGATCACGAGAAGGTGCTGGTGGGGGGCGCGTCGTAGGGTGACGGGATGGGGTCCACACCGTCCGCAGATCAACCCGTCACCGTGGTCACCGGTGCCAACTCCGGGATCGGGAGGGCGACGTCGATCCACCTGGCCGGTACCGGGCACCATGTCGTGGGCACGGTTCGCTCGCTCGACAAGGCGGAGAAGCTGAACGCGATGGCGACCGACGCCGGTGTCGAGGTCGACCTCGTGGTGGCCGACGTCGCCGACGACGAGTCGGTCGCGACCGGCTTCGACGAGATCATGAAGCGCACCGGACGCATCGACCACCTGATCAACAACGCCGGAGTCGGCGGCAACGCGGTCGTCGAGGAGTGCCCGTCGGACCTCTACATGGACGTGATGAACGTCAACCTGTGCGGCGCGACCCGTTGCATCCAGTCCGTGTTGCCGCAGATGCGCGAACGCGGCAGCGGAACGATCGTCAACATCACCTCGGTCGCCGGGCGGATCGCGGCACTCGCGCAGTCGCCGTACGTCGCTTCGAAGTGGGCGCTCGAGGGACTGAGTGAGGGACTCGCGCAGGAACTCGCGCCGTTCGGCATCCGGGTGGCCATCGTCGAGCCGGGGGTGACGAAGTCAGCGATCTTCGCGAAGAACATCGATGCGCCGAATTCGTCCGACGCCTACGAGACCCACTACCGACGGATGTTCCAGTTCTACGCCGCGGGGATGGCGAACGCGACCGACCCGTTCGAGGTCGGACAGGTCATCGAGCACGCGATCACGACCGACACGCCGAAGCTGCGCTATCCGGTCAGCTGGGGCGGTGAACAGATGGCGGAACGGCACGACCGGATCAGTGATGCCGATTGGCTCGAGCTCGGGGCGATCGAGGACGACACCGAGTACATCGAACGCTTCAGGCAGATCTTCGACATCGACATCACGACCTGAACCGCAGCAATGAGGTGATGTCATGAGTTCGTGGAAGTGCCCCGACTGCAGGCGCCGGTTCGGTTCCGTCGGACAGGGTCACATGTGCCAGCCGGGCCTGACCGAGCGGGAGTTCCTGGCGTCGTCGCCGGATTTTGTCGCGCCGATCTTCCGTCGTGTCCGCGACCACCTGGTTGCCGTGGACCGGGAGGCCGACGACGGCACGTTGATCGTCGACCCACTCGACGGCAAGGTGCTGTTCAAGAACGGACCGACGTTCTGCATCCTCGACGTGAAGAAGAAGTGGGTCGCGGTCGGGTTCACGCTCCGCCGTCACGTGGAGTCGGGACGGATGTCGCGCAAGGTCTCGGACTACGGCAACAAGTTCCACCACGTCGTCAACGTCGATGATCCGGCGATGATCGACGAGGAGTTCGAGGAGTGGCTGACCGACGCGTACTTCCACGGTTCCGAGCCGGTCAGCAGCGCGGATCCGATGGTCCCCGACGACGTCGACATCATCATCGCGCCGCCGCACTGACCCCCTGCGTCGCGGCGAGACTCTGCTCGTCGAGCCAGGCGACCCGCTCGCGCATGAGGTCCAATCCGGTCTCGGACGGGCAGTCCTGGACGTCGGAGTCGGGACGGTCGAACACCATCCGACGAGGTCCATCCGCCTCACTTCCCGCCGGCGCGGGATCGTACGTGGGCCAGTCCACCCGCCCGGGTGAGTCGGGCACGCCCGTCGCCGCGAACGCGAACCACCGGTCTCCCATGTCGCGCGCGGTCAGGTGCGCGTCGGGCGCGGCCGGCACCAGGGGGAACTTCGTGTCGAACACGTACAGCACCTCCGCGGCGTGGAAGGCGCCGAGGGTCTGCTTCGCCGACGCGGGCAGTGCCCGGAAGTGGTAGCGGTAGACGGGATGCCCCTGGGAGGCGTGGCATCGCGACGCATGGTCGACGTGGACCCCGAACATGTGGTCGCAACAGTGAGTCTCGACCGCCGAGAGCTGTCCGACCTCGAGCCCCGGATAGGCGGCGTACAGCCGATCGACGTGCTCCGGCGTCGGGTACGACCGTTCGAACGTCGCGCGCAGCTCGCCGGGAGGAACCGGGCTGCCGTCCTCGGGTGCCTCGAACTCGGCTCCTGCCGGGTGCATCACGTCGCCGAACAGCGAACCCTCGTCGGCGTTGTAGCCGATGACCAGGGGGACCGGTGCCTGTGCGCCGCGGCTGAACGCCGTCATCGGCGTGGTCGGCAGGACCACTCCGTCGACGCACGGGTAGAACGAGCGACCGAGCTGAGGATTCTCCGAGTACAGCGTCGACAGCTCCGAGGCATCGATCGCGCGCAATGCCTCGATCGACCCCGCCTGATCGCCTGTCGCCAGCTGAGCGAAACGCATTCCGGTGTCGACGGCGGGCTCGAAATCGAGCATCCGGGTGTTCAGGTGCAGCCAGCGACCACTGTCGCTCGGGCTCTGCGCGATCGCCTGGTGGAACAGCCCGCGTGCGGTCGGTGCCGTCATGAGGTTGAGCACCGCCTCGCCGCCGGCGGACTCGCCGAAGATCGTGACGTTGGCGGGGTCTCCGCCGAAGGCTTCGATGTTGTCCCGGACCCATTCGAGGGCCGCGATCTGGTCGAGGAGCCCGTAGTTGCCGGACACCCCGTCGGGTGATTCAGCGGACAGTTCGGGGTGCGCGAGGAAGCCGAACATGCCGAGCCGGTAGTTGATCGTGACCAGGACGCAGCCGCGTTCGGGCAGCACGTCGCTCTGGTACATCGGTTCGGAACCACTTCCGTCGGTGTGGTCGCCGCCGTGGATCCACACCATCACCGGGAGTCCGGTCGCGTGACGCGGGGCGCGGACGTTGAGCGTCAAACAATCCTCGTTCTGTTTCGTCGGCGCGAGTTTGATGGCGGTCGCGAGGGCCTTCTGACGCGCCGCGCCGAGTCCGAGACCGCGCGTCAGCGCGTCGAAGAAATGTTCGAACCCAGCGGCGCGCTGGTGCGCGGCAGGCCCGAACTTCCTGCACGACCGGACCTTCGACCACGGTTCCACCGGCTGCGGTGGTCGCCACCGCAGGTCACCGACGGGAGGAGCCGCGTACGGGATTCCGCGAAACAGCGCGATCCGACCGTGTGACGATGTCGTCCCGCGAATCGGTCCCGACGTGGTCGTCGCGGTCGGTCCGGAACGAGGTGAGAGCTTGGCCATGCGACCAGTGTCGCAAACGCGCCCGGCCACCGTGCGACGCGGTGATCAGCGCTTGCCCGCAGCGAGGTCGTGGGGGCCGGCGGCGAGGTAGCCGGACGCCCGGCGGATCTCCTGGCCCCACGGTGCCAACAGTCCGATGAGTTCGTCCAGGTCGGCGCCCAGCGCACGGACGACGGGACGCATCTGCGCGTCGGTCGCCTGCTCGATCGCGTCGCGCCGGTCCCGGCCGTCGGACGTGAACGCGCCGTCTTCGGTGATCAGACCGAGCGAACGGAGCCGCTCCTCGGCGCGCTCGAAATCGTCGTCGGTCCATGCCCGAGTGCGGGTGTAGCTCCGCAACGGAAGCCCCCACGACAGCTCCGTGAGCAGTCCGATCTCCACGGCGTCGAGGCCGGCATCGATCCAGGCCGCCGTGTGGCTGTCACCGCGGAACTCGCGCAGCAGGTCACCGCAGCGCCAGACGACTCCGAGCGGATGATCCGGCGCTGCCAGAGCGCTCACGCCGGCGGCGAGGGGCCGGCCTCCGATCGGAAGACCGTCGGTCGCACGTCGCAGCAGTGCCTCGATGCGATCACGGCCTGGTGGGTCGTCACCGAGGATTCGCTCGAGTTGGGCGAGTGCTCCGGCATCGCGCGCGGCACAGATCGTGTCGGCGTCGGTGAGCGTCCAGCCGTACTCGACCGAGGGCACCACGGCCGCAGGATTGAAGACGCCGAAAGCTGCGGCGACGACCTCACCGCGCACCTGGCCGAGCAACGATCCCCGGCTCGTGAAGTAGGCAGGACCGTCCGGCAGGGCGACCTCGCCCGCCGTGCGCTCTGACGGCGAGAAGCCCAGCGCGGCGTAGCCCGCATGGCATTCGGGAGAGAAGTAGACCTGTCCGATGACCGGCTCGAGCACGGCTCCGAGTCGTTGTTCGGCCGGCGTGTCGACGTTCCCATTCATTTCCCGAAACTAACGGCCGGACCTCGGTTCGGGCCGGTCGCGGAGATCTCCCCTCGTCGGGTACGACCGTGTGTCGGCGCAGTGATCCAGATGCGGCCGGCGTGCGAACCACGGACATGGACTCGGCTGACGACAGTGCACCCACGGGTGAGACTCCGCTGCACGTCGATGGGCACGTCGATGCCGGCGGATCACTGACCGTGGCGGAATTGATCGGTCTGACGACCGGGATCGACAACGGTCGACCGTCGATCGCGCTCGTCGATGTGCTCGCCCGGATCCGATTGTCGTCGCGGGCAGACGTCGTCGTCGTACACGGCGAACCTCCGTGTCCGGTCGCGCTTCCGGTCCAGGCGATCCTGCGACAACCGAGCATCCGCCTGATCGTCGAGGCGAATCCGTCGGACCCCGGTGTCGTCCTGCTCGATGCGCCCGAGTGGACCGACTTCGACAAGCTGCCGATCGTCAGTCGTGTCACCGCGCTGACGTTCGCAGAGTTCGTGAGACGCCGATGAGCGTCCTGCTGGAGAATCCGACTCATCGAACCAGGGTCGGTTTGTGTACTCGTGCGCATGGGTACGATCTTCGGACCACCATGGCGTCGAAGCTCGAACTCTCAGCGCTCGTCGACCGCGTCGTCGAAGGCGACCGCGAGGCGTTCGCATCCATCTACGACGAACTGGCCCCGATGGTTTTCGGTGTCGTCAAGCGTGTCCTGCGTGACCCGGCGATGTCGGAGGAGGTCACCCAGGAGGTCTTCGTCGAGATCTGGAGTTCGATCGCCAAGTTCGATCCGGACCGCGCATCGCTGTCGACATGGACGGTGACGATCGCTCGACGCCGCGCGGTCGACCGCGTCCGACGCGAACAGTCACAACGCAACCGGATCGAGGCGCTGGCTGCTCAGGACGACCGCAACGAGGAAGTCGGCGTCGACGACGAAGTGGTGGCGACCGCCGAGGCGCAGCGGGTCCGCCTCGCCGTTGCCGGCTTGCCCGACGATCAGCGCGAGGTGATTCAGCTCGCATTCATCGACGGGTGCGCGCACGGTGCGATCGCCGATCGCCTGAACCTTCCGCTGGGTACCGTGAAGGGTCGCGTCCGAGGTGGACTCCGACGACTTCGAGCGGAATTGGGATCGAGTGGAATGGAGGTCGAGCGATGAATGATCGGCAGTCGCACGACGAGCGACTCGACGAACTCCTGGCGCTCGCCGCGCTGGGGGAACTGACCGACGCGGACGAGCGTGAACTCGACGCCGCGTTGGCCGCCGATGTCGGACTCCAGAGCGAACTCGATGCGGACCTCGACGTCGCCGCGCAGATCCAAGCGGTCAACACCGCACAGCCGCCAGCCGGACTGAAGGACCGTGTGATGGCGGCGGTCGACACCCCGATCGTGGCCACCGACGTACCCACACCGCCCGCCCCCCGACCGGTGGCCGATCTCGGCATCGAGCGCGAGCGTCGGCGTTCGCGCTGGATCCCGATGGCTGCGGCCGCCGCGGTGGCGCTGCTGGCGGTCGCCGGTGTGGTCATGATCAACGACGACGGTGGCGATGGCGGTGACCTGGTTGCCGAGGTGATCGAGGCGCCCGATGCCGACGTGTGGGAGTTCGATGGCGAGCTGTCGGGCCCGCTGCGCGCGGTCTACTCGCCCGAGGTCGACGCGTTGGTGCTCGAAGGGACTGACGTCGACTCCTTGACCGATGCCGAGACGTATCAGCTGTGGACGATCGACGACGCCGGTCAGGCCGAATCGGTCGGCGTGTTCGTGCCCGAGGACGACGGCAGCGTGTTGTTCGCGTTCGCCGGCGCCGACCCGGACGAGCGGCTGCTCGGGATCACGGTCGAGCCGGCCGGCGGCAGTGACCAGCCGACCTCCGCCCCGATTGCCGCTGTCGACACCACCGCCTGACGTGCTGTCGAGCGTGCGCACGCGCAGGTTGGCGCTGGGCGGCGCGATCGGCCCGAGCATCTTCGTCGCGGCGTGGGTCGGCGGCGCAGCGATCGCGGGCTCCGGGTACTCGTCGATCGAGGATCCGATCAGTCGACTCGCCGCGGTCGACGCCTCGACTCGGCCACTGATGACGATCGGATTCGTCGGGTTCGGTCTCGGCGTGGGTGCGTTCGCGCTCGCATTGCGGCGCGACGTCGGTGGCCCAGCGGCGATGGCCGCCGCCGTCGCAGCGGGCGCAACCGTGCTCGTCGCGTGTGCCCCCCTCGACCGCTCGTCGACCGTCGATCGCCTTCACGGTCTGTTCGCGGGGATCGGCTACCTCGCCGTCTCGGCCACTCCCTTGCTGGCGGCACCCCGGCTCTTCGAACGCGGCGCGCAACGGTTGGCCGCGGCCGGTGTGGCCGCCGGCGCGGTCTCGACCGTGGCCCTCGCGGCCAGCCTGCTCGGTGCGCCGACCGGGCTCTTCCAGCGAATCGGCCTCACCACGGCCGACGCGTGGATCGTCGCGTGCGCAGTCGCGATCGCGATCAGGGAGTGACTGCGTTGGCACGCGCAGGGACATTCCGGGACGGATCCGCCGCGACCCGGCACGGTTTGGTCGGCTCCGGTTCGGGGAATCATCGTCTCGTGGCTGAGGACGAAAGCCGCGGTGACGCAACCGCCCCGGCGGGGTGGCATGGTGGGGAACGATGATCTCATGATGATCCTCCGCGCCGAGCAGGACACCGAGACCGATACCGAAGCCATTGCGCGCGCCTTTCAGCCGGACGAGGGCCTGACCGCGTGGGACTGGGGGCAGGCGGGAATCACGTTCCTCGTCGCCGTCATCCTGTCCCGGGTGCTCAAGTGGCTGGTCGAACGGACGCTTCGCAAGCGGATGGACGCAGCGCTGGCGGTGCTCATCGGTCGCCTGGTCGGCTACGTCGTGATCCTGATCGGAGTCGTGTACACGTTCGAATCGCTCGGCCTCGATGTCGGTGTCGTGCTCGGTGCGCTCGGCATCTTCGGTATCGCTCTGGCGTTCGCCTTCCAGGACATCCTCCAGAACTTCATCGCCGGCATCCTGCTCCAGATGAAGCGGCCGTTCACCTACGGTGATCAGGTCGAGATCGACGGGCACGAGGGCACGATCCGAGCGATCGACTCGCGCCTCGTCACGATCGACACCCCGGACGGTGAGACGGTCATGATCCCGTCGGCGACGGTGATCGCGGCCGACATCAACAACTACACGACGCTCGGCGGTCGTCGTACCTCGCTCGAGGTCGGTGTCGCGTACGGGACCGACCTGGCGCTCACCCGAGAGGTGCTCGACGGAGCGGTCACGTCGGTCGATGGCGTTCGCGACGTGCCCGACCCCGAGGTGCTGTTCACCGGGTTCGGTGACTCGAGCATCGACTTCGTGGTGCGGTACTGGCACGAACCGTCGATCGCCACGTTCTGGAGAACGCGCAGCGAGGTCGGGCTGGCGATCGACCTGGCGCTCGCCGATGCCGGGATCACCATCCCGTTCCCACAGCGCACTCTGCACTGGGGTACGCCCCCCGACGCCGAGCCCGACGACGACTGACCGGCCGTCGGCGAGGGCCCGCGCGACGTTTGCCCGGTCCCCATGGAGGGAAGCGTCCATTCATGTCCCGTGCCGAGAACAGTCCGCTTCGGGTGTCGATCGTCAACGACTACGAAGTCGTCGTGCACGGACTGGCGGCAATGCTCAGCCCGTTCTCCGAGCGCGTCGTGGTGGTGGAGGTCGAGGCCGGCGGCCTGCCCGACGCGTCGGCCGACATCGTGCTCTTCGACACCTTCGCGAGTCGGCGCCGTTCACTCGAACGGGTCGCGGAGATCGGCGACATGGGATCGGTCGGGAAGGTCGTCCTGTACACCTGGGACCTCCCGGCGACGTTCGCCGCGGCGGTCGAGACAGCCGCGGTGGACGGTGTGATCATGAAGAGCGCGAGCGGCGAGGAACTCGTCGAGGCGCTCGAACGCGTGCACCGCGGCGACCCGGTCGGCGTCGATCCGACGAACCCGGCCGACGTCGGCCCGACGCTCACCGAACGCGAGCGCGAGGTGCTCGCACTCCTGGCTCGTGGCGCGACGAACCGTGAGATCGCGGACGAGCTCTACCTTTCGGTCGACACGATCAAGACGCACGTCCGGAAGGTGTTCACGAAGCTCGCGGTGTCCAACCGCACGCAAGCCGCCCTCGCAGCAGGTCGACTCGGTCTCCAACCCAAGACCTGACGCGAAAATGTCCGTTGGTGCGTGGCACCAACGGACATTCGGATCGGATCAGGCGATCTCGGGCTCGTCGCCGGAGTCGGCGCGCCGCTTCAGGAGGGTGACCGCGCCGACCACGGCGAGCGCGAGGATGATCGCAGTGAGAACGGTCCTGCGGTTCCGCCATGCGGCGCGCGCGGCCCGGGTTCCCTGAGCGCCGATCACCTCGGCCGATTCGACGACGAAGTCGGACGTGTCCGAGAGCACGTCGTCCAGGTCGGGAACATCGATCGACGTGATCCGCTCGACCGGAAGTGAGTCGACGACCCCCGTGACGGACTTGGTGACGGTGGATGTGGAGGGAATGTTCATGATCGGGAGCGTTCCCGCCTCGAACCGAAACAAACCCACCGACGGACAATTGTGGATTTCAGCTGACGCGCTTGGCGCAGCGGACCCGACGATGGCCCGCATCGTTCACGATTTCGACGTCGTCCATCACGGACTGGACGATGAACAGACCTCGACCGGTCAACGCCGTCGGGTCCGGCAGCGTCCGGTCGATCTCGTCCAGGTCATCGGCGTGATCGACATCGAGGATCCATTGTGAGGGCTCGCGCCGCAGCACCAGGTGGATCGTGGACGAGTCGCTGTGCTGGAGGACGTTCGTCGCCAGTTCGCTGACGGCGAGTTCGAGGTCGGCGACGAGTTCGTCGTCGGCGCCTGAGTCGCGAGCGAGGTCCCCCACCCGGTGTCGAAGGGTGGCGATCATGGCGGGGTCAGACGCAACAGTGAGTTCGTGCCCACCGCTCATCGTGTCTCCGGACTCGTCCATCCCCGGAAGCGTTCCCACCGTCCGACCTGACAAACATCGGGCGGGGAACTACTCGTTCCCCTCGACGTGGAGGTGGTCGCTGAGGCCGCTGACCTCGATCAACCGGATCACCGGGCTGCTCGGTCGGTCGATGACGAGCCGACGACCCGACGCCTCGGCAGCCTGGTGGGCACTGATCAGGACGCGCAGCCCGCTCGAATCCATGAAACCGACCGACGACGTGTCGACCCGAACGTCACCATCGCCGGGCAACGGTTCAAGGACTGCGGTCAGGTCGGGACAGGTGTGTGCGTCGATGTCGCCGGAGACGACGACATCGGAATCCTGGACCGAGACGGTGAGACGAGGCAGAGCGTCGGACATATCCAACGTGAATCTAGTACCAGATTCGTCCATCTCGCGCATGGGTGAGGACATCACCCGATCGGGTGAACGACGCGAAAAGTCAGTGGGATTGCAGGATGACGGCAGCCGCGTCGTCGCTCTCGACCGTCTGGGCTGCCCGCGCGCGCACGAGCGCGGTCAGCGCGCGCACGGCATGATCGACCGTGTTCGTGGCGAGCACCTGGTCGACCATGACGCAGAACTCTGCGATGCACTGATCGATCGGGGCGTCGCGGCGTTCGATCATTCCGTCGGTGAATCCGATGATCACCGCGCGGGCCGGGAACGGGCGCACGAGCGATGTGTACCCACCCAGCCCGCTGCCGATCGGTGGCCCGAGACCGCAGTCGAGTGTGCGCGCGGCCGTGCCGGGCTCGACCACGATCGGCGGCAGGTGGCCGGCCGACGCGATCTCGAGTGTGCGGGTCGACGCGTCGTAGACCATCGCGAGCGCCGTGGCCATCGTGTCGCTGGATCGACCGTGAAAGTAGTGATCGGTGAGGGCCAGGCTCTCCGCCGCGTCGCCCGACCGGGCGAGGTTGCTGGACAGCACGTGACGGATCTGGCCCATCTCGGCAGCTGCCCGGACGTCATGGCCCACGACATCGCCCACCACGATCGCCGTGCAACGCTCGTCGATGATCGCCACGTCGTACCAGTCGCCACCGACTTCCAACTCGTCCTTGCCCGGCTCGTAGATCGTCGACACGGTGAGCCCGTCGACCTGGGGCAGGTCCCGCGGGAGCAACCACGACTGCAAGGTGGAGGCGACGCGGTGGTCGCTCTCGGTTGCGTTCGCCCTCCGGAAAGCCGGAGCGGCAACCGTGGCGAGTTCGTGAAGCAGTTCGCGATCGTCGTCGTCCATCGTGTGGGGATGGTCCCAACCGAGGCCGATGACGGCAGCGGGCAGCACGTCGCCGGGGATCGGTTCGACGACCAGGCTGGCCATCTCCGCACGGTCGGACTCGGCGACCATGATCGGCCACGGGCTGAAGTCGTCCACCGACGTCAGGTCGCAACGCTCGAGGTCGCCGCGCAGCACGTCACACATCGGAACCTCGACGTCGATCGACACGACGTCCCAGTCCTGCTGGATCGGTGCCGGAACGGCCGGGCCATGGATCAACTGGACCTTGTCGTCCTCGACGGGATAGCCGACCATGACCCAACCGGCCGAGAAGATGTCACTCGCGCCGCTGGCAAAGACCTCGGCCACTCCGCGGAGTGTGACCTCGCCGCTGGTGACGGCGGCCAACTTGTTGATCTCCAGACGGTGCCGGCGGGCACGCCGCTCGCGGCGCAGTGCCGAGCGCAGTCGATCGTTGTCGGCCTGAAGATCGTGATCCGGGTCGGAGAGCACGACGCATCATACGGCGCGAGACGGGGTCAGGCGTCGGTGCGGCGGTGCATGATGTCGCCGTCGGAGTCCTTGAGGTGCGCGCGCACGAACCACTGGAAGAGTTCCAGCTGGGCGAGGTGTCCGATGAACAGATCCTCGGTGACCGGGTCGAGCTCCGCGAATGTCGCGATCGCGGCGCGATGGTCGGCCGCCACGCCGTCGTACACCTTGTCGAGCTCGACGAGGTGCTGAACGGTCGGCGCACGATTCAGCGCGTAATCGTCCCATGAGCGCGTCTTCGTCACGGCTCCGGGCGTCCCCTTGGGCTCGCCTCCCAGGGTCGCGATCCGTTCGGCGACCGCGTCGGTCATCAGGCGGACGGCGTCGACCTGCGGGTCGAGCATCTCGTGAACGGCGATGAAGTTCATGCCGACCACGTTCCAGTGAACGTGCTTGAGGGTGAGCTGGAGATCGATGAGGGATGCCAGACGCTTCTGCATCAGGTCGATCGCCTCGGTGGCAGCGTTCTCGTCGAGGGCGGGGACGGTGGTGGAGTTCTTGGTCTCGTTGCTCATGTGCCGGTCGTACCCGGCGAGGGATCACCCAAACCGGACGTGACCGCGTTCACGCTGACGGGTCGGCCGATGTCGGGTCGGCGACCATCACTTCACGCATGCGCTCGAACGACCGCTTCAGGAGGCGACTGACGTGCATCTGTGACACTCCGACGACGTCGGCGATCTCCTGTTGGGACTTCTCCTCGAAGAAGCGCAGCCGGACGATCTCGCGCTCGCGCGGCGCCAGTTCCGTCAGGAGGTCCGCGATGATCTGCTGGTTCTCGGAGTGTTCGAACGAGTCGTCGTCAGCAGCGAGCGCCGCCTGCCGATCGGTGCCTGTGTCGTCGCCGTCCATCCCGGTGTCGATCGTTCCGACCGACGAGGCCGCGGTGGCCGCGAGGCCGCGGAGGACGTCGTCGCGGTCGATCTCGAGGTACGCGGCGATCTCGTCGACCGACGGCGAGGAACCGTGCCGTTGCTCCAGTTCACCAGCGGCGCGGCGGACGAGCAGGTGCAACTCCTTGGCGCTGCGCGGCACCTTCACCGTCCACGACTTGTCGCGGAAGTGGCGTTTCAGTTCGCCCTCGATCGTCCGACCGGCGAACGCCGAGAACGACGCGCCGTACTCCGGATCGAAACGATCGACCGCCTTCACGAGACCGACCATCGCGACCTGACGCAGGTCGTCGTCGGGCCGACCGCTGCGCCCGTAGCGCTGGGAGATGTGCGCGGCGAGACCCATGTGGCGCTCCACCAACTGGTTGCGGAGCGATCGGCTGCCGGACGCGCTGAACTGCCGGAACAGCTCGAGGTCGTCGAGATCGTCGGTCATGGAATCGAACTCACCGGGATCGAACCGTGGCGGTCGGGATCAAACCGTGGACTCGGCGAGCCGCTTGACGAGGCGGACTCCGTGGACGTCGACCTGATGTTCGTCGGTGACCGAGGCCAGGATCGTGGCCGAGAGCGGATCGAGCTCGATCGGCGCGGGTGATCGGTCGTCGCGCAGTTCGATCACGAACGACGGACCCTCGATCAGCAGTCGCAGACGAGCTCGGTGGTTGCCGTCGGCCGGAGCGTTCTCCGTGAGCAGCGTGAACACCTCGGACACGGCGAGCTTGAGGTCGTCGATCTCGTCGATCGAGAACCCGGCGTCCGCGCCGAGCGAAGCGATCAACAGCCGCACGGTGGCTGCGTGGCTCGCACGGAGCGGGACGTCGATGTCGATCGCGTCGTCGGGCGGGATCGCACTCGCGTCGTGGTCAACCATGTCGATGGACGGTATCCGGCGTGGGGCGTCCTGGCTGACATCACCGGCGTCAGCCCGCCCGGCTGAGACTTTCCGAACACGGGTTCAGTATCGTCGGCGCCGTGACCGACACGCAGCAACGACCACGCGTCGACCCCGACATCACCGTCGACGACTTCATTGCCGAGGCGCGTGCGTGGCTCGATGAGAACGCCGAGAAGCGCACCGACCGCCGGGGGGACTTCGTGTGGGGTGAGGGCGATTTCGACGTCGCGGTCTTCCACAACATGACCTTCGACGAGGAGTCCGCGTACATCGATGGGATCTCCGACTGGATCAAGAAGAAGTCCGAGCGTGGGTACCACGCGATCACCGGTCCCGCATCGGTCGGCGGTCTGGGCCTGAGTCGGAAGCACGCACGGGCATATGGTCGGCTCGAGCGCGAGTACGCCTCGCCGGGTCGACACGAATTGATCGGTGTGACCACCGGACTGATCGCACCGACGATCGATGCGATGGGATCCGACACGTTGAAGGAACGATTCGTCGGCGACCTGCTCCGGACAGACCTGTACGCGTGCCAGCTGTTCAGCGAGCCTGGCGCCGGTTCCGACCTCGCCGGCCTGTCGTGCCGCGCCGAACGCGACGGCGACGAGTGGGTGATCAACGGTCAGAAGGTGTGGAGTTCGGGCGCGCAGTTCAGCGAGTGGGGTGAGCTGATCGCGCGGACCGACCCCGACGAGGTGAAGCACAAGGGCCTGACCGCATTCATGTTGCCGCTCGATGCGCCGGGGGTCGAGGTGCGACCGATCACCCAGATGTCGGGTGGCTCGTCGTTCTGCGAGGTGTTCTTCAGCGACGTGCGGATTCCCGACGACCTGCGAATCGGCGATGTCGGCCAGGGCTGGCTCGTCGCGATGACCACGCTCGGTTTCGAACGTGACCATTCCGAATCGGGTGGCGACGGATCGAGCTCGGGCGGCAATTGGACGAAATTGCTCGCCACCGCCGAATACACCGGAGCAATCGGTGACCCGGTCGTGCGGGATCGGCTCGTGCAGCAGTACATCCACGGTCGGATCGAGTCGCTCACGAACCGGCGCGCAGCGGATCTCGCGAAGTCGGGGACGCCGGGGCCGGAGGGATCGCTCGGCAAGCTGTTGTGGACCGAGGGGATGAACTCGATGTCCGACACCGTGTCGGCCGTTCTCGGAGCGAGGCTGATCGCCGACACCGGCGAATGGGGCACGTACGCATGGGGCGAGCACCTGCTCGGCGCGCCCGGCTACCGCATCGCCGGTGGCTCCGACGAGGTCCAGCGCAACATCATCGGCGAACGCGTCCTCGG
>NZ_BAOL01000238.1 GCF_000350145.1 Ilumatobacter nonamiensis YM16-303 | reverse complement strand
GCGCACGGAGCGCCAGAACTGATCACGAGAACGGAATGGTGGGACCTGTGGAGTTCACTTTCGCGTCACCGTCCAATCCTTGACGTCGTCCAGAGTCTGTGTTTGGGTGGACGACATGGTCGATGGGGTAGACCAGGTCCTCCGGGACAACGGGGTTCAGGTCACGGCGCAACGTCTCGCGCTGATGCGCGCCGTGTCGGCCCACCCGCACGCCACCGCCGATCAACTCGCCGACGAGGTGCGATCGGTCATCGGGTCGATCTCGCGACAGTCGGTGTACGACTCGCTCGGCGTGCTCGTCGACAAGGGCCTGCTCCGTCGGATCCAACCGGCGGGATCCGCCGTGCGCTACGAGGATCGTGTCGGTGACAACCACCATCACCTGATCTGTCGGAGTTGCAACGCGGTGCTCGACATCGACTGTGCCGTCGGTGATCAGCCGTGCCTCACCGCCGACGACGATCACGGCTTCGACATCGACGAAGCCGAAGTCATCCACTGGGGCACGTGTCCGACCTGCCAGGGCGCGCCGAGTGGAATCAAGCGAGGGAGCACCGTTCCGACGAATCCCGCGTAATCCGCCACCGCCACCGAGAACTCAAGAAGATCGCAAACCGACTCAGCAACAGAGGAGCATGAAATGACCGAGCAGAATCAAGACAGCAACCAGTCCGACGTCTGGGAAATCAACGAGAGCAGCCGCGGATGCCCGGTGATGCACGGCGACAATGCCGCCCACATGGGGAAGGGCCAGACGGCGAATCAGCACTGGTGGCCGAACCAGCTCGACCTGCGGATGCTGCATCAGCGCACCGCCGCCGAGAACCCGATGGACCCGGACTTCGACTACGCCGAAGCGTTCGGGAGCCTCGACTACGACGCGCTGAAGCAGGACATCACCGCGGTGATGACCGATTCGAAGGACTGGTGGCCGGCAGACTTCGGCCACTACGGCCCGTTGTTCGTCCGCATGGCATGGCATGCGGCCGGCACCTACCGGGTCGAGGACGGTCGGGGTGGAGGCAACACCGGCAACCAACGTTTCGCCCCGCTCAACAGCTGGCCCGACAACGGCAACCTCGACAAGGCGCGTGCGTTGCTCCAACCGGTCAAGCAGAAGTACGGCAACAAGATCTCGTGGGCCGACCTGATGCTGCTCACGGGCAACGTTGCGCTCGAGTCGATGGGCTTCCAGACCTTCGGGTTCGCGGGTGGTCGCCCCGACATCTGGGCACCCGAGGACGACATCTACTGGGGTCCGGAAACCGAGTGGCTCGGCGTCACCCGCTACTCCGATGACGGAGAACTCCAGAAGCCGCTCGGCGCGAGCACGATGGGCTTGATCTACGTCAACCCCGAGGGTCCCAACGGTGAGCCCGATCCGCTGGCCGCGGCGCGCCACATCCGCGACACCTTCGGCCGGATGGCGATGAACGACGAAGAAACCGTCGCGCTGATCGCCGGCGGTCACACGTTCGGCAAGACGCACGGTGCGGGCGACGGCGACGAGCACGTCGGTCCCGAGCCGGAGGCTGCGCCGATGGAGCAGATGGGCCTGGGCTGGAAGAGCAGTTTCGGTTCCGGCAAGGCAGGCGACACGATCACCAGCGGTCTCGAGGGCACGTGGACCCAGGAACCCACGAAGTGGACGAACCTGTACTTCAAGAACCTGTTCGAGTACGAGTGGGAGAAGTACAAGGGTCCCGGTGGAGCCTGGCAGTGGCGCCCGGTCGACGGTGGAGGGGCCGACGAGATTCCCGACGCCCACGATCCGTCGAAGCGTCACGTCCCGTTCATGCTCACCACGGACCTGTCGCTGAAGCTGGACCCGGTGTACGAGCCGATCTCGCGCAACTTCTACGAGAACCCCGATCAGTTCGCCGACGCGTTCGCTCGAGCGTGGTTCAAGCTGCTGCACCGCGACATGGGACCGCTCTCGCGCTACCTGGGCCCGGAAGTTCCGAGCGAGGAACTGATGTGGCAGGACCCGATCCCCGCCTCCGACTCGAACCTGAGTGCGGACGATGTGGCCGCGCTGAAGTCGACGATCATGGACACCGGTCTGTCGATCTCCGAACTCGTGTCCACGGCGTGGGCGTCGGCATCGACGTACCGTCAGAGCGACATGCGCGGCGGCGCGAACGGTGGGCGCCTCCGCCTCGAGCCTCAGGTCGGCTGGGATGTCAACGATCCCGACCAGCTGCGTCGAGTACTCGGCAAGCTCGAGGAGGTCCAATCGGGCTTCGGCGGTTCGGTCTCGATGGCCGACCTGATCGTGCTCGGAGGGTGCGCAGCGGTGGAAGCGGCCGCCAAGAACGCCGGTCACGAGATCACGGTGCCGTTCACCCCCGGGCGGGGCGACGCGACCGCCGAACAGACCGACGCCGAGTCGTTCGAACCGCTGGAGCCCACCGCCGACGGCTTCCGCAACTACCTCGGCAAGGGTCACGACGTGTCCGCGGAAACGCTGTTGGTCGACCGGGCTCAGCTGCTGTCGCTCAGTGCTCCCGAGATGACGGTGCTCGTCGGTGGACTCCGTGTCCTCGGCGCGAACTCCGGCACCTCGACGCACGGTGTGTTCACCGATCGCACCGAGACCCTCTCCAACGACTTCTTCACGAACGTGCTCGATCTCGATCTCGAGTGGGCGCCGACGTCGGAATCCGAGGACATCTACGAGGCGAAGGATCGGGCGAGCGGCGCGCCGAAGTGGACCGCCACCCGATGCGACCTCATCTTCGGTGCGAACTCCCAGCTCCGGGCGATCTCGGAGGTGTACGGCTCGAGTGACTCCGAGGAGAAGTTCGTCCGTGACTTCGTGACTGCCTGGGACAAGGTGATGAACCTGGACCGGTTCGACATCTCCTGACGTCGAACGTCTCCACGACGCAGACGGCCCCGTCGGTCCGCCTCGGCGGATCGGAGGGGCCGTTTCGCGTCCCGGAGGATTGAAACCGACGGAATTGGGTATGTCGTCGTCAGCGAGGAATTCCTCGTCACCAACCACCCCAACCAAGGAATCGAGAGACAGATGCCAGAGAACGTTGACGATGCAAAGGGCCGAGTCAAGGAAGCCGCAGGTGACCTGACCGGTGACGAAGAACTCAAGCGCGAAGGCCAGACCGACCAGGCGGCCGGCAAGGTCAAGGGTTTCGTCGATGATGTCAAGGACAAGCTGACCGGCAAGGACTGATCGGCCTCACACCGATCGCACTGAGCCCGGCCGCCGACCTCCGGCGAGCCGGGTTCGGTCGCGCTCGGGCTCGGACGCGTGTTCAGGCGTGTCGACGACCGCGTCGATTCGACGCGACTGGCCGGAGCTCGAGGACCACGTGGTCGTCCGGTTCGTCCACCGCGGCGGGCCGGGGAGCCCACGCCCGACTCAGGGCAGGGATCCGTCGAGCGGCCTCCGATCGATGGCGGCCGTCGATGACGAGCATCGTCCGTGAGACGTTCGAACTCGGACACGCCCACTCCGTTGCCCGCATTCGAGTTCCCGACGCCCGATCGAGCGTGATGTAGCAGAATCGATCGCTCCGGGGTGCGGACCCGGCAGGGAGGGACACCTCGTCGGCCACGGCGGCCAGCCAGGTGGCGTCGACGCGGGTCGGACGCAGCCAGCTGCCGACGATGCGGTCGATCTTGGCGTCGGACTTGAGGGGTCTCATCGGGCACCGGTTGGTTGCTCTACCCCTTCCACGAGTCGTGAGCACCACTGCAGGTGGGTCGACGCACGTACGTCCATTCAAACATGGGGCGGGATCGTGTCAAGCCGGCCGGGTGTGGGAGCCGGCGAGCGGCGAAAACGCATGTGCGGGATTCGTCATCGACGGGTACACAGTGCGTGTTCCTATGGAGTACTTCGTCGTCATGGCCCTGCTCGGCCTCGTGGTCCTCGGTGCCGCGGTGTTCCCCAAGCCGTTGCGAAACCTCCCCATGTCGATGCCGATCCTGGCGGTCGGCGCGGGCATGGCGCTGTTCTCCCTGCCGCTCGGACTCGAGGGGCCCCGTCCCGGCCTCGAGGACGACGTCGCGGAACGGCTCACCGAGTTGGTGGTGATCGTGTCGCTCACCGGTGCCGGGCTCAAGCTGCGACGACGCGTCGGATGGCGGCGTTGGTCCACCACGTGGCGCCTGCTGGGCGTGACCATGCCGCTCACGGTCGTGGCCGTGACCCTCCTGGGAACGGTCGCGCTCGGTCTGCCGGTCGCGACGGCGGTCCTCCTCGGAGCGGTGATCGCTCCGACCGACCCCGTGCTCGCGTCGGAGGTTCAGCTCTCCGGACCGGGTGGAGGCGATGACGATCCTTCCGACGAGCACCCGGTTCGATTCGCGCTGACCTCCGAGGCGGGTCTCAACGATGGTCTGGCGTTCCCGATCACCAACCTGGCGATTGCGATGGCAGTCGGTGGGAACTGGTTCTGGGGGTGGGTTCTCGATGACGTGATCGCAAAACTCGCGATCGGACTCGTGCTCGGGTACGTGCTCGGGCGAGTGTCCGCCTGGCTGACCTTCTCGGTGAGGTCGCCGCTCGGATTCGCCCGTTCGGGTGAGGGGCTCGTCGCGTTCGGAATCACCCTGACGGTGTACGGAGTGACGGAGCTCCTGCACGGCTACGGATTCCTGGCCGTCTTCGTCGCCGCGGTCACGTTGCGTCAGCGTGAGCCGTCACACGAGTATCACGAGGTTCTGCACGACTTCGCCGACACGATGGAGCAGATCGCCAGCCTCCTGTTTCTCCTGCTCCTCGGGGGCGCGGCGGTCGACGGTGCACTGTCCGGGCTCACGTTCTGGGGTGGGGTGGTCGCGGTCAGCGTGGTGCTGATCGTCCGTCCGCTCGTCGGCTGGATCGGGCTGATCGGTGCCGGCGAGGACACGCCGAGCCGGTTCGCCATCGCGTTCTTCGGCATTCGCGGAATGGGAACGATCTACTACCTCGCGCACGCGGTCAACGAGGAGTTCTTTCCCGCTGCGCGTCAGGTCTGGGCCGTGGCCGTGCTCACGATCCTGGTCTCGATCGCCGTTCACGGGGTGACGGCCGGCCCGATGCTCGCGCGGCTGGATCGTCGTCGTTGACGATCAGTCGTCGTCGACGAGTCGAGCGGGGAACCCACCTTTGGCGATCGGACCCCATCGCTCGACGGACAGCCGGATCAGACACTTGCCCTGATCGGCCATCGCCTGGCGGTATTCGTCCCAGTTCGGGTGTTCGCCGGAGATGA
>NZ_BAOL01000239.1 GCF_000350145.1 Ilumatobacter nonamiensis YM16-303 | reverse complement strand
CGCGCACGGAGCGCCGGAACTGATCACGAGAACGCGGTTTGCGGGTCAGCCTTCGAGGATCTCGTGGTGGCGGCGCATCGTGGCGACCCCGTCGGACACGATCCTCTCGAGCACATCGAGATCGATGTCGGCGAGTTTGTTGATGTACAGGCAGCTCTTCCCGAGCCGGTGTTTGCCGAGTTCCGCCAGGTCGTCACCGAGATCCTCGTAGCCGGGCATCACGTAGACGACCATGTTCGACTTCCTGGCGGCGAACCCGGTGAGCAGGAACTCGCCCTCCCGGCCCGATTCGTAGCGATAGCGGTACTTCCCGAAGCCGACGATCGACGACCCCCACATCTTCGCCTCGCACCCCGTCACCCGCGTCATCATCGCGAGCAGCGTCTCGGCGTCGGCGCGCCGTGTCGGGTGTTCGAGCTGCGCGATGAACTCCGCTGGATCCACATCGGTCGGCTGTGTCTTGTTCTCGGCCATGTGTCGTCCACGTTCCCTCTCAGGTGCCCGCTCGATCGGCAGTCTCGCGCACGTGTCGGAACCAGACGCCGACCATCCGCATCGTGTACCCGCCGACCACGGTCCACCACACGGTCCACTCCGCGGTGCGGCGATTAGTGTCCCGCGCATGACGAGCCAGGCAACCACCGACGCAACGACGGACTTCGATGTCGCCCCGGGCGACCTGGCGGCGATGACGTCATCGCGGCCGACGGGTCACGGTGCCGTGCGGGCGTACGACTGGATCGACCATCACGCGACCAACCGACCCACGAAGGAGGCCGTGCGCGACCTCGGCACCGAGCGGAGCTTCACGTACGGGGACCTCGATCGGCGTGTCGAGGCGATGGCCGGCTACCTCACGTCGCTCGGAATCGGGCGGGGCGATCGTGTCGCGGTCCTGGCGCACAACGGCGTGGAGTACTTCGACGTGCAGTTCGCCTGTGCCCGGACCGGGTCGATCTGCGTGCTGTTGAACTGGCGGCTCACGGTTCCCGAACTCGAATACATCGTGAACGACAGCTCACCGAAGCTGCTCGTCCACGACGTGTCCTTCACCGAGTCGGCGACCGAACTCCAGCAGCGATGCTCGATCGGCACGTTGCTCGGGATCGATGGAGGCGGACCGGACAGTCCGTACGAGCAGGCGCTCGCCGCTGGTGCCGAGGTTGCCGTCGAGCGTGTCGGGCTCACGCACGACGACGTGATCACGATCATGTACACGTCGGGAACGACCGGCTTGCCGAAGGGAGCGATGATCACCCACGGCATGAACTTCTGGAATGCCGTGAACCTGGGCTTCCCGGTCGGCGTCGGCCCCGACACCGTCCACCTCAACGTCCTCCCGCTGTTCCACATCGGCGGGCTCAACTGCTACAGCAACCCGGTGCTCCATGCGGGCGGGACCGTGGTGACGGTGCGCGCGTTCGAACCCGGCGAGGTACTCCGGCTGCTCGGTGATCCCGACCACGGCATCACCCACTTCTTCGCCGTCCCCGCGCCGTACCAGTTCATGATGCAGCACCCGGACTTCGCGGACACCGACCTGTCTCGCTTGCGCGTCGCGGGCGTCGGCGGCGCGCCCTGCGCACTGGCGATCATGGAAGCCTGGATCGAGCGGGGCGTGCTGCTGATGCAGGGATTCGGGATGACCGAGACGAGCCCGGCCTGCATCGCGTTGGATCCCGGCGACGCGCTCCGCAAGATCGGCTCGACGGGCAAGGCGCTGGTCCACGCCGAGTTCCGCATCGTCGACGAGGAGGGACGCGACTGTGCTCCCGATCAGGTCGGCGAACTGTGGGTTGCCGGACCGAACATCACCCCCGGCTACTGGAACCGCCCCGACGCCACCGCCGAAGCGTTCGAGGGTCGCTGGCTGAAGACCGGCGACGCCGCGCGGATCGACGACGAGGGCTTCGTCTACATCGTCGACCGGTGGAAGGACATGTACATCTCGGGCGGTGAGAACGTCTACCCGGCAGAGATCGAGAACGTGCTCTATCAGCTGCCCCAGGTCGCCGAGGCGGCGATCATCGGAGTGCCGAACGATCGTTGGGGTGAGGTCGGACTCGCCGTACTCGCGCTCAAGCCGGGCGCCGAACTCGACCGCGCCACCGTCGTCGACCACTGCGTCGGACAGCTCGCGAAGTTCAAGGTGCCCAACGACATCGCGATCGTCGAGGAGCTCCCCCGCAACGCGACCGGAAAGGTCCTCAAGCGCGAACTGCGCACCCAGTTCGTCGACGACGACGCCCCCGACATCTCCTGAGTGTTCGTCGGTGCCGGCCACCGACGAACACTTCCGGCGGGCGTCAGGCGGGTGCGGGTTGGGCGCCGCGCTGGAGGCGGCCGGGACGATCGCCGGTGAGCGCTCCGTCGGCGACGGTGATGCGGCCGCGTTTGATCGTTGCGACGTAGCCGTCGGCAGGCTGCATCAGTCGGGTACCGCCGGCCGGGAGATCGTCGATCAGTCGGGGCGGCTTCAGCGCGAGACGCTCGTGATCGATGACGTTGATGTCGGCGAGGTACCCGGGAGCGATCACCCCACGGTCGTGCCAGCCGACGTGCGCCGCCGTTCGCTGGGTTTGCTGGTGCACGACATACTCCAGATCCAGCAGCTCACCGCGGGACCGGTCGCGCGTCCAGTGCGTGATGGCCGTGGTCGGGAAGGTGCCGTCGGAGATCACGTTGCAGTGGGCGCCCGCGTCGGACAGACCGAACATCGAGTGGTCGGACATGATCATCTCGCGGACGTCGTCGAGATTGCCGTGCGCATAGTTCATGAGCGGCATGTACAGCAGTTGGCGTCCCTCGTCGGCGAGCATCAGGTCGTACATCTTCTCCACCGGGTCGATCCCCTCGGCCGCTGCGAGTCCCGCCACGCTGTCCTCCGGTGTCGGTTCGTAGTTCGGCGGATCGGTCAGCGGATACATCCGGTCGAATCCTGCGTGGATCAGCGCCGGGAAGTCGCTGACGCGCACCTCGGCGTGCTCGGCGATGATGTCCGCCCGCGTCGCCGGGTCGCTGAGATGGGCAACCCGCTCCTCGACCGGGAGATCGTGGAGTCGCGCATATGTCGGGCACCGGCGGAGCGGATTGGCGGTCGCCGCGAGCCCGAGCAGCACACCGATCGGGCGAACGGCGACCTGCGCTCGCACGTCGGCGCCGCCAGCCGACCACTGTTCGATCCGCCGCACCAGCTCGCGCCAGCGGTCCGGTGTCTCGTCGTTCTGCTGGACGGTGAAGCTCAACGGGCTGCCGACCTCCTCGACGATCCGCCCGAGCAGTTCGAGTTCGCGCGCGACGAGTTCGTCGTCGCCGGACTGGTAGACGTCGGAGATCAACTGCATCACCCCGGCGCCCGCGCTGTCGAGTGCCTTCGCCACACCGACCACCTCGTCGGCCGTCGCGCGCAACGTTCCGATCGATTCGCCCGACGACGTGCGGTGCGCCCAGGTGCGTGACGTGGTGAACCCGAGGGCTCCGTTGCGCAGCGCGGACTCGGTCATCTGTCGCATCTGCTCGATCTCGTCGTCCGTGGCGATCGACTCGTGGTCGGCGCCCCGATCGCCCATCACGTAGGTGCGCAACGCGGCGTGCGGCACCTGTGCGCCCACGTCGATGGTCCACTCGAGGCCGTCGAGCACATCGAGGTACTCGTCGAAGCTCTCCCATCCCCACGTCATGCCCTCGGCCAGCGCCGTGCCGGGAATGTCCTCGACCCCTTCGAGCAGGCGGATCAACCAGTCGTGGCGATCGGGTCGAGCGGGAGCGAATCCGACCCCGCAGTTGCCCATCACGATCGACGTGACCCCGTTGATCGACGACGGGGCGAGGTCGGCGTCCCACGTGACCTGGCCGTCGTAGTGCGTATGGATGTCCACCCAGCCCGGCGTGACGATCAGACCTGCAGCGTCGATCTCGCGTCCGGCCGGTTCATGTGCGGACACGTCGCCGACGGCAACGATGCGGTCTCCGTCGATCGCGACATCGGCGGCTCGCCGCGGCGCTCCCGTCCCGTCGACCACGGTTCCGTTGCGAATGATCAAGTCGGCCATCACACCCTCCTCCGGCGAAAATGGTCATCGGTGACCGGCACCGACGAGCATTTCCACGGTAGTCAGGGCCGGGCGGGTTCGACGGACCGCGCGGCGCGGATGCGGGTGCGGAGGTAGACGGCGACCGTGGCGCCCAGGAAGAGGATGCCCGCGCCGGCCATCCACAGCATCCGATAGCTGCCGTTGTCGACGATCAGGCCACCGATCGCCGGACCGGCTGCGGCACCGGCGAAGATCCCGACCTGACTGATCCCGGTCGCGGCTCCGGGAGCCGACGGGTTGTTGCGCACGACGGACAGGTTGAACAGACCGGGCCAGGCCCAGCCGAACGCGAACGCCGGAACGGTCGCGACGAGGTAGCTGGCCGGCACGTCGATGGCGAGCCCGAGCACGCCGAGTCCGCCGAGGGCGAACAGCCAGACGAGTCGTTGGATGGGCAACACACCGCGCCGGTCGACCTGCACACCCTGGAAGATGCGGCTGACGATGCCGACGAAGGAGCCGAGACTGAGGACGAGCCCGGCGGCACCCGGGCCGAGACCGGACTCCTCTGCTCCGATCGTGATGAACCCGACCATGGCACCGGCATTCGAGGCGCCGAGGAAACCGACCACGGCATAGAGCACCAGCAGTCCCGTGCCGAGATCCGGCTTGGCGGAGCGCGATCCTGCCACCATCGCCAGGGCACTGCCGCGCCGTGCGGGACGGTTCGGATCGTGGGGATCACGGGGCAGCAGCGTGAACGCGGCGAGCGCCAGCACGGCGCCGAGGGCGTACGCCCATTGCCATCCGACGGTCAGCGCGATCGCCGGGACCGCGCCACCGCCGAGCAACGCGGCAGCGGGCATTCCGGACTGTTTGGCGGCGAGCGCGAACCCCATCCGTTCCGCGGGAACGTGCGTGGCGAGCATCAGGTTCGCCGACGGCTGGCTGAGCGCATTGGCGGCTCCCGCGATCGCGAGAAAGCCGCAGAACTGCCAGAACTCGCGGGCGACGGCCGCGAGCAGCACCATCGCGATCGCCGATGTCGCGAGCCCGCTGCGGAACGCCCACTGCGGACCGAGGCGTTCGGCCAGGCGCCCCATCGGCGCCGACAGCGCCGCCGCGACGGCGAACGACACGGCCATCGCGACACCGATCTGCGTGGCGGACAGTCCGACCTCGTCGCGCAACTGGACCCCCAGCGCTCCGGTCACGAACGCCGGAAACGCACTGCACATCGTCGCGAACGCGACCGTGACCCACGCCCGCCGCTCGCCCGCGCCGGCGCCGGCGGGGCGTGTCTCGCTCATGGCCTCCATCCGACGAGCGCTGCAGTGCGGAGCGGGTCCGGACCGCTACGCAACGCTCGATCGGGGCGCGGGGGTGAAGCGGA
>NZ_BAOL01000240.1 GCF_000350145.1 Ilumatobacter nonamiensis YM16-303 | reverse complement strand
GCCGCAGACGTCGCCTCCGCAGACGTCGCCGCCGGTGCCACCGCCCGACGGCGGCTGAGTCGCCATCGTCACGCTCGATCGTGAGCGTGGCTTCGTAGCCTGTGCGACATGTTGCAGGCACAGGCCATCTCGGTCGAAGTCGGAGGGCGGTTGCTGGTCGACCGCGCCAGCTTCACCGTCATGGCCCGCGACAAGGTCGGCATCGTCGGTCGCAACGGCGCGGGCAAGACCAGCCTGTTCAAGGTGCTCGGCGGCGCCGATGCACCCGCGAGCGGAAACGTCCTGCGCAAGGGCGGCTTCGGCTATCTCCCGCAGGACCCCAAGATCGACGCCGACCTCGAGGGCCGCACCAGCGTCACGCACATCCTCTCGGGCAAGGGCATCGACGAAGAGATCGTGCGGATGGAGAAACTCCGCATCGCGATGGAGGAGAACCCCGACGAACGCAACGTCGGCCGCTACGTCAAGGTCGAGGAGATGTTCCGCACCAACGGCGGCTATGCGGCCGACAGCGAGGCGCGTTCGATGGCGGTCGGTCTCGGCTTGCCCGACGATCGGCTGGAACTTCCGCTCAGCGTGCTGTCCGGTGGCGAGCGGCGCCGGGTCGAGTTGGCTCGCATCCTGTTCGCCGGCACCGACGTGCTCTGCCTCGACGAGCCGACGAACCACCTCGACATCGACGCGAAGACCTGGCTGCTCCAGTACATGCGTGACTACAAGGGCGCGTTGCTCGTGATCAGCCACGACCTCGACCTCCTCGACGAGGCGATCACCCGGGTGCTCCACCTCGACCGCACCGCCGAGGACCAGGTCGGTGACCTGATCGAGTATCGCGGCACCTACTCGCAGTATCAGCGGTCGCGTGCCGAGGACGAGGCCCGCCAGACGAAGAAGGCGGCACAGGAGTCGAAGGAGATCGCGCGCATGCAGGGTGTGGTCGACCGGTTCGGCGCCAAGGCGACCAAGGCGGCGATGGCGCACTCGATGGAGAAGAAGATCGCGCGCCTCGAGACGACCCGGACGCACGCGCCGAAGACGACGAAGACCTTCAACGTCCGCTTCCCGCCTCCGCCTGCGTGCGGCGAGACCGTCATCACGGCCGAGGGGATCTGCAAGGGCTACGCCGGGGTGACCGTGTTCGAGGACATCGGCTTCGACCTCGGTCGCGGCGAGCGACTGCTCGTCCTCGGGCTCAACGGTGCGGGCAAGACCAGTCTGCTGCGGATCATCGCGGGTGAGACCGGCGCCGACCTCGGTGACTTCGAGTTCGGCTACCAGGTCCAGGCCGGCTACTACGCGCAGGAGCACGACAACCTCCGGGCCGACGACGACCTGTTGACGAACCTGCGCAACTCGATCCCGCCGGGCGTCGAGATGACCGACACCCACGTCCGCGGGTTGCTGGGAATGTTCGGGATCTCGGGCGACAAGGTGTTCCAGGAGTCGGGAACGTTGTCGGGCGGAGAGAAGACGAAGCTCGCGCTGGCGATGCTGATGACCGGCAAGAACAACGTGTTGCTGCTCGACGAGCCGACCAACAACCTCGACCCGCCGTCGCGCGATGCGGTCGCGAACGCGCTCATCGACTGGCCCGGGGCGATCATCTTCGTCAGCCACGACACCGAGTTCGTGCAGAAACTCGCACCCACGAAGGTGCTGCTGATGCCCGACGGCGACGTCGACTACTTCAGCGAGGACTGGCTCGACCTCGTCTCCATGGCCTGACCGCGCCAATTCCCGCCGCCCACCCGCCGGTGACCCGTTTGCGTTGCACTTCTGGCTGCCCGAGCAGCCAAAAGTGCAACACAAACGGGAAGGGGGAGGGGTCGTGGGGGTACGGTCGGGGCATGCGCATCGGATACTTCGGCGGAACGATCAACGACGGAACGGTCGACGACGTCGTCGCCGAGGCGGCTCAGGCCGAAGCCGACGGGTTCGCGACCTACTGGGCGCCCCAGATCTTCGGCCATGATGCCCTGACCGCGCTCGCCGTCGTCGCCCGCGAGGTGCCTCGGATCGAACTCGGAACGTCGGTCGTGCCGACCTACCCGCGGCATCCGATGGCGCTCGCGCAGCAGTGCCTGACCGTGAACGCGGTGGCCGACGGTCGCCTCACGCTGGGGATCGGCCTCAGCCACAAGGTCGTCATCGAGAACATGATGGGGATGAGCTTCGACAAGCCGATCCGCCACATCCGCGACTACATGAACGTGCTCGGACCGCTCAGCCGGAACGAACCCGTCAGCTACTCCGGCGAGGCGTACTCGACGCACGCCTCGATCGCAGCCAACGGCGCGAAGCCGTTCTCCACCGTGATCGCCGCGCTCGGCCCCCAGATGTTGCGTGCTGCAGCCGAACTCGCCGACGGCACGCTCACCTGGTGCACCGGCCCGATCACCCTTGCCGAGCACACCATTCCCACGATCAACGCCGCAGCCGATGCCGCCGGCCGACCTGACCCGCGCGTCATCGCCGCGCTCCCCGTCTGCGTCACGGACGATTCCGAAGCGGTGAAGGGACGCGCAGCCAAGGTGTTCGAGATCTACGGCAGCCTGCCCAGCTACCGGGCGATGCTCGACCGTGAAGGCGCGGCCGGGCCGGAGGACATCGCCATCACCGGAACGGCCGACGAGGTCGTCGACCGAGTCGGCCGCCTCGCCGAGATCGGCGTCACCGACTACGCCGCGGTCGAGTTCCCCGGAAACCCCGACGAGGCCGAAGCCACACGCGCGGCGATCAAGCAACTGTTGTGAGCGCGATCTCGGTGGGCGTCGACGGAACCGGTGTCGCGGTCGTCACGATCGACCACCCGCCGATCAACCTGATGACCGTGGGCGTGTTCCTCGAGCTCGCGGAGGTCGTCGATCGTCTGGCCACTGACGACGACGTTCGTGCGGTCGTCCTTCGTTCGGCGAGTTCCGAGTGGTTCATCGCCCACTTCGACGTCGAAGCGATCCTCGGCTTCCCCACCGAAGAAGCGCCCCCGACCGAGTTGAACGGGTTCCACCTCATGTGCGAGCAACTGCGCACGATGGGCAAGCCGACGATCGCGCAGATCGAGGGCCGCGTCGGTGGTGGCGGAAGCGAGGTCGCGGCCAGCTGCGACATGCGTTTCGCGACGCCCGATGCCGTGTTCAACCAGCCCGAGGTCGCGCTCGGCATCATTCCCGGCGGGAGCGGGACGGTGCGGTTGCCGCGGTTGATCGGTCGGGGCCGCGCGCTCGAGGTGATTCTCGGTTGCGACGACGTCGACGCGCTCACGGCCGAGTCGTGGGGATGGGTGAACCGAGTGCTTCCTCCCGACGCGATCGAGGGTTTCGTCGACCGGTTGGTCGCGAGGATCGTGTCGTTCCCCGCGCATGCGGTCGCCGCGGCAAAGGCCAGCGTGCTCCGATCGGACGGCGAGATCACCGGTGCATTGCTCGCCGAGGGTGCCGCGTTCAATGCCACCCTCGGCGATCGTGAAACGCGTGACGCCATGGCCCGATTTCTCGCGGTGGGCGGGCAGACACCGGACGGTGAGCGCCGCCTCGGCCAACTTGCCGGAGAAGTCGGACGCGAGTCCGCGATTCCGGCCGACTGATGCGGAACGGGTCGACTCGCCGTCGGCGGATCCTCATCGGAAGTGCGGTCGCAGCGTGTTTCGTCGTGGTCGCCGCAGCCTGCTCGGCCTCGCCTCCGGTCGCGGTCGAGCGCTCCGATCGCAGCGCGGGAGAACTGACGGCCGACACCGGACCGGGGCTCCCCGATGTCGGCGGCGAACGGTCGCCGACACCCGCGTCCGACGACGCGGAGCCGACTCAGGACGACGTGGTGGTCGAGCCACCCGAATCGTCGATCGCGTGGAGCGGCTGTGCGGAGTTCGGAATCCCGGATCCCGACGTCGTCGGCACGTCCGGGTGGGAGTGCGCGACGCTCGCCGTCCCGATGGATCCGTTCGCTCAGGGGGAAGTTCCCGACGATGCCGCGCACGTCGACCTCGCCTTGACTCGTCATCCCGCGACGGGCGACCGGCGTGGTGCGATCCTCGTCAATCCCGGCGGACCCGGCGGTGGCGGGCTCGAGACCGTGTGGGGTCTGCGGAACGAACTGTCGATCGATCTGCTGCGCGGGTTCGACCTCGTGTCGTGGGACCCTCGCGGAGTCGGCGAATCATCGCCCGCGATCGACTGCGACGACGCCGTTCCACCCGGCGACGGTGACTTCATCGCCCGCTGCGTCGACCTCACCGGACCGTTGAGTGCGTTTCTCGCCGCCCCGTACTCGGTGGCCGACATGGAGGAGATCCGCTCGGCGCTCGGTGAGGAACGGCTCAACTACCTGGGGTACAGCTACGGAACCGTGCTCGGATCGTCGTACGCGGCGGAGTACCCGGATCGAGTCGGCTCGTTCGTCCTCGACGGTGCCACCGATCCGAAGATCGGTGCCGCCGACGGCCCGTCCGATGATGGGTTCCCCTCACTCGCCGACGACGGATTCCCCGCCGCTCAGCTGCGTTTCGAGGAGTTGTGCAATGCCACCGAGCGGTGCTTGTTCAGCCTCGATGCCGGCACCGTGATCGACGACCTGGAAACTCGGATCCAGTTCCTCCCGACACCGAACTTCGCGGGGGAGCCCGAGACGTTGTCACCCGGTCGCTTCACCGAGGTGCTCGACGCTGCGCTGACCTATGCCGGCGACTGGGAGTTGGTGGCGACCGCCCTCTCCGACGCCGACCAAGGGGATGCGTCGGCGCTCGCCTCGCTCGCGGCAGGGCCTCCCGGGTCCATCGAGCCCGGCGACGACGGAGAGAGTGAAGGGGAGAGTGACTTCGCCGAGGCGAACTTCATGATCTACTGCGCCGACTTCGCGCCGCTGCTCGATCCGCAGACGTTCTGTGATGCCATGCCCGACAACGCGCGCCGAGTGGCGTCGGTGAGTCCGGTCGACGTGGAACGCGAGATCCTGGTGATCGGCACCGAGTTCGACCCGCTGACGCCGGGGTACCACGCACCGGAGTTCGCGGCCGCGCTGGACGACGCGACGTACATCATCTGGGAAGGCGTCGGGCACACGGCGTTCCCCGGCTGGACGCCGTGCATCGACGACGCCGTCGACGCGCAGTTCCTGGGCAACCAACTCCCGACGGGGGGGACCAGTTGTTCGTTCCTGTTCGGCATCGAGGACGACGAGAGGCTCGGCGACGAGTTGTTCGGCCAGGGCGACATCGAGTCGGAGGCACTGCTCGGCGGCCGATTCCTGACCGAGTTCGGTGAGGCCGAGGCGGCCTGTCTCGCGGGGCAGGTCAACCTGGAGTCCGACCAGGTGATCAGTCACGTCATCCTCGACGTCACCTCTGACGCCGCCGAAGAAGCCCTCGCCGCCGCCGCCGATTCCTGCTGAAACCCGAGACGCAGCTCGGAGCGGGGTGCGCGTCAGCTGATGGAGACGGGCATCGTGGCTTCGGAGCGGACCTTGGCGTAGAAGTCGTTGCCCTTGTCGTCGACGACGACGAACGCCGGGAAGTTCTCGACCTCGATCTTCCAGATCGCTTCCATCCCGAGTTCCGGGTACTCCAGCACGTCGACCTGCTTGATGTTGTCGAGCGCGAGCCGCGCCGCCGGACCGCCGATCGAGCCGAGATAGAACCCCCCGTTCGCGTCGCACGACTCGGTGACCTGTTTCGACCGGTTCCCCTTGGCGAGCATCACCATCGACCCGCCGGCCGCTTGGAACTCGGGGACGTAGGAGTCCATTCGCCCGGCGGTCGTGGGTCCGAACGAGCCGGACGCGTAGCCATCGGGAGTCTTGGCCGGACCCGCGTAGTACACGGCGTGATCCTTCCAGTACTGCGGCATCTCCTCGCCAGCGTCGAGGCGCTCCTTGATCTTCGCGTGGGCGATGTCACGGGCGACGATCATCGGGCCGCTCAGCATCACCTGGGTCGTCACGGGCAGTTCGGTGAGGGTCGCGCGGATCTCGTCCATCGGTCGGTTCAAGTCGATGTGGACCGGTTCGCTCCCGAGCAGATCCGCGGCGTCCACAGCGGGCAGGAAGCGAGCCGGGTCGGTCTCGAGTTGTTCGAGGAACAGACCATCGGCCGTGATCTTGCCCATCGCCTGACGATCGGCCGAACAGGACACGGCCATCCCGACCGGGCACGACGCACCATGGCGCGGGAGGCGGATGATCCGGACGTCGTGGCAGAAGTACTTGCCACCGAACTGGGCTCCGACCCCCGTGCTCTGTGCGAGTTCGAGCACCTTCGCCTCGAGTTCGAGATCGCGGAAGGCGTGACCGGACTCCGATCCCGACGTCGGGAGTTCATCGAGGTAGCGGGTGCTCGCGAGCTTGGCGGTCTCGACCGCGAGTTCGGCCGACGTGCCGCCGATGACCAACGCAAGGTGGTACGGCGGGCACGCCGAGGTGCCGATGGACTGGATCTTGTCGAAGATCCACGGCAGCAGGGTGGCCTCGTTGAGCAGGGCTTTCGTCTCCTGGAACAGGAAGCTCTTGTTCGCCGATCCGCCGCCCTTGGCCATGAACAGGAACTTGTAGGCGTCGCCGTCGATCGCGTTGATCTTGATCTCGGCCGGCAGGTTCGTGCCGGTGTTCTTCTCGGTGTACATGTCGAGCGGCGCCATCTGGCTGTAGCGCAGGTTCGAGGTGAGGTAGGTGTCGGCGATGCCGCGGGCGATCTGCTCCTCGTCGCCTCCACCGGTGAACACGTATTCGCCCTTCTTCGCCTTGACGATCGCGGTGCCGGTGTCCTGGCACATCGGCAGGACTCCGCCTGCCGCGATCGACGCGTTCTTCAGGAGGTCGAGCGCGACGAACCGGTCGTTGTCGGACGCCTCGGGATCATCGAGGATGTTGCGCAACTGCTGGAGATGGCTCGACCGGAGGTAGTGCGCGATGTCGTGCATCGCGGTTGCGGTCAGTCGCCGGATCGCCTCGGGTTCGACGTGCAGGAACTGTCCGTGCGGCGTGTCGAACGTCGACACTCCTTCGGTCGACACCAGGCGGTACTCGGTGGGGTCGGGACCGAGGGGGAACATCTCGGTGAAGGGGATTTCGTCAGCGTCATCGGCCATGAGGCGAGCATACGCACGGGTCTGCAACCGGCGGACTCGAAGTGCCGAGCGGGAGACGACCTCGGGTGTGGCCGGACGATGAAAGCCCGGTGAAACCCGCAAACCGCGGCCTGCCGAGCGGTAGGCGCAGCTACCGTGCACGTCGTGGTCTGTAGTGCGGATTCGGTCGAGCGCCCGTCGTGGCGGGGATGGCTCCATGCCTGCGCGTTCGCGCTCACGATCCCGGCCGGTCTCGTCCTCATCGTCCTTGCCGACACGGCAGCTGCACGCACCTCGGCGGCGATCTACGCGGCGTCGCTGGCGATGATGTTCGGCACGTCGGCGGCGTATCACCGCCTCGCACGATCCGATGTGTCCCGCCGCTGGATGCAGCGCGCCGACCACTCGACGATCTTCCTGCTGATCGCCGGGACCTACGTGCCGATCACCATGATCGTCATGCCGCCGCGCTGGGGCATTCCGATCCTGGTGGCGATCGTCACGCTCGCCGTGACGGGGATCGTGCTCAAGACACTGGTCTTCGAACGGTCGCAGTGGTTCGCATCGGCGTTGTATCCGATCATGGGATGGATCGCGGTGATCACTCTCCCGGTGCTGTTCGACGAGCTCACCGGAGCACAGCTCGCGTTCGTGATCGCCGGCGGCCTGGTCTACAGCCTCGGCATCCCGGTGTTGTTCCTGCGTCGCCCCGACCCGTGGCCGATGACGTTCGGCTACCACGAGGTCTGGCACGTGTTCGTGATCGTCGCCGCCGGACTGCACTTCGCGGCCGTGACGAGCATCGTCGCCTGACCCGCCCATCCGGTGTCAGGCACCCGATGAGGCG
>NZ_BAOL01000241.1 GCF_000350145.1 Ilumatobacter nonamiensis YM16-303 | reverse complement strand
GACGCCGAGATTGCGGCCAGCATCGGCGACCGCATCAGGCGCGATCTATCCCAGACGGCGGCCGCACGAAACAAATAACGATGCTGCGCGATGAAAGGGCTAGGGATGTCCCCGACC
>NZ_BAOL01000242.1 GCF_000350145.1 Ilumatobacter nonamiensis YM16-303 | reverse complement strand
CTCGTGAACAGTTCGCGCACGGAGCGCGGGACAAGTTCACGAGAACGGGTGGGTCAGGTGGATTGGCCGGCGAACTGGGCGCCGTGGAGGCGGGCGTAGGCGCCGTTGCGGGCCATCAGCTCGGCGTGGTTGCCCTGCTCGACGATCGAGCCGTCCTCCATCACCAGGATCACGTCGGCGCCGCGGATCGTGGAGAGGCGGTGGGCGATCACGAAGCTGGTCCGGTCCTGGCGGAGCGCGTTCATCGCCTCCTGGATCAGCACCTCGGTGCGGGTGTCGACCGAGCTCGTCGCCTCGTCGAGGATCAGGATCGACGGGTTCGCGAGGAACGCGCGGGCGATCGTCAACAACTGCTTCTCGCCGATGCTGATGTTGTCGCCCTCGTCGTTGATGACCGTGTCGTACCCGTCGGGGAGCGTCTCGACGAACCGGTCGACGTAGGTGGTCCGCGCTGCAGCACGGATCTCGTCCTCGGTCGCCGACGGGTTTCCGTAGGCGAGGTTCTCCCGGATCGTCCCACCGAACAGCCAGGTGTCCTGCAACACCATGCCGACCTTGGAGCGCAGTTCCGATCGGGGGAACGACGCGATGTCCCGACCGTCGAGGCTGATCGTCCCGGCATCGAGGTCGTAGAAGCGCATGATCAAGTTGACGAGCGTGGTCTTGCCCGCACCGGTCGGGCCGACGATCGCGATCGTCTGGCCCGGCTCGACGGTGAGGTTCAGGCCCTCGATCAACGGCTTGGTCGGCGTGTACGAGAAGTCGACGTCGTCGAAGACCACCCGGCCGAGGACGGGCGGCGGGTCGACCGTTGCCTCCTGCTCGACGGTCTGCTCGTCCACGTCGAGCAGTTCGAGCACCCGCTCGAGGGAGGCGATCCCCGACTGGAAGGTGGTCGCCATCGACGCCATCCGGGTGAGCGGCTCGGAGAAGTTGCGGGCGTACTGGATCATCGCCTGCATGTCGCCGATGCTGATCGCTCCCGCCGAGATCCGCAGCCCGCCGACCACCGCGATCAGGACGTACTGGATGTTGCCCATGAACATCATCGTCGGCTGGATCAGACTCGACATGAACTGCGCCGCGTAGCTCGCTTCGTAGAGTTCGTCGTTGTCCTCGGCGAAGCGTTTCTCGACCGCACGGTGTTGGCCGAAGCTCTTGACGATCGCGTGCCCGGTGAACACCTCCTCGGCCTGGCCGTTGACGGCACCGGTGTGACGCCACTGTTGAACGAACCGCGGCCCAGCGCGTCCGCCGATCACCTTGATGAGCAGGATCGACGCCGGAACGGTGACGAGCGCGACCAAGGCGAGCAACGGCGAGATCAGGAACATCATCACCGCGACGCCGATCAGCGTGAGCAGCGACGTGAGGATCTGGCTGACGGTCTGCTGCAGGCTCTGCGCGAGGTTGTCGATGTCATTGGTGACGCGGCTGAGCAGGTCGCCGCGTGACTGGCGGTCGATGTAGGAGAGCGGCAGCCGGTTGAGCTTCGTCTCGACCGATTCGCGCAGGCGGAACATCGACCGCTGGACGACACCCGCAAGCATGTACGACTGCCCGTACGCGAGGAAGAACGAAATAGCGAACAACACCACGAGGAACAGCAGCAAGGACCGCAGGCGATCGAAGTCGATGTCGTTCGTCCCGTTCGGGCCGATGCCCAGTCCTTGGACGATGATGTCGGTCGCGTTGCCGAGCAGGCGCGGGCCGATCACGGTGAGGCTGACGCTGCCCGCGGTCAAGATCGCGATCAGCCAGAGCCGCGCCTTCTCCAGCGACAAGATCTCGCCGAGCCGACGGACGGTCGGTCCGAAGTTCGAGGTCTTCTCGGCGGGCATCCCGGCCGCGCCGCCCGGACCGAAGCTCGTCCGTCGTGCTTCGGCCCCGGTCGTGGTCAAGATGTCGCGTTCGTCGTCCTCGTCGGCCGTCGGTGCAGTGGATGGGGCGGTCGGTTCCGACCCGTTGCCGGTGGCGTCGTCGCTCATGCGGGCTCCCGGTCGAACTGCGAGTCGACGATCTCCGCGTAGGTCGGACACGTGTCGATCAGGTCGACGTGGCGGCCCCGGCCGACCACGCGGCCGTTGTCGACCACGATGATCTGATCGGCGTCGGCGATGGTCGACACCCGTTGCGCCACGATCAGCACGCCGGCCGCCTGCACGTGTGGCTTCAACGCGAGCCGGAGACGGGCATCGGTGGCGAGGTCGAGCGCCGAGAACGAGTCGTCGAACACGTAGATGTCGGGTTGCAGCACGAGCGCGCGGGCGATCGAGAGCCGTTGCCGCTGCCCGCCCGACACGTTGGTTCCGCCCTGCGTGATCGGACTCTCGAGTCCGTCCGGCATCGACTGCACGAACCCCGCGGCCTGGGCCACCTCGAGCGCCTGCCACAACTCCTCCTCCGTCGCCTCGGGGCGACCGAAGCGCAGATTCGAGGCGACCGTTCCGGAGAAGAGGTAGGGCTTCTGGGGCACGTATCCGATCGATCCCCAGAGCAGGTCGGGATCGAGTTGGCGGACGTCGACCCCGTTCACCACCACGGACCCCTCGGTCGCGTCGAACAGTCGCGGAACGAGGTCGACCAGTGTCGACTTGCCCGACCCGGTACTCCCGATGATCGCGGTCGTGCGTCCCGGGCGGACCGTGAACGAGATGTCGCTGAGGACGGGAACGGCGGCGCCGGGATAGGTGAAGCCCACCCGGTTGAAGTCGACTGTGCCGTGCTCGCTGACTTCGGTGACCGGGTTCTCCGGGGGCACGACGGAGGAGTCGGTCTGCAGCACCTCGTCGATGCGTTCCGACGCGACCGCAGCACGGGGAATCATCGAGATCATGAACGTGAGCATCACGACTGCCATGAGGACCTGGACGAGGTAGCTGAGGTACGCAACCACGGAGCCGAGTTCCATGTCGCCGGAATCGATTCGGGCGGCACCGAGCCAGAGCACGGCGACGTTCGACATGCTGATGAACAAGGTGACCGTGGGGAACATCAGTGCCATCAACCGGCCGGCCCGCAGCGAGGCAGCCGTCAGATCGTCGTTGGCTCCGGCGAAACGTTCGACCTCCTCGGGCTCGCGGACGAATGCGCGGACCACTCGGATGCCCGTGATCTGATCGCGCAGCACCTGGTTGACGCGGTCCACGCGCAGCTGCATCACCTGGAACGTCGGGATCATCCGGCTGATGATCACCGCCAGCACGCCGACCAGGATCGGGATCACCACGAGCATGATCACCGAGAGCCCGGCGTCCTCGCGGACGGCGAAGATGATGCCGAACACCATCGTGATCGGTGCGGCGATCATCATCGTGCAGGCCAGCACCACCAGCATCTGGACCTGCTGGACATCGTTGGTGATCCGCGTGATCAAGGAGGGCGCGCCGAACTGGCCGACCTCGCGCGCCGAGTAGCTGTTCACCTGGTGGAAGATGTCGCGACGGAGATCGCGCCCGAAGCTCATCGCCGCGCGAGCGCCATAGCGCACTGCGCCGATGGCGAACGCGATCTGGACCAGGCTGAAGAACAGCATGATCGCGCCGACTCGCCAGATGTAGGCGTTGTCGCCGACGAGCACCCCGTTGTCGATGATGTCGGCGTTGAGCGTCGGCAACGTGAGCGCCGCCGCGGTCTGGATCGCCTGCAGCACGATGACGACCGCGAGCAGGTTGCGATACGGCCCGAGGTGGGAGACGAGGAGTCGGCGAAGACTCACAGTGACGATCGGGCGGGTTCGCGGTAGCGAGCGCGTTCGCGGTCCAGGATGGCCTCGGCATCCACGCCGGCGATCGGGACGTCGAGCGAACCGGAGAGCTCCCCGGTACCGATCAACGCCAGATACCTCCCGCAGCACACGCGGAGGAACGACGTGAAGTTCGCGATGTCGTGGCCTTCCTCGATCGCCTCTCGGTGCAGTCGAGTCATGAGCTGACCGACCGTCATGTCGTCACGGGCAGCGATCTCCTGCAGCGCAGACCAGTAGAAGTTCTCGAGTCGCACGCTGGTGACCGCGCCCTCGACGCGGAACGAGCGCGTGCGACTCTCCCACAGCCATTCCTCGGCTCCGATGAACAAACGGCACATTCTCGATCTCCCCTCGAGTTGCCAGCATTGCAGACCATGCGTCGCCGGATGTAGTAGGTCGTTCTTACCCGCGGCGACGGGCACCTGCGTACGTTCGAACCGTCCGACCGACCACCGAATCGAACATCGACCTTGGGGGAACCATGTCCATCGACCCTTCGACCACCGCCGTCGTGCTGATCGAGTATCAGAACGACTTCACCTCACCCGGAGGTGTCCTGCACGATGCGGTCGCTCCGGTGATGGAGCAGACGCAGATGATGGACAAGTCGATCGCCGTCGTCGATGCGCTCCGCTCCGCCGGAGCCACGATCATGCACGCGCCGATCACCTTCTCGGCCGGCTACAACGAGTTGTCGGACCACCCGTACGGAATCCTCAAGGGCGTCGTCGACGGGAACGCGTTCGTGAAGGGGGAGTGGGGTTCCCAGATCGACGATCGGATCGCCCCGCAGGACGGTGACATCGTCGTCGAGGGCAAGCGAGGCCTCGACACGTTCGCCAGCACGAACCTCGACTTCATCCTCCGCTCGAAGGGCATCACGACCGTGGTCCTCGGTGGTTTCCTCACCAACTGCTGCGTCGAGTCGACGATGCGCAGCGCATACGAGAACGGCTACGAGGTGATCACGCTCACCGACTGTGCGGCGGCGGTGTCACCCGAGCAGCACGACAACGCGATCGCCTTCGACTTCCCGATGTTCTCGAAGCCGATGACCGGCGAGGAGTTCCTCGCGACCGTCTGATCCAGTTCGGGCGCCGCCGACCGTCCAGGTGGCGCTCCATCCGCCTTGCTCGGACTTCGCACCCCCCGACGTCCCCGGACGTCGCGGACTCCGAGCAGGGCGGATTCACCTCGTCCCGGGAGCCACCGGTTCGTCGGTCCCGGTGTCAGCTGGTCCGGCGACGGCGCAGGAACGGGTCCTGCAACGCATCGGGCTGGTAGCCCGCGTCGTCGTGCGAGAGGTTCACGCCCGGCGGGACGATCTCGTCGATCCGATCGAGCACATCGCTCGACAACGACACGTCGGCAGCACCGAGTTGCGAGTCGAGGTGCTCCATGGTCCGTGGTCCGATGATCGGCGCGGTCACGCCCGGATGCTGCATGACGAACGCGATCGCGAGGTGGATGAGCGAGACTCCCGATTCCTCGGCCAGCAGTGCGAGGTCCTCGACCGCGTCGAGCTTGCGGGCGTTGCCCGGCTTCGACGTGTCGAACATGTCGGGACGCATCTTCGCCCGGTTCGTGTCGGGGGCGCCTTCACCCTTGCGCACCTTGCCCGACAGCCAGCCACCGGCGAGGGGGCTCCACGGGATCACGCCCATGTGGTACTTCTCGGCCACCGGGAGTACGTCGGCCTCGATGCTCCGAGTGAGCAGCGAGTACGGCGGCTGTTCGGTCACGAATCGTCCGAGGCCACGACGCTCGGCGATCCATTGGCCCTCGACGATCCGGTGGGCGGGAAACGTCGATGACCCGAACGCCCGGATCTTTCCCTGGCGCTGCAGGTCGGTCAGTGCCGCGATCGTCTCCTCGTCGTCGGTCCCGGTGTCCGGACGGTGGACCTGATACAGGTCGATCCAGTCGGTCTGAAGTCGTTTGAGACTGTTCTCGACCTCCTTGATGATCCACCGTCGCGAATTGCCTCGATGGTTGGGATCACCACCGCTCTGACCCATCTCGACGTCCATCGGGCCGTGGAACTTGGTGGCGAGGATCACGTCGTCACGTCGTCCGCCTGCGAGCGCCTTGCCGACGATCGTCTCGGACTCACCGCGCGAGTAGATGTCGGCGGTGTCGATGAAGTTGATCCCCTCGTCGAGTGCGCGGTGGATGACGGCGATCGACGCGTCGTGATCCGGCTCGCCCCACTTCCCGAACATCATCGCTCCGAGGCAGAGCGGGCTGACGAACATTCCGGTGTGGCCGAGGTTGCGATATTCCATGGTCGGAACGTATCAACCGGTGTTCTCGTGAACAGTTCGCGCACGGAGCG
>NZ_BAOL01000243.1 GCF_000350145.1 Ilumatobacter nonamiensis YM16-303 | reverse complement strand
CAACTCATCACGCCGATCACCATCGAGATCCACCCCGGTGATGCTCGTCCACCCCCGACGGAACAGATTGTTGGAGATCACCGGTCCCCCACCGGTCGAACCAGGGTCCACGAAGCGCGCCAGCCCGTCGTCGGTCCAATACGTCGTGCGGCCGTTGCCCCCGTCGAGCGAGAGGGTCAGGTGGATGTGGTTGCGATGATCCTGCCCGGCGAGGGTCCGCCAGGTGGACACGTTCGAACCGCGGTCGAGGTCGTCGTCGACGCCCGCATTCCAGATGCGGTCGTCCCCGCTTCCAGTGCTCCAGATGATGCGGATGATCCCGAGACGGCGCAGCATCGCATGACGTCGACCCTGCGAGTCCCGTGCGAGCAATGCATCGATGAGGGCCTGGGCGCGTTGCTTCTGCTCCGGGTCGTAGACATCGTACGCGAGGTCGATCGCCAGGCCCATCTTGTGGTAGCTGCGGCCCGCACTCCACGTGGCTCCACAGTCTCGCGTGAGACCCGACACATACTCCGGAGCGAACGAGGCCTGCAACAGATTCGCGGTGTCTCTCGTCCCCGAGCGCTCACCCGTCGTGCAGCGCCAGTCGGCTGCGGTGCCGTACGAGTCGACCGGCGTGGGGAAAGAACGAGCCGGGAACCCGAGCGACGTCAACGCCTGGTCGAGCGAATCCGATTCGGACGTCGACGGTCGTGCGGGATCCAGAGGGTCGAGCGCCTCTTCCTGCTCGGAGATCGGTCCGGACTCGTCGGACGCATCGACGAGAACGGGTGCCGCTCCGACGAGGAGCACGAGGGACAGAACAGGCACGCTGGCGCGGCGGAACCACTTCATGCGCCAGAGCATGCCTCAGAACAGGGCGACCGCGTCCGCGGCCGCCTCATTTCATGATGATCGAACCGCGCATCCGTCGTCTCCGCATGAACGGGGATCGACCGTCGGCGTTTGTAGCATCGCCACGATGCGCTCCCCGATTGCTCTGCTGGCCTCGATCGCCGTGATCGGGCTCGGAACCCCGGTCATCGCCGCCACCGACGCTCCGATCGACGACAGCACCACGACCGTCGAGGATCTCCCCACCGACTCCCCGACCGATGAGTCCACCACGACGACTGAGGTGCCCGTCCCCTCCTCGCCCACCACTTCCACTTCCACCACCACCACCACCACGACCCAGAAACCCGCCGGGGAATCCTCCACCGACGACCTCGCGACCACCACCACCACCTCCAAGATCCCGGCCGACGACGTGCTCGACGTCGACGCGATCCTCGTCACCGACGATCAGCACAACGTGGCCGTCGAATGGCGTCCGTACACGAAATCGGAACCCGCACACCTCGGTTCCGATCCATCGGTCCCGCGACAGATGTCCCAAGACCTCGTTGCGCCTGCGCTCATGACGGGTTTGTCCTGGACGTCCGGCGACCCGACCGCCATCTGGCTCCAGCAACACATCGACGGCGAGTGGGGCGCGTGGGAACAAATCGTCACCGACCATGGGCACGACCACGGCGGTGACGGGGAGGTCGGTGACGACAGCCAGGAAGCCGCGACCCCCGGCACGGATGTGATCATTCTCGATGAACCCGATGCGGTCCGTTTCCTCGTCGAAGGCGCGATCGTGGGGGCGAAGGCGTTCGTCTTCGTCGATCAGCCGTCACCGGAAGCACGACAGCTCCCGACGGCCCAGCCGCTCGAACCAATCGCATCGAACGACTTCGAACCGCTGTGGCCCGGCCCGTCATTCGTTCGTGACCGATCGGAATGGGACACCACGAATTGTCGGGTGCCGGATGCGGACTTCAATCTCAGTTCGTCCGAGGCGGTCATCGTCCATCACAGCGCCGGATCGAGCAACTACAGCCAGGCACAGGTCCCCGCTGTGCTGCGCGGTCTCTGCGCATACCAGACGGGTTCGAGCGATCTCGACGATGTCGGGTACAACTTCGTGATCGACCGTTTCGGAACGGTGTGGGAGGGCCGCACCGGGTCCAAACGCGCGCCGATCCAGTCCGCACACGCCCGCGGCTTCAACTACAACACGCAGGGCGTCGTGCTTCTCGGGAACTACGATCCGGCGTCGCCCCCGGCAGCCCAGCTCAACGGGCTGCAGCAGCTGCTCGACTGGCTGACCGGCTGGTACGGAATCGAGCCGGCGCAGGCCATCACACTCATCGCCGGTTCGGACGGCCAGGGCTTCAACGAAGGCGACACGCGCACGGTCAACGGTGTAGCCGGCCACCGCGAGGTCGGTCAGACATCGTGCCCAGGCGGAGCGTTCTTCCCGCAGCTCAACTCGATCGCAGCGAATACCCGACCCACGAACTTCGGCACCGATGCGGACCAGCCGCTCCGCGAGCATCTCGCGAGTTCGGGTCTCGCACGGTTCGTCGATGCGGGCTCGCGAGGTGCCGGTCGAGTGATCGAGGACTACAACTTCCGCGAGGGTTGGACCTCGATCACCAACGTCGACCTCGACGGCG
>NZ_BAOL01000244.1 GCF_000350145.1 Ilumatobacter nonamiensis YM16-303 | reverse complement strand
ATCGTGAACATCTGGTTGTACTTGTCGGCCGACAAGATCGTGCCGTCGGGTCCGGCGAGCTGGAGGCGGATCAGGCCGGCTTCGAGCCCTCCGACGACGAAGAAGAACATCGCGACGACGCCGTACATGATGCCGATCTTCTTGTGATCGACGGTGAACGCCCACGAGCGCCAACCGGTGGTCTCCACCGGGCGACGCAGGTAGCCGTAGGACGATGACGCCGTGACCGGAGTGTCGGGCTCGGCGGGGACGACCGCATCGTCAGTCGGTCGTTCGATGATGGCCATGGGCTATCGGTCTCCCATCGAATGGGGGTGGGTCAGAGACATCACTTGCGCTCCAGCAGGTAGGCGAGCAGCTGATCGATCTGGTCCTCGCTCAGGGCGAGGTACGGCATGCCGCGGTAGAGACCGTCGGTGGGCTCGAGTTCTTCGGGGTCGGCGTACATCGGCCGCATCGCCGGTGCATCACGCAGCCACTCGCGGAGGTCGACCTCGGCGAAGCAGTCGTCGGTGACCCCCTCGAGATAGCGGTCGGTGAACTCGTCGGACGGGGCTTCCCACACGGCGTCACGGCACTCGTCGCGGAGCAGGTCGAAGGTGGCACCCGCGAACGTGTTGCGGGTCATCAGGTTGGTGAGGTTCGGTGCGGCACCCGAGTAGACCTGCTCGTCGGGACGTGCGACCTGCGGGACGCCGTCGGCGTCCTCGAGGCCGTCGACCTGGTGGCAGCGTGCGCAGTTGGCCACGAACGCCGCCTCTCCCTCGGCGGCCAGCGAGCCTTCTTCCGGCGGGGTGTAGTCCTCGAGTTGGTTGTCGACCCAGGCGGCGAATCCGTCGTCGGTCAGCGCCGCGACTTCCATTCGCATGTTGGCGTGGCTCAGCCCGCAGAACTCGGCGCACTGACCGGCGTAGATCCCCGGCTCGTTCGCCTGCATCCGCAGGTTGTGGACGCGTCCCGGAACCATGTCGCGCTTGCCGTTCAGGGCTGGGATCCAGAAGGAGTGGATCACGTCACGGCTGGTGCCACGGATCAACACGTTGGTATCGGCCGGAATGACCATCTGCCCGGAGGTGACGATCGGTTCGGTGATGCCGCCGTCCACACAGCCGTCCTGCACCGGGTAGTCGAACTCCCACCACCACTGCTGGCCGGTGACGTTCACGACGCACTCGGTGTCGTCGGTCTCGTTCAGATCCATGATGACGCCGACCGACGGGATCGCGACGCCGATGAGGATCAGTGCGGGAAGGATCGTGAGCCCGATCTCGAGCGCCGGCTTGCCGTGCGTCTGCTCGGGGATCGGCTGACCACGGTCCCGGTAGCGGAACACCACCCAGGCGATGACCGCCATGACGATGATGCCGACGAGGCCCGCGATGTAGAACACCGGACGGGCGAGGTCGTCGATCAGTTGGGCGTTCGTACCCTCGGGTTGGAACGTGTCCTGCGGTGCGTTGTCGGCACAACCGGCGACGAGCGCACCGGCAGCCGCGAGCGCGGTGAACTTCGCGGCACGACCGCGGGAAATCTTCGAGATCACGGCGGTCACGCTAGTTGCCGTGTCCGAGTCGCGCCGTTTCGTTCGATCGTGATTTGGTGCGCTCATGGGACGTACACCTCGAGGACTGCGCTGTCGACCCCGGGCACGAAGAACCAGAAGCCTTCGGCGTCGTCCGGACCGTTCGGGTTCGGCTGGCCGTCGAACGCGAACGTCGGTTCGTCGACTCGGAAGGTCAGCAGCTGCGCTCCGCCCGGCTCGATCAGCGTGGTGCAGATCTGATTGCGGGCTTCGACCTCTTCGACCTCCTCACCGTGTTCGATCTCGACGGTCATGGTGCCGACGTCGAGCGACAGGCGCCGTTCCTCGTCGGAGTCGTTGCGGAAGATCACGTTCGTCGGGTTCGAGCGGGGCAGCGACATCACGGCGGTGCTCGTTCCGACCACGCCGGGCACGTCGTAGTCGAGTGTTCCGGAGTCGTTGAGGACGACCTCGTAGATGCTCGACTTGATCGCCACGGTCTCGCTGGCGTTCTCGTCGGCCTCGGGGAACGCCTCGGGGCTCTCGCAGATCAGTCCTTCGGGATGATGGCCTTCGGCCGCCCCCTCGGCGTATTCCTCGGGATGCAGGATCGCTTCCTCCTGCCAGATCGACGTGGTCTCGAACTCGGGGATGTCACGTTCGCCATCGGCTCCCGTGACCGCACCGGCCGCGACCAGGGCGACCACACCGATCGCCATTCCACCGCCGACGGCGCCGGCGTTCAGCTTCGGACGACGGGCGAGCGCGAAGGCGACGACGACCACGACGGCGGCGAGCGCTCCGAACGCGATCACCGTGTTGGTCTTGGACAGCCACAGCATCACCCGACTGAACGAGTAGATGATGATGCCGACCGCGACCGCTCCCCCGACGGGGTACTCGAGCGGATTCGACACGCGACTGCGAACCTCGGCGTTGTGCTCGCCGCTGGACGACGCACGCTCCGACCAGGCTTGCACGGCCCATTCGCCGCCGGCGACGACCAGCGCGATCAGGCCGATCACGACGACCGGCTGATAGGTGATCAGACCCACGGCGACGACGACCGTGCCGAGCGCGAACACGAGCGGCCAGACGCTCGCACCGGGAGCCGGCTGTGCTGCCGCCGTGGATTCGACCGGTGCCTCGTCGTCGAGGAAGACGTTGGAGTCGCGCAGGATCGCGTTGACGGAGGTCAGGAAGATCAACCCGACGGTCGCGGACGCGAGTCCGACGGTGCCGAGCACGCCGTCCTGGCCGATCCCGTAGATCAGGGTCGCGAGGAGTGAGACGACGGAGGCGCCGATGAGAAATTTCGTTCCAGTGGTGAACATCAGTCGAGGAATCTCACTTGGTGACGTAGACGAGGAACCAGATGGCCGTGTAGACGGCCGTCATGGCGTACCAGAAGATGGCGTGGGCAATGAGGATCTCGCGGTCACGTGTGCGTCCGGCGAGATAGCGGAACATGCTGACGAGGCTGAGCAGGAGCCCGACGACCATCAGCGCCATGAACGTGCCGGTGAGGGCGTAGAACATGGAGCCGTACTCGCCGTCGGCCACGACGACGCCCATCTGGTTCCAGACGAACGCCTGGGCGTTGACGATCAGCAGTGCGACGAATGCCGACGTCCCCAGGGCGAAGACGGTGTTCGCCTTGTCGTTGCGCTTCGATGCCCACACCGCCCACTGGGCAAAGGAGCACAGCGCCGGGAACGCGATCAGGATGACGTTGGTCGGAACCTCCGGCACGGTCACGCCGCTCGGGAGCCAGGACTCGCCGGCGTCGACCACGGCGGAGCGCTTGACCGCCCAGACGCCGAGCATGCCCCCGGTGAGCATGATCATCGCGACCGCGGCGAACACGGAGGCGACGGTCAGTTGGTTGCGCGGTGCCGGCGCGGGACCGGCGGCGAGGGCTTCCATCAGCTCGCACTCTCTTTCGCGTTGTCGGTCGAGTCATTGGCGGTCTTGAGGTCGAGCAGTGGCTCGGCCGAGGTCACCGCCGGAACATCGACGAAGTTGTCGGTCGGTGCGGGAGAGGTCGTCGCCCACTCGATCGTCTGGCCGTCCCAGGGGTCGTCGACCGCATCGGAGTCGGATCCGAGCACGGTCGACACGAGCAGGCCGACGAACGCGAGGACGGCGAGCGCCATCATCGCCTGGCCGACGAGCGTGAGAATGTTCCAGATCTGCAGGTCGCCGTCGTCGTAGGCGAGCCCCGACGGCTGATCGAGGAATCCGGCGATGTACTGCGGGAACGCGGCGAGCACGGTGCCGGCGACTCCGAGCAGCGCCAACGGCGCGACCTTCTTCATCTCGATCGCGTGGCCCCAGAGCTTCGGGGCCCAGTAGACGATGCCGCCGAGCACGCCGAGTGCGACTCCGTAGGCCACGTAGACGAGCGACGCTTCGCCGAACACCGTGTCGATGAGGCCGAGATCGACGATCGGCTCGATGGCCGATCCGAGCATCCCGACGAAGACCATGCCGAAACCGAAGAACGCGAACAGGAATCCGCCGGTGGCGTTCGGGAGGACGGAGTTGCCGTCCTCGTCCTTCGTCGGCTTCGCGAGGAAGAGCATCATCAGGAAGAGGATTCCGGCACCGAGCACGGGGAGCAGGTGGAAGAAGGCCCACGGTGCGACGTCGCCCAGCTTGGTGCTGACGTCGTCGCCGTCACCGATGTAGAGCTGCGAACCGTTCCACGGCACGTCGAACCGGAGCTGCTGCGTGACCGCCGCGAGCGCCGAGACGCCGACGAGGCCGAGGCCGGCGAACACGATGCCGCGCATCGGCGTCCGCTTCCGGAACGTCACCGGGAGCAACTCGGCGAACAAACCGAGCACCGGGATGGCGAAGAGGAAGGTGGTCGGCTGGGTGAAGATCCATCCGGCCCAGGTGGCGATGCCCTGGTTGCCGCCGAAGGCCTCGCGGGCTCCGCTGCGGTGATCGACGAAGAGGTAGATCAGGGCGCCGATGAGCACCGGCATCACCAGGACGAGGCCGATGCCGAACACGAAGGCCGAGAAGGCGAAGAACGGGACCCGCCGCATCGTCATGCCGGGGGCACGCGTGGTGAGCACCGACGTGGCCAGGCAGATGCCGACCGCCGTGAACCCCAGCGCCATCAGGCCCTGTGCGGCGAGGAACAGATCGACCATGTCGCTGTTGCCACCGCCGAATCCACCGTTGTCGGCCAAGGAGATGATCGACAGGACGAACCCGCCGAGCCACATGTACATGCCGGCGGCGGCGAGACGGGGGAAGGCCAACGCCCGCGCTCCGAGCTGGAGCGGAACGACGGCGATCGCGAGGCCTGCGACGAGCGGCAGGGCGGTCCCGAACACCAGACCGACGCGCTGGCTGCCGAGCAACTGGGTCCACGAGTCGGTGTCGAGTGCGGCGGACCCGCCATCGACCCGTTCGATCGCGATGACCAGGTTGACGATGATCGTGGCCAGCAGGCCGAGCAGGCCGGCGCCGATGAACATGCGCCCGATCTTCTTGTGGTCGCTGGAGGTGAGCCACGCGGCGTCGGCAGCGAGCAATCGCCCGATGGCCGAATCACCCGCCACGTCGGGGCTGGAATCGATGGTGGTCATGTGGTGTTGAGACTCACTTGAGTTGATCGTCCTGTGCCGGCGCGGTGGTGCCGACGTCTGTTGTCATCGTCCGAGCCGAGGCTTGGTCATGACGGCCCGAGACTACTTGCACGCGGCCATTTCGCCAGAATTCCCTGTCGATTTCGCGGGAGGTCCGTGCCGCGCGCCACGTCACGATCGCGCAAGGCCCCGCTGACCAGCCGCGCTCGAGGCTGCGGTCTGCCCTCGAGTGAGCGCCGGCGGGCGAGTTCGGCGGCGGCGCTCGCAGCGCCGAGCCCGTGCGCACCCGGTTGGCGGGCGCCGACGATCAGGACAGCCCGTGTTCGACGAACACGTCGAGCATCATCGCGCCGAACAGCACCGTGACGTACGTGATCGAGTAGCCGAACAAGCGCATCGACGCGGCAGCGGTCGGGTTCTTGCCGAGGGCGAGGGTTCCCCAGATGAAGATCACGCCGAGCACGATCGCCGTGATGCCGTAGATCAGCCCGAGTCCGGCGACCGGCCAGAGCACGAGCGTGCCGATGACCAGGCCGACGGTGTACAGGACCATCTGGCGGACGACATCGGCCATCGGCGCGACCGACGGAAGCATGGGGACGTCGGCGGCGCTGTAGTCGTCGGCGTACTTCACGGCGAGCGCCCAGAAGTGCGGCGGCGTCCACAGGAACATCACGACGAACAAGATCAACGGCTCCCAGCCGAGCGAGTTCTGGACGGCCGACCATCCGACGAGCACCGGAACCGCACCGGCGGCGCCGCCGATGACGATGTTCTGTCGACTCGTGCGCTTCAACCAGAGCGTGTAGATGCCGACGTAGAACGCGGCGGCCGAGAAGGCGAGCACGGCGGACAACAGGTTCGCACCGACCCACAGCACGACGAACGCCGCGATCTCGAGTGCCACGGCGAAGATCAGCGCGTTGCGCGGTTCGATCAGGCCGACGACGAGCGGACGATTCCGCGTCCGTTCCATCAGCGCGTCGATGTCCCGATCGACGTACATGTTGATCGCGTTCGCACCGCCCGCCGCGAGCGTTCCGCCGATCAGGGTGACGATGACGAGGCGCGTGGGCGGCCATCCCTGTTGTGCGAGCACCATCGTCGGGATCGTGGTGATCAGGAGGAGTTCGATGATCCGCGGCTTCGTCAACGCGATGTAGGCACCGAGCACCGATGTCGGTCTGCGCCGCGGCGCGTGAGCTGCGACACCGCCCGGCGCGAGACGCGATGGGACGAGAGGGCGAGAGCCGACAGCCATGACCAGCCCATCGTACGACCCCCCGAGAGAACCGACCAACGCGCGCCCGAGGTCACGCGCCCCGGGCCTCCCCCAACCCCGTTCTCGTGAACTGTTCCGGCGCTCCGTGCGC
>NZ_BAOL01000245.1 GCF_000350145.1 Ilumatobacter nonamiensis YM16-303 | reverse complement strand
ATCGGCACCGAGCACATCCTGCTCGGCCTCATCCGCGAGGGTGAGGGCGTCGCCGCACAGGTGCTCGTCAAGCTCGGAGCCGACCTGTCCCGCGTGCGCCAGCAGGTCATCCAGCTGCTGTCCGGCTACCAGGGCCCCTCCGGCGCGTCCGGCAGCGGTTCCGGTTCGGGCGGCGGTGGCGGCCGCGAAACCGCGGGCGCCGGTGTCGGCCCCGGCTCGAAGGAAGGCGACGAGAAGGGCGGCAACTCCCAGATCCTCGACCAGTTCGGTCGCAACCTCACCCAGGCCGCGCGCGAAGGACAGCTCGACCCGGTCATCGGTCGCAGCCGCGAGCTCGAACGCACCATGCAGATCCTCAGCCGGCGGACCAAGAACAACCCGGTGCTGATCGGTGAACCCGGCGTGGGCAAGACGGCCATCGTCGAGGGCCTCGCCCAGAAGATCGTCAACAACGACGTTCCCGACACGCTCACCAACAAACAGCTCTACACGCTCGACCTCGGCTCGCTCGTGGCCGGGTCGCGCTACCGCGGTGACTTCGAAGAGCGCCTCAAGAAGGTGCTCAAGGAGATCAAGTCCCGCGGCGACATCCTGTTGTTCATCGACGAGATCCACACCCTCGTCGGTGCCGGCGCAGCCGAAGGTGCCATCGACGCGGCGTCGATCCTCAAGCCGATGCTCGCTCGTGGCGAACTGCAGACCGTCGGTGCCACCACCCTCGACGAGTACCGCAAGCACGTCGAGA
>NZ_BAOL01000246.1 GCF_000350145.1 Ilumatobacter nonamiensis YM16-303 | reverse complement strand
CCATCCGGTGTCTGACACCGGATGGCACCGGTCAACGCGCCCAGAGCAGGGTGTCGGGATGGAACTGGCTCCACGCGAACCAGAATGCTTCGTGGGCCGGGACCTCGTCACCGGTGGCGGAATCGAATGCGACCAGTCCGTCGCCTGACTCGCGGAGCTCCACCCCTTCGAGTACGACCGTGTCTCCCGCGTTGAACGCCGCGCTCGCCTCCTCCGACGGGAACGCGATCGGCGTGCCGTCGTCGGCGATCACGCCGACCACGAACTCTTGCGCTTCGAGCCGCGGGTCGACGTCGCCGACGGGGAAGATCGGACCGTCGTCGTCGCGCCCACCGAGCGGATCGAGATCGTAGGACCGGCCGACGCCGCCGTCCTGGGCGATGATCCGCGTGTCGGGATGTTCACGTTTCCACTCGGCCCACGTGGACCGCACGACGGTCGCCTCGTCGAGTACGACGCCCTCGTCGAGCAGCGGTCCGGTCACCGCTTCGCGCGTGAAGGTGTCGAACACCGATTCCGAGACGAGGTCGTACATCACCTTGTTCGATCTGCTCAGCAGACCGGACGTGCGCATCACGAGTTCCTCGGCGGGACGGTCGGTGACGAATGCCTGGGCGGACCCGCAGAGCGTGCAGTACGGAATCGCGAGCCGCTCACCGCCGAGCGTGAGGTTGAACATCTCGTGGATCTCGGCGATGTTCAGCGGGATCGCCAACGCTTCGTCGCCCATCGCGATGCCGAACACGATCCGGTCGTCGGCATACCAGTCGCCTCCGTCGGCGTCGGTGGTCGCAGGATCGTCGAGTGACGGGATGCAACCGCCCGGGCACGGGTCCGGGTCGCCGAGCGGTCGGTCGTCGATCAGGACCCCACCCCAGCTGACGAGACGCCAGTCGATCGTCGCGTCCTCGTCGTCGAAGAACGGGGACCAGGCGGTCTCGAGCAGCGTGAAGATCCCGCCCTTGTCCGTCCGATACTCGGCGTAGGCAGGCGTGTCCCAGGCGATCATGTGATTGGTGGCGCTCAGCCACGAACTCCGGCCCAGCGTGGGGTCGGCGGCGATCGACTCACCGGTCAGCGTTTCGAAGGTGTCGACGAGTTGTTCGTCTTCACCGCTGCCGAAGAAGCGCAGCAGGTCGGTGACGAACCACGCGTGGCGCGGATCACCGCTCTCGGCGAGAGCGTCGACGGCGGAGGCATCGGGCGCCCCGACGGCGAGGCTGGTGACGATCCGGTCGATCGCTTCCTCGGCCTCCGGATTCGGTGCGGATTCCTCCGGTGACTCGGGTGGTGGCGGGAAGACGTATCCGCTGGCCGAGGCAGGTCCTGCGTCGACCGCCTCGGCGTCGTCCGGATTCGGCTCCTCGACCTCGGCCGTCCTCGAGTTCCCGGCATCATCGCCAGAGGACACGTCCGAACCGTCGCCTCCCGAGTCACACGCCGCGAGCGCGAGCGCTACGACCGTTCCGAGTGCGATCACGCGCTGCTGCATGCGGCCGAGAGTAGGAACCCGACCGCGACGGTCAGCGGACGTCACGCACAACAACTCCGAAACACGTGCTCGCACTTTCCTGCCGCGTGTGCAGGACGCCGCGGGATCGGGCAGTATCTGGTCATGACCGATACCAACGTTCCCACCGACGCCGAGCTGCGCGAACGCTTGACGGATCTCCAGTACGAGGTGACGCAGCGCGCGGGCACCGAACGCGCCTTCTCCGGGGCCTACCACGACACGAAGGACCCTGGCGTCTATCACTGCATCGTCTGCGACACCGCCCTGTTCTCGTCCGACACGAAGTACGACTCGGGTTCGGGCTGGCCGTCGTTCTACGAAGCGATCGACCCCGAACTGGTCACGCTGAAGCAGGATCGCTCACACGGCATGGTGCGCACCGAAGCGGTGTGCGCCACCTGCGGCGCCCACCTCGGCCACGTGTTCCCCGACGGTCCGCAGCCGACCGGCGACCGGTTCTGCATGAACTCGGCGTCGCTCGACCTCCAACCCGAATGACGCTGCGCGGCGGACGGACGACTCGACGTCTGCCGCGTCACGGAGCGACGTGCGGAACTGGACTGCGTGGTGTCGGCGGGATGGTCGACGAGCTGTTCGGGCGCGTCGTTCCCAGCGGTCAACCATCCGCTGGCGGATTCCGTTCGGCGCGCAGTTGGTCGCGTAGCTCGCGCTTGACGACCTTGCCGTAGTTGTTCGTCGGCAGCGCATCGACGATCCGGTATTCCTTGGGCCGCTTGTAGCGGGCGATGTGGTCGAGACATGTCCGGTCGAGCGCCTCGGCGGTGGGGGCGCTGGCACCATCGACGGCGACCACGAACGCCACGACGGTCTCACCCCACTCGGCGTCCGGGCGTCCGACCACCGCCACGCCCGCGACGTCGGGATTGCGCAGCAGCGTCTCTTCGACCTCGCGGGGATAGATGTTCATCCCACCACTGATGATCAGATCCTTGGACCGGTCGCGCAGCGTGAGACAGCCGTCGTCGTCGAAGCTGCCGACGTCACCGGTGTGCAGCCATCCGCCGCGCAGCGTCTCGGCGGTCTCATCCGGTCGGTCCCAGTAGCCGGCCATCACCTCATCGCCGCGCACGACGACCTCACCGACCTCACCGGTCGGGACGTCGCGGTCATCGGGATCGACCACGCGCACCTCGACATCGGTCCGCGGGAAGCCGACACTCTGCATTCGTTCCCGCCAACGTGGGTGATCGCGGTCGGCGTGGTCGGCCTTCGAGAGCGCGGTGATCGTCATCGGCGTCTCACCCTGGCCGTAGATCTGCGCGAGCCGAGGGCCGAACACCTCGAGCGCCGATTCCAGGTCGGCGAGGTACATCGGCGCTCCGCCGTAGACGATCGTCTTCAGGTTGGCGAGGTTCGCCTGCGCCATGGCCGGTTCCGCCGCCAACCGTTTGATCATCGTCGGCGCGGCGAAGAACGACATCCCCGGCCACCGGTCGAGCAGCGTCGCGATCTCGCGACTGTCCACGCCTCCCGACTCGGGGATCACGCTGACCGCGCCACACGCGATGTGCGGAAGCCCGTACATCCCCGAGCCGTGGGAGATGGGAGCGGCGTGGAGGATGCTGTCGTTCGGGGAGACCTGGTCGATGTCGGCGAAGTAGCTGAGCGACATCGCGAGCAGGTTCCGATGCGTGAGCGTCGCGCCCTTGGGGCGGCCGGTGGTGCCGCTGGTGTAGAACAACCACGCCGGGTCGTCCGCCATCCGCTCGGCGAGCGGTGCCGGCGATGCGGAGGTCACGCGGTCCCACGACTCACCAGGGGCGCTGACGACCGTGTTCAGCGACGCGACCGTTCCCACGAGCGACCCGACGTCGTCGGCGTGTTCCGGATCGGTGACCGCCAACGCCGTTCGGCTGTCGTCGAGGATGTAGGCGATCTCGTCGCGATGCAGCCGAGCGTTGACCGGCACCGCGACCAGACCGGCGTGCCAGATCGCGAACACCGCTTCCAGATACTCCGGACGGTTGTTCATCACGATGGCGACCCGGTCGCCGGGCGCCAGCCCGAACTCGCTCCGGAACGCTCCCGCCGCTCCGGCGGTCGCCGCCGCGAACGACGACCAGTCGGCGTGCACCCGATCACCCGCCGCGAGGGCCGGCGCAGCGGGCATCCGTCGTCCGTTGCGCTCGACCCACGTGGCCAGGTTCATCGCGATTCTCCCGCGCCCGACGTGTCGCCGGCCGTGCACCGCCGCCGGTCGATCATCGGGCGGTGAGGCCGCCGTCGATCACCAGCTCGGATCCGGTGACCCAGGTCGACTCGTCGGACGCGAGGTAGATCACGCCGTACGCGATGTCCATCGGCACCCCTGGACGTCCGAGCGGATGGGCTTCGCCGAGCGCGTCGAAGAACGCGTCGCGGTCGCCTGTGTTGTCGCCGAGGTGCTGCACCATCGGAGTCCAGGTGTAGCTCGGATGCACCGAGTTCACGCGGATGTTGTATCCGGACTGCGCGACGTGCAACGCCGCCGACTTGCTGAACAGGCGAACCGCGCCCTTCGATGCGTTGTAGGCGGCCAGGTTGTCGATGCCGACCAGGCCGGCGACCGACGAGATGTTGACGATCGATCCCCCTTGCGGATCCTGGTCCTTCATGGCCTTGATCGCCGCACGGGTTCCGAGGAACACGGCCTCGCTGTTGACTGCGTTGACGTGACGCCAAGCCTCGAGCGTCGTGTCCTCCACCGTGGCATCGTGCACGACGCCGGCGTTGTTCACGACCACGTCGATCCTCCCGTGCCGGCTGGTGATGTCACTGATCAGCTCGTCCCACTGGTCCTCGTCGGTGACGTCCTGACGGATGTACTCGGCCATGCCGCCCTCCGACTGGATCGACTCGGCGAGTGCCTTGCCGTCGTCGTCCAGGATGTCGGTGAGCACCACCGTGGCGCCCTCTCGTGCCATCAGTCGGCCAGTCGCCTCCCCCAAGCCGCGTGCTCCTCCGGTGATCAGTGCGACCTTGTCGTCTACTCGTCCCATTGTGTTTCCCCTCTGTTGTGTCAATCGGTACAGCGGGGCAACGTAGTGACGCGCTCGATCCGCCGGCAGTGGCGGTTGCGTCATCTCGACGGTGCATTCGCGTCAGTTGCCCGTTCCGGCCCGGGAGTACCGTGACCGAGTCCCGCCCGAGCGACACGAGGGAGGTAGTCGATGAGGGTTCTCGTCGTCGACGACGATCCGGCCACGTTGGCCTTCATGAAGCTGGCGTTCGATGCCGCCGGCGATTCGGTCGACATCGCGTCGGGAGTCGACGACGCCATTCGGCTCGCAGCGGCGCAGCCGCCCGACGCAGTCCTGTGCGACCTGACGTTCGGCGACGACGCGAGCGACGGTTTTCGGCTGCTGCGCACCCTCCGCGGTTCGGCCCGGACCGCACATGTGGGCGTCCTCGCGGTCAGCGGTGCCGATCTTCCCGAAGTGATGCGCGCGACCGAGGAGCGAGGCTTCGACGGGTTCGTGGCCAAACCGGTCGACGTCGCGTCACTGGTTGATCGCGTGCACCGCCTCGGCGCGGTCGTCGTCGCGCGCCGAGACGGCGCACACGTCGTCGATGGCGAGTAGGACGTCGCCCACATCGAGTGGTTTGGTGAAGATCCGCTCGGGCGCAGCCGACACTTCGATGGGCACCGAATCGGGCCCGGCCGTCAGCACGATCACGGGTACTTCCGGATGCTCCGAGCGGAACTCGGTGAGCAGCTCCCACCCCGGACGGTCGGGCAGACCGATGTCGAGGAGCACCACGTCGGCCGGTGCAGCGGCCATCGCGGACGCTCCGTCGGCCGCGGTCGTCGCCACCTGGAGTTCCAGGTGAGGTCGCAGACCGAACGCGGCCCGCATCACCTCCACACATGCCGGGTCGTCGTCGACGTACAGCACGGTGCCCGGGACGACATCGTCGGGCACCGGAGGTCGGAGCGTCATCGGGTTCCGTTCGATGATCGGTCGGTCGACCACCACGGCGGGCAGGTCGATCCAGAACGTGGTGCCGACGCCCACGGTGCTGTCGACGTCGATCGAGCCACGCATCTCACGCATCAGACGGGCGCACAGCGTGAGCCCGAGGCCGGTGCCCTGGCAGCTGTCGTCGCGGTTGCCGTCGAGCCGATGGAACGGCTCGAAGACATCGCCGAGGGATTCGGGCGAGATCCCGGGTCCGGTGTCGGTGACACTGATTCGCCGACCGTCGTCGGACGATGCGCACGCGATCTCCACCCGGCCGCCCGCGGGGGTGTACTTCACGGCGTTGTCGAGCAGGTTGATCAGCACCTGGCGGACACACCGGTGGTCGGCTCTGGCGTGCAGCGCGGTCGACGGCGACGTCCGATCAACCAGTTCGATGTCGCGCGCAGCAGCGAGCGGCCGGACCAGCTCCAGGGCTTCGTCGACGACGAGGGCGAGATCGACGGGCACGGCGTCGACGGCGAGCTGGCCCGCTTCGATCCGAGAGAGGTCGAGAAGTTCATCGATGAGGTCGCGGAGGTGGCGGCCGGCCCGCACGATCTGCTCCACGCCGTCCTCGCGCTGATCGGTGTCGAGTTCGAGCAGTTGCATCACCTGCGCGAACCCGAGGATCGCGTTCAGTGGGGTCCGGAGTTCGTGACTGGCGAGCGCGAGGAAGTCGGTCTTGGCGCGGTTCGCTGCTTCGGCCGCCTCCCGCGCCCGCAGGTCGGCGAGTTGATGGCGCGCGGCCGTGACGTCGCGAATCTCGACGTAGAGGTATGGGGCGCGGTCCGGCTCCCCCGGGATGAGCGACGTGTGCAACGAGAGCCACGGAAGCGGTTCGATCGTGGCGCCCGGGGCGCAGCACAGCTGCACCTCGACCGAGTCGGGTGTCGGCGTGTCGGATGCGATCAGTTCGCTCCACGCGTCGGTGACGAGATGGCGATGGGAGGGGTCGACGAGATCGAGCAGGTTGCTTCCGGCCAGCCGAACCCCGGAGCGTCGGACGACATCGGACATCGACGGGTTCGACTTCAGGATCGTTCCGTCGAGTCCGGCCAACGCGATGCCGGCGGCAGCCCCCTCGAACGCTCCTCGGAAACGGGCTTCGCTCTCCGCGAGGGCGCCGAACAATCGATGGTGTTCGATGGCGACGGCCGCAAGATACGTGAACCGGTTGACGAGCCGGATCGCGCCCTGGTCGGGCCGCCACACGCGCGACGTGTACACGGCGAACGTGCCGAGCGTTTCGCCACCTTCGGCTGCGACGATCGGCGTCGACCAGCACGACCGGAGACCGTGCTCGACGGCGAGGTCGCGGAAGTCGACCCAGTTCGGGTCGACCGTCACGTCGCTCGCGATGACGGGTCGCCCGGTGAACGCTGCGGTGCCGCACGAGCCTTGGCCGATCCCGATCGTGACCCCGTCGATCGCCTCTCGATATGCGAGCGGAAGCCGCGCACCGGCGCCGTGGCCGAGCCATCGTCCCTCGTGGAGCAACAGGACCGAGCACACCGCGCCCGGCAACTGCTGTTCGATCGCTCCCACGATCGCTTCGAGCGACTCCTCGAGTGGGGCATGGCGGACGACGCCCTCCAAGATGTCGGCCTGCGCGGTCGCTTGATCGACGGTGACCGGACGCGTCGTCGTGGCGACACGGTCCCCGAACGCCGGCAACGAGAGTGCGACCTGGGTGCAGCGCCCGTCGCGTCCGGGCTCGACGACCTCGAGGCGGCCACCGAGTTCGGAGGCCATCTCGGAGATCCCCGCGAGGCCGAGACCCAGGCGGTCCGATCCGGGAGGAGCCGAGAAGGGACGGCCGACCACGACCTCGTGGTCGACCGGAAACCCGTGTCCGTCGTCGCTGACGACGACGGCGATGTCCTCACCCGCGCGGCACACGTCGACGAGGATCCGGTCCGCACCGGAGCGTCGAGCATTTCTGATCAGTTCGGCGATGGCGTCGGTGAGGCGCCGTTCATCGGCGAGCACCAGCACCTCACCCTCGGAGATCGTCAGGTCGACGTCGTCCGGCACGACACCGTCGGCACACAGGCGTCTCAGATCGACGACGGTCAGGACCAGCGACGACGAGCGTGCCGGTCGGCCCGCACGCCACGCGTCGACCCCGGCGTCGCGGGCGAGTTCGGCGATCTGCTCGAAGGCTCGAACCGGATCGAGCCGCCCGCTCCGACCGGCTTCGGCGGCGAGTCCGATCACGTTGAGCGCCTGGGCGACATCGTGGCCGGCTCGGCGAGCGGTCGCCGACAGGTCATCACGCCGATGAGCGATGGCCGTCGCCGCTCGCGTCGCAAGGTCGATTGCGGCGTCGTGCTCGCGCTCGTCGATCTGCTGCGGCAGTGCCAGCACGATGTCCGCTCCTGCGGCCTGGGCGAGCACGGACTCCGCGAGCGACGCGCCGTCGACGACGGCCACGAGAGCACCGTGGGGCTCGGCGGCGCGCAGCGACGCCACCGATTCGGCACCGACGACGACGCGGCACGTGGATGACGATCGTTGTGCGTTCGGCGACTTCACACCATTCACCCCCTCGCCTCGAATACTGCCAGACTGGCGCGAGGAATCCGCCAGGAGGGCGAGCATCGTGTCCGAACCCATGACGACGTCCGCGATCAGGGTCGTGCTCGTCGACGACCACCGCATGCTGTCCGAACTGCTCGCCGGCGCGCTGTCCGAGAACGACGACGTCGTCGTGGTCGGGGTCGCGAACTCCGGGTCGGAGGCGTTGCCGATGGTCTCCGCACTCCGCCCCGACGTCGTCGTGCTCGACTACGACCTCCCGGACGCGGACGGCGTCTCGCTCGTCGGGCCACTCCTGGACGCTGCGCCGGCGTGCCGGGTCCTGATGCTCACTTCGTTCACCGACCCGGTCGTGCTGAGCGACGCCATCGACGCCGGCTGCGCGGGGTTCGTCACCAAGCGGAACAGCACCGATGAGATCGTGTCCGCGGTACGCGCGGCCCACTTCGACGAGACACCCGTCTCTCCCGACATGGTCCGTTCGCTGGTCGGCCGCGGGCGGCCGACCCTCGGCTCGGATCTGACGGCACGCGAGATCGAGGTCCTCCGACACGCAGCGCAGGGCCTGAGCAACAAAGAGATCGCCGAGCAGCTGTACCTCAGCGTCAACACCGTGCGGAACCACATGCAGCACGTCCTGAACAAGCTCGGAGCTCACTCCAAGCTCGAGGCGACCGCGATCGGCGTCCGGCTCGGCATCGTCCGGCGTTGACGACCGTCGCGTTCGGAGCCGAAGTCAGCGTCCTGATGGTGCACTCGCACCAGTCGAGATGACGCGTGCGGGCCTGTCGCCGCTCGAACCCGTCGGCGACGCTGGTTCGGCACCGAGGGGACGGTGGGGGCCGAGCACGACATGTGCACGCGACTCATCGGCGAATGCCTCGGCTCGACACCAACCACGAGGAGGCCATCCCATGAAGCTCGCTCTCTACCTACCGAACTTCCGCGAACACGTCACCGTCCAGGAGCTCTCGGATCTCACGGATCTTGCGGAGGAGCTCGATTTCGACTCGATCTGGACGCTCGACCGCATCGTCGTTCCCGAAGCGTCCGACCGAGAAGAGCTCGAGCACTCGTTCGGCATGATGGAGGGGTTCCCCAAGTCACTGCCGGTGTCGTCGCGCGGGCAGTGGTATCAGGGTTGGCCGTTGATCCCGTGGCTCGCCGCCAAGACCACGAAGTGCAGAATCGGGATGAGCATCACCGACACGCCGTATCGGGCGCCGGGCGTGCTGGCCGCCGAACTGGCGACGGTCGATCACCTGTCGGGCGGACGGCTGAACGTCGGGGTCGGCGCCGGCTGGATGCCCGAGGAGTTCGCTGCGTCCAGTGCGTCGCACATCTTCCCGAAGCGGCACAAGCACGTCCGTGAGACGATCGAGATCATGCAGGGCATCTGGACCAACGAGGTGTTCGAGTACCACGGTGAATTCGCCGACTTCCCACCGTGCGGGTTCGGCGCCAAACCCGTGCAGAGCCCGCACCCGCCGATCTTCTTCAGTGGGCTGCGGGACCCGAAGCGCGCGGCGAGCCGAATCGCGACGTACGACCTCTCCGGCTGGATCGGCATCCAGGACACGCCCGAGGAGTTCGTCGAGTGGCGTGGACCGATCCAGCAAGAACTCGAGGCGCTCGACAAGCCGGACGCGCTCGATCAGCTGGAGCTGTGCAGCATGTACTGGTTCGTGATCACCGACGAACCGTCCGATCAGGCCGACCAGGGCAAGGCGAGCAACATCTTGATCGGCTCGAAGGAGCAGATCACCGACAACCTCATTCGGCTGAAGGCTGCCGGCTTGACGATGCCGCTCATCTGGCCACCTTTCACCGACGTTCCGGTCGCCAAGACCCTCGAGGACCTGCGCGTCCTCAACGACGAGATCATGCCCGAGGTCGACGCCGCCTGATCGCGGCTCACCCACTGGCTCCCCTCCCCCCGGCCGGCGGCCGGGCGGCGCCCCTGCCATCGATGAGACTGTCGAGATGAGACTCACCGCTGACGAGGCGATCGCCCGGCTGCAGGCGCACGACCACGGCGTGTTGTGCACGGTCCACGCCGAGCGCGGCATCGACGCCGTGCCCGCCGTCTACACCGCTGACGATCGCACGGTGAGCATCCCGGTCGACCGCATCAAGGCGAAGTCGTCGATTCACCTTCAACGGGTCCGCAACCTCGAGGCGGATCCGAGAGCCACGCTCCTGATCGAACACTGGAACCGCGACGACTGGTCTCAACTCTGGTGGGTCCGTGCGCACCTGCGCTGGAACGGGCCGGCGTCGAACGACAGCACCGACGCCGCTGCAGCGCGGCTCGCCGAACACTTCCCGCAGTACCGCAACCGACCCTTCGCCGCCATCCTGGAGCTGCACATCACCACGACCACGGGGTGGTCGGCCGACGACTAGGCGAGAGCGCATCTCGAGCGTTCCGCAGACGACGGCGACGCGGTCACGCTCGGTGGTGTCGATCTCTGCGCTCGGCGCGGTCAGAACGTACAGGTCGAAGGGACCGAGGATCGCTCCGCACGCGTTCGCAATACTTGTTCCAGCTCTTGCCATCTTGATCGAACACATGTACGTTGCAGGTATGAGTTCGACAACGGTCGCCGAGGTCCCGTCGGGCCCGGTCGACGTGATCGACTCGACGACGTTCCAGGGGTTGTGCGACGACATCGCCGGGCATCTGAATGCGCAGATGGGCCGGATGTTGGATCTGACGATCTGGTTGCTCGATCCCGACAACGAGCACTCCTGGGCCGCCCACGACGTGTGGCGACCGCAGCAGTATCTGGCGTGGCGCTGCGGCATCGGACCATCGCTGGCGGACAACCTCGTTGCCGCGGCCGAGCGCGCCGACGACTTGCCGCAGTCGATCGATGCACTGCGTCGAGGCGAGTTGTCGTTCGATCAGCTGATGCCGATCGTCCGGAACATCCCGGCCTGGGCCGACGACCAGGTCGTGTCACTGGCGAAGAAGCTGACCGTCTCCCAAGTCCCCCGCCTCGTGAAGAACACCGATTGGCACTGGACACCGCCTACACCCAGACACCGACGACCACGACGACGACCCATCGCCCGGTCGAGAACCAGATGGCGTCGATGAGTCCTCCGCCGCCGGAATCCACCATGAGGACCAGCCCGAGCCCGATCTGAATCGAGTGGCGTTCGGCACCGGAGCGAACGGACGCTGGTGGCTCCACGCCGATCTCGACGCCGACCTCGGACAACTCATCGAAACCGCCCTCGACGAAGCCCGCGACGCCGTGTTCCAACGGGAGAACCGCACCGGCGACACCACCGATCCCGACCGGGTCTTCCGACCGGTCGGCGACATCGACGCTTGGGTCGAGATGGCCCACCGTTCGCTCGACACGATCAACGAACCATCACGGCGCAACCGGTACCGGGTCAACCTGCAACTCGATCTCGACGGGACCGTGCGCACCAACCGCGGCGACCGGCTGCCCGACTCGATCGCCCGCCATCTCACCTGCGACGGCTCGATCGACCCGGTCTTCGTCCGAGCCGCAAAGCCGGTGTCCGTCGGCCGGACACAGCGAACGATCCCCGACCGCACGCGACGCACCGTTCTCCACCGTGACGCGCATTGCTGCCAGGTCCCTGGCTGCACGGCGACCCGCGGGCTCGACCTCCACCACATCGTCCACTGGGCCGACGGCGGAAGCACCGACACCGCAAATCTGGTCGTTCTGTGTGCTCGACATCATCGACTGCACCACCGACACCGCCTCGGCATCGCCGGCAACGCCGACGATCCGGGCAGTGTGGTCTTCACCGATGCCCGCGGCCATCCGATCCGGGCATCCGGTGCCGACCCGCACCCACCCAACGGTCCTCCCGAACCGATCCGCGGCGAGTACCTGCATCCGCTGGGCGAACGACTCGAGAGCCGCTGGGTCAGCTTCGTCAATCCCGACATCCCCGCCATCCAACGCCGCCACCAATACCCCGATCTCGCCCGACCCGACCTGTACGAGCCGGACCGGTATCCCGACACCGGCTGAGCACTCGTCCGGCTCCGGCAGTTCGCGCCCGAATCCCGCCAGCCCCGGTACTCGATGCGCGGTAGAACGAGATCATGACCTCATCTCGCGCGACCCAACTTCGCTCTCGGTTCCGGGAACTCCACGCTGGTGAGATCCTCGCGATGCCGAATCCGTGGGACATCGGATCGGCGAAGCTCCTGGTCGAGGTCGGGGCGACGGCGCTCGCCACCACGAGTGCCGGTCATGCCGGGGCGAACGGTCGCCTCGACCAGAACGTGCAGCGCGACGAACTGCTCGCGCACGTAGTGGAGATGACCGCCTCGGTCGATGTGCCGTTCAACGTCGACAGCGAAGACTGCTTCGGGATCGACGTTGCCGGCGTCGCCGAGACCGCCGAGTTGATCGCGGCCACGGACGCAGCCGGGTTCTCGATCGAGGACTTCGATCCCCGCGCCGGGTCGATCCGGCCGATCGAGAACGCGGCACAGCGGGTCACCGCAGCCAAGGAAGCAGGCGCAGATCTCGTGCTCACCGCGCGCACCGAGAACCATCTGTACGGCGTCGACGATCTCGACGACACGGTCCGACGACTCAAGGCGTACCGGGACGCGGGAGCTGACGTGCTCTATGCGCCGGGGGTCGCGGCACCCGACGACATCGAGCGCCTTGTCGCGATCGGACCTCCGGTCAACGTGTTGGCCCTCCCTGGCGCTCCGACCGTTCCCGAGCTCGCCGACCTCGGTGTCGCACGCGTCTCGGTCGGCAGCCTGTTCGCCTGGGCCGCATACGGCGCGCTGGTCGAGGCCGCCCGCGAGCTGCTCGGTCCGGGCACGTCGGACTACTCTGCGCGCATGCTCGACGGAGGACTACGGAACCAGGCGTTCGGATGATCGCCGACTGGGGGACCGACGAACGTCGACTGAGCGACTCGGTGAGTGTGCTCATCGGCACGAACAACGGTGGGTACCCGTCGGGAAACTCACTCGTCGTGCGCGGAACATCCGAAACGGTGATCATCGACCCGTCGATCGACGTCGTCGCACGGGGCGGGGCGCCCGTCCCGGTCGACGCAGTGATCAACAGCCACAGTCACGAGGACCACATCGCCGGCAACGGTCTCTTCGCCGACGCACGGGTCCACGTCCACCACGAGGACCTGCCCGGGGTGAGGTCGATGGATGGCCTGATGGCGGTCTACGGGCTCGACGGCGACGCCCGCGAGAGCTTCGAGCAGACCGTCCTCGACGAGTTCCACTTCACACCCCGTCCGGACGCCCACGGATTCACCGACGGGCACGTGTTCGATCTCGGTGGCGTGAACGTCGAAGCGGTTCATCTCCCCGGCCACACCCGGGGCCACTCGGGGTTCCGCATCGACAACACCTTCTTCCTCTCCGACATCGACCTCACCGGTTTCGGCCCGTACTACGGCGACGTGTGGAGCGACCTGGACGACTTCGAGGACAGCCTCGTGAAGGTCCGCGACGAGGAAGCCGACTTCTACGTCACCTTCCACCACAAGGGCATCATCGAGGGTCGCGAGACATTCGTCGAGATGCTCGACGGGTTCCACTCGGTGATCGGGCGACGCCACGACGCGATGCTCGACTTCCTCGGCGAACCGCACACGATCACCGAGATGGTCGAGCACCGGTTCATCTACCGACCGCACGTCGAGATGGCCTTCGTCACCTCCGTCGAACAGCGCAGCGCCGAGATGCACGTCGCCCGCATGATCCGCCAGGGCGAAGCGACCGAAGTCGAACCCGGCCGCTACCAACGGAACTAGCGGCTCGTCGGTGCCATCGGGTGTCTGACACCGGATGGCA
>NZ_BAOL01000247.1 GCF_000350145.1 Ilumatobacter nonamiensis YM16-303 | reverse complement strand
CATCGCCGACTACAACTTCCGACGCGGGTGGTCCTCGATCACCGACATCGACCTCGACGGAACCGGCGCCGATGAGATCCTCTACTACGACTGACCCGGTTCGAACCGGTCGTGGTCCGGACCGGCGATCGTTCCGCCCCCGCGCTAGGTTCTCTGCCCGATGAACCACCACGCTGTCGACGGAACCGTGCTCGTCACCGGCGGTGCCGGGTTCATCGGATCGCACACCGTTCGCTCGCTTCGCGATGCCGGTCGCGACGTCGTCGTGCTCGACTCCCTCGAGTTGGGTCGTCGTGAGGCGGTGATCGACGCACCACTGGTCGTCGGCGACATCCACGATCGGGATCTGGTCACCGCGACGTGCAACGAGCACGGCGTGACCCAACTCGTCCACTTCGCCGCCTACAAGGCGGTCGGCGAGTCCATGGACAGCCCAGCGAAGTACTGGCGCAACAACGTGGCCGGCACGGTCGATCTCGTCGAAGCCTGCATGGCTTCCGGAGTGAACCACGTCGTCTTCTCCTCGTCCTGCTCGGTGAACGGAACGCCCGACGTGGTACCGGTGACCGAAGACGCACCGATCCGACCCGAGTCGGTGTACGCCGAGTCGAAGGCGATGGTCGAGCGGATCCTGTACTGGTACGGCCACACCAGTGATCTCCGTTCGGTCAGCCTCCGCTACTTCAACGCCGCCGGAGCGAGTTTCGACGGGCGGATCGGCGAGGACTGGACGTACTCCCAGAATCTCGTCCCGCTGGCGATGAAGGCGTTGCTCTTGGACGACCGACGCCTGAAGGTGTTCGGCAACGACTACGACACGCCCGACGGCACCTGCATCCGCGACTACATCCACGTCGCCGATCTGGCCGACGCCCACGTTCGCGCTCTCGACTACCTCGGACGAGGAGGCGACACCGTCGCGATCAACGTCGGGACCGGCGTCGGGTCGTCGGTGCTCGACGTCGTGAACGCCACCGCCGAAGTGGCAGGCCAACCCGTGCCGTACGACATCGCACCACGCAGAGCCGGCGATCCCGTCACCACCTTCGCCGACCCGACCCTCGCGCTGGAAGCACTCGGATGGCGAGCGCAGTACGGACTCCGCGAGATCGTCGACACGGCGTACGCCTGGCACCTCAGCCAGGTCGATGCCGGCCGCTGACGGATTCCTGCCGACCGTTCAGCCGGCCGCTGCGCTGGGGTGATGCTGAACCGAGCGCATGCGGTCGAGCCAGCCGAGCAGGATCGCAATCGCTCGCGGGTCGTGACGGAGCCGGTGGCCGGCACCTTCGAGCAAGCTGAGCTCTGCATCGCCGTGGGCGTTCACGAGTTGCCGGGCGTCTGACACTGGAACGCTGTCGTCCTCGTCACCGTGCATCACCAGCATCGGGCGCGGTGCGAACCGGCGGGCCGAGGCGACCGGACGGAACCGGCGGAACTCGCGTGCCCACTCGTCGGTCGACGCCGGGAACTTGCGGTCGTGGATCGCACCGATCTCGCGGGCGTGCTCGAGAAACCGACGCGGGTGCTGCGCCCAGTCGTCGAAGTCGGCCCGCGGGCTGAGCAGGCCGACCGCGGCCACTCGGGGGTCGTCGGCGCCGACGCACACGGCGATCGAGCCGCCGGTGTTGGTGCCGACCAGGATCACCCCGCTCGGATCGCTGACCGTCAACAGATGCGAGATCGCCGCGCGCAGATCGTCGATCCAACCCTGGAGCGAGAAGTCGCCCTCGCTGTTGCCACAGCCGCGGAAGTTGAAGGTGAGCGTCACACAGCCGAGCGTGCTGGCCATCCGGTCCATCAGCTGCGGGAACGTGCCGGCCGACCGCTCCGCGTCGAGGGTCTCGATCGGGAACCCGTGACACAGGATCACCCCGGGTCCGGGCTGCACATCGCCGGGAGGTCGTCCGATGTGGCACGCCAGTTCCAGTCCGTTCGAGACGAACGTGGAGTCCATGCCCGGCATCGCAGCGACCCTCGAATCCGCTCAGCTCAAGATCGCGGCGTGCGCAACATGCGCTTCTTGCCGGGAGTGGCGAGGGTGTATCCCCGGTTGCGCGCCTCGTCCAGCGTGTCGGGTCCGAACCCGAGACCGACGCCCGCGTCGACGAGTTCGTTCACGACGTCGTCGTCCTCCCACGTGGTGAGGTCGTAGACCAGCTGCGTCCGCTTGTCGCCGATGAAGCGGAAGCCTTCGAACTTCGGATGATGATCCATCGAACTCGATCGTATCCGAGCCATGGGTCGACGACCCCGCTCAGGCGTGGAGGATGCGGAGCGCTCCCGGGCGGACCGCGTAGGTCAGCCGGTCACCCGGCTCGTCGACGTCGCCATCCCGCTGTGTCGCAACAGGTCGGTCCCACGCGACCTCGACCGTCGTCGCCTGCGCACGGACCATGTCCGCCGGTGCGACCTGACGACCGACGGCGAGTCGTGCGAGGTCCACGACGGTTCGCCAGAGCGAGCCGGTTCGCACCACCACCACGTCCAGGACACCGTCGTCAAACCGTGCGTCGGGTGCGACGTCGAAGCTCTCGCCGCCGCGCTGGCCGAAGTTCAACACGAGCACACTCATCGCCCGACCGGCGAACAATTCGTGACCGTCGCACGTCACGGTGACCGGAACCGGCTCGTCTCGACGAAGGCGGCGCGCTCCCTCGACCAGGAACCGAACCCGGCCCAGCATCGAATCGCTGTGATCCTCCCCATCACCGATCACCGCGGCGTCGTACCCGCTCGAGGCGTTGAGCACGAAGACCCCGGCCTCGGTTTCTCCGACGTCGATGGAACGGCTCCGCTGCGCGTCGAGCGCGGCGATCGTGTCATCCGGCGTGTCGAGATCGAGTACGTGGTTGACGAGGTTGACGGTGCCGTTCGGAACGGGTGCGAGCACCGTGTCGTGATCGTCGACGGACAGCAGTCCCTGGGCGACCAGGTTGACGGATCCGTCGCCGCCGACCGAGCACACCGCCGTCGAGCCGGTTCTCGCCGCGTCGGCGGCAGCGGCAACCACTGCGTGGGGATCGTCGACCGTCACATGCTCGACCCTCAGCCCGCGCCGCCCGAGCGCGTCGACGAACCGACCGGCGACCTCGTCGTCGGGTCGGGAGACCACGACAACCCGCCTGGTGTCCGGCTCAGATGGTGTAGGTGAGGGCATCGAGGACCGATGTGCCCAGTTCGACGTCTCCGGAAACGTCGATCTCCCCTGCGACCGTCGCGGCATCGACCCGCCCGGCGCAACGGCGCGTCATCACACCGACCGGCAGCGTGATCGTCGTCGTCGCCGGAGCATCGAGTGCGGGCACGACAGCCGCGCGTCCGTCGACCGCGACGTGGATCCAACGGACGATCGCTCCGTCGTCCGTCAACGCGAACGTGACCGACTGACCGTCGACCGCCCCAGCACGCTTGCCCACCACGAAGCCCATCGCGGTCTCCATCTCGTCGAGGGTGACCTCGACCGCGAGACCCGCCTCGTGCCCCGGCACGCCGACCGCGTCGCGGATGTCCTGCTCGTGCAGCCAGCAGTCGAAGACGCGGATCTGCATGAACCGGCCGTACGTGTCACGACCCGCCGGTGTGAACGATTCCGCGTCCCACTCGTCCTGGGTCATCGCGGCGAGTGCGGCGAGTCGAGCCGAGGTGTACTCGCGGAAGAGCGCGAGCACGTCGTTCGGCGGGCTTGCGTGCAGGTGCTGGACCCACACCTCGTTGAATTCACCGATGTCGTTGCGCACGTGGGACGAAGCCTCACGGTCGACCGTGACCGACGGGTTCTCCACTCCGAGCAGCATCGCCTCGGTCCCGATGAGGTGCGCGACGTTGTCCTGCACGTTCCAGCCGGGCAACGGGGATGGAAGCGACCATTGCGTGTCGTCCAGACCTTCGAGCAGATCGGTGATCGATGCCCACAACTCTCCGAGTGCGGCAATGGTTCGGTCCTTCGGAACGATCGACGTCATCCCACCATCACAGCACGTCGGGCAGGAGCGCCGGTGGTTCGACCGCTCCCGGCGGAGTCGTAGTGTTGGGACATGAGTGAACCCGACACGGTCATGGGCCCGATCGAGGGCGCAACCCACCAGAGCTTCGCCGGCATGGAGATCGACGTCATGACCGCCGGTCCCGTCCGGATCAAGCGACTGGTCTACGGCGTCGGTGGGCGCTGGTCACAGCACGTCAAGCCTGTCGTGGGCACCGAGTTCTGCATGCACGCGCACGTCGGGTTCATCGCGCAGGGTCGTCTCGCCGGCGAGTACCCGGACGGCTGCACGTTCGATTTCGTCGCGCCGCAGGCCGTCTGCATCGAACCGGGTCACGACACATGGGTGGTCGGTGACGAACCGGTCGTCTTGATCCAGTTCGATTTCGAGAACGACACCGTCGAACGTCTGGGGATGCCGGACAGCCACCGGCACTGAGTCAGTCCCAGCGCCCGGACCGCCCATCAGAGCACGTCGTCGAGAGGGGCCTGCGGTCCGATCGCGCCGATCGCCTCGAAGTACTCCAGGTGCGCTTCGACGACGTTGACCGCGTCGACGTCATCGAGCAGGTCGACGTCGTTGCGTTCGGATTCACCGATCAGATACGCGGTCAACGCATCCTCGGTCACCACGACCTGTTCGTCGATCGCCTGACGCTGATCGACCACCTTGTCGGGCTGGAGGCCCTGCGCGTGGAGCCACTGCATGTGGAACATCAGCAGCTGCTCGACCTCACCGGGGGTCAGGCGGGCCTGGCTCTCGACCGGGAGTCGGTCGCACACGAAATCGGTTGCCTCGTCGAGGCGGTACACCGCCCGTGGTGCCACCGCGTCGAGGCGGTGCGCTTCACGGCCGATCACCACGGCGGCGATCGCAAACACTGCGATCGCCGCCACGATGATGAAGATCAGGAGCATCGCTCCCTACGGTACTGGGGGATCAGATCCCGATGCGCTGTGCGAGCTGCTCGCGGTGGAACGTCGGGTCACCGAACATCAGCTCGGAGCTCTTCGCACGCTTGAAGTAGAGGTGCGCCGGGTGCTCCCAGGTGAAGCCGATGCCACCGTGGATCTGGATGTTCTCGGCTGCGGCGTGGAAGTACGCCTCCGAGCAGTACGCCTTGGCGAGCGATGCGGTCGAGGCGAGCTCGTCGTTCATCTCGGCGGCGCACCACAGGCCGTAGTAGGCGGCGGACTTGGCCGACTCGACCTCGAGCAGCATGTCGGCGCACTTGTGCTTGATCGCCTGGAACGAACCGATCGGACGACCGAACTGCACGCGCACCTTGGCGTACTCGACCGCCTGCTCGAGCACCATCTGCGCTCCGCCGACCTGCTCGGCGGCGAGGCCGACGGCGACGAGGTCGAGCACGGTCGAGAGGATGTCCCAGCCCTTGCCGTCCTCACCGATGAGCGTGGCGGGCGTGTTGTCGAAGTCGAGCTTGGCCTGCTTGCGGGTCTGGTCCATCGTGGACAGGGACGTGCGGGTCAGGCCCGATGCGTCGCCCTGCACGGCGTAGAGGCTCGTGCCGGCGCCGGACTTGGCGGCGACGATGATCAGGTTGGCGACGTGGCCGTCGATCACGAACGACTTGGTGCCGCTCAGCGTCACGTCGCTGCCCGAACCGGAGGCTTCCATCGTGATGCCGGATTCGTCCCACTTGCCCGAGGGCTCGACGTAGGCGACGGTGGCGATGGTCTCGCCGGATGCGATGCCGGGGAGGTGGGCCTGCTTGGCGGCGTCGTCACCGGAGTGGATCAGCGTGTTCGCGGCGAGGACGGCGGTCGAGAAGAACGGGGCGCACAACAGCGCACGGCCCATCTCCTCGAGCACGATGCCGAGCTCGACGAAGCTGTAGCCGGATCCGCCGAACTCCTCGGGGATCGCCAGGCCCTGGAGACCCATCTGCTCGCCCATCTGCTGCCAGACCGCGGGGTCGTAGCCGTCCTCGGTCTCCATCTGCTCGCGCACGGCTTCCTCGGACGACTTGTTCTCGAGGAACGCACGAACGGTGTTGCGCAGTTCTTCCTGCTCTTCGGTGAATGCAAAGTTCATGGAGGAGATTGTGCCGGGGTTGCATCGCAATCCCAAATCTGCTTGTGTACACTTGTGGACACTCGTTCGAGCGGAATCCGTGAACTGCGTGCGGAGTTGACCGATGCCGTGCGGCGCGCCGCAGCCGGCGAACGCACCGTCGTCACCCGCAGTGGACGTCCGGTCGCGCAACTCGGTCCGCTCGACGCAGACGCACCGGCGCTCGAACGCCTCATCGGGTCCGGCGCCGTCCTCCCCCCACGTCGCACCAGCGAGTTCCGCGCCCCCGACCCGGTCCCGGTGTTCGCCGGAGTCCGCGTCGACCAGGTCCTGCGCGAGCTCCGCGGATGACTGTCCACTCCCCCGCACCACCCTCCACCTGCGTTCCCGTCGCGGATCTGCCCGGATTCCGGGCCGCAACGCGACGAGAACACGGGGTGGGAACGGAGGGCGCGGCGTGACGGTGGTGCTCGACACGTCGGCGTTGCTGGCGGTGGCGATCGACGGGCCGCAGCGGAAGGTCGTACTGGACGCGTTTGCGACGGACGACGTGTGGGCGGCGTCGGCGATGGCGCTCACCGAGGCACTGCCGGCGATCGATCGGCTCGTCGACGACCGCTTCGGACGCGCCGATCTCGAGGACGTGATCCGCCTCGTGTGGGATCACCTCCACGTCGTGCCGGTCGATCAACGTTGTCTCGACGGCGCCGCCGCGCTCGCCCGGTCGCAGCCGGTCCGGCTCAGCGACGCGATCCACTTCTCGGCCGCCGACCGTCTCCCCCGGCCCATCCACTTCGTCACGTTCGACCCCACCCACATCGGCGTCGCCCTCGGCCTCGACTTCGACGTCGTCAGCACCTGACGCCGCGGGCCACGCCCGCCTGCCAGACTGGAAACATGGCAGCACCGACGAACACGCTCCACTGGTCGAACGCCGACGTCGAGGTCCACAAGGTGGTCGTCGGGCCGGTCGAGAACAACGTGTTCATCGTCCGGTGCACACGGACGGGCGAGGCGGTCTTGATCGACGCAGCGAACGAGCACGAGCAACTCCTCGAACTGTGCCAGCGACTCGGCGTCACCCGCGTGCTCGAAACCCACGGCCACTGGGACCACATCCAGGCGGTGCCGGCGATGCGCGAGGCCGGCTACGAAGTCGCCGTCACCAAGCTCGACGCGCCGAAGCTCGCCGACGTCGGATACGACGTGTTCCTCGACGACACCGAGGTGATCGAGATCGGCAAGCTCCGCTTCCACGCGATCCACAACCCGGGGCACACGCCCGGGTCGATCTCGTTCGATCTCGCCGACACCCCGCTGCTCTTCACCGGCGACACTCTCTTTCCCGGCGGTCCGGGCAACACCAGCTTCGACGACGCCGACTTCGACACGATCATCCGCTCGATCACCGACCGCCTGTTCACGTTCCCCGACGACACGATCGTCCTCCCCGGCCACGGCCTCGACACCACGATCGGCACCGAACGCCCACACCTCGAGGAATGGATCGAACGCGGCTGGTGAGCTTGATTCAGCGCTGCGCCATCGGGTGCCTGACACCGGATGAGGCTGCAGGGTGAGGTACGACGAGCGGCCGATCGACGACACGCCGATCCACACCGCCGAGCTCCCACCGACACCGATCCGTGATCGCAACGTCCCCGCGACGGCATGGATCGAGGCTCCGGACTCGTTGCTGGAGCTCGGCGACGATCTGACCGACTCCCCCGTCGCCGAGTACAAGCGGCGGATCGGACCGTGGATCCTCTGGCGTGCCGGACCCGCCAAGCACGGCGACGCCCGCTACTGGGCCGCCCATAACACGACCGGCGCCGAGTACACGTTGCGGCTGTTCCCCGATGGAACTGCCGAAGGCGTCGGCCCGAGCGGCACCACGCACGATCGCTTTCGCGCGTGGAAGGAAGACCTCCGCGACGCGTGAACGAGGGTTGGTGATCGACACCGACCCTCATTCCTCAGGTGGTGCGTTTGCGGCTGAGGGCGTCGACGGACGAGGCAGCGAGCAGGGCCACGCCGGAGGCGATGAACTTCACGCCGGAGCTGCTGAAGTCGATGTCGTAACCGAGCAACGTCGTCTTGCCGACGAGTCCGAGGCCGTTCGGGATCAGTGCGAGCACCAACCCACCGAGCACGGCGTTCACCATCCGACCACGGCCACCGAACAGTGACGTACCACCGATGACGGCCGCGCCGACTGCGAGCAGCAGTGTGTCGTTGGCACCGGTGTTCGCATCGACGGAGTTGACCCGCGACGCCAGGAACCAACCGCCGATGCCGGCGATCACACCGGTCACGGCGAATGCCGAGAGGCGCAGCCGCTGCACGTTGATGCCGGCCCGTCGGGCCGCTTCAGCGTTGCCTCCGACCGCGTACAGATGCCGTCCGTATGCCGTTCGGCTGAGCACGAACGACAGCACGACGACCATCACGGCGAGCACCGGGATCACGATCGGCATGCCCTTGATCGGTGCCGGGGCGTTCGCGAACGCCCGGTTCTGGTTGAGCACGAACGTGATCACGCCGACGAGCACCACGGCGAAACCGACCCGCAACCACACGAGTGACATCGGTATCGCGCCGTGAGATTCGCGCTGACGACGCACTTGTGAGAGTGCGAAGAGACCGACGCCGATCGCCGACACGAGCCACGACAATCCGGGGCTCAGCGCACCCCCGACGAGGTCGTTGACCGCCTCGCTCTGGATCCGCACACTGCCGCCCTCACGGACGAGCAGCAGCAGGATGCCCTGGAACAGCAAGACGTTCGCCAACGTCACGACGAACGATGGAATCCCCACCTTCGCCACCATGAAGCCGGTGAACACACCCAGCGCGAGCGCGACGAGCATCGACATCCCGGCCGCCGGGATCAACGGCCAGTCGGCCTGGAGTCGCGTCGCCAACACCGCCCCGGCGACGCCCGCCGTGTAGCCGGCGGCGAGGTCGATCTCGCCGAGCAGCAGGACGAACGTGACCGCCATCGCGATCACGATGATCGACGACGCCTGCTCCAGGAAGTTCGCGAAGTTGAGTTTCGACAGGAAGCTGTCGGGCCGCGTCAGGCCGAAGATCGCGACGAGGACGATGATCGCCAGCACCGCGGGAATCGAACCGAGCTCGCCGCCGCGAATCCGGTCGAACGACGCACGCATCGCACCTTTCAGGTCGGCGGGGCCCTCGTCCAGAGCGAAGTCGGTGAGCGCCTGACCACCGACGGGTGGTTCGACGACCGGTGCGACGTCGGCGCCGCTCTCGGTGGAGCTCATTCGGTGATCCCTTCGGTGAGGCCGATGTCGCCGGCACGACCGGACGTGATCAGCTGCACGAGACTCTCGCGGGTCATCGTGTCGTCGTTCGGGAGGTCGGCTGCGATCCGCCCGAGGTACATCGCGCTCACCCGGTCGGCGACCTCGAGCACGTCGTTCATGTTGTGGCTGATGAGCACGACCGCGACCCCGTTGCCGGCCAGTCGCTTCACCAGGTCGAGAACCTGTTCGGTCTGTGCGACGCCGAGCGCCGCGGTCGGCTCGTCGAGCACGACCAACTGCGCATTGCCGAGCACCGCCTTGGCGATCGCCACGGTCTGACGTTGACCGCCCGACAGCGACGACACCTGCTGGCGGACACTCTTGACCGTCCGCACACCGAGCGAGGCGAGCGTCTCGCGCGCCGCCTGTTCCATCGCGTGCTCGTCGAGCACACCACGCTTGGTGAGCTCGCGGCCGAGGAACATGTTCTGGACGATGTCGAGGTTCTCGCACAGCGCGAGGTCCTGGTACACCACCTTGATCCCGAGCGCCGTCGCGGCCTTCGGGTCGTCGATGTGCGCCTCGGCCCCATCGAACCGGATCACTCCGGCGTCGATCGCGTGGATCCCGGCGATGCACTTGACGAGCGTCGACTTGCCGGCACCGTTGTCACCGATCAACGCGGTGACCTGGCCCGGATAGACCCGGAAGTCCACGTCGTGCAACACCTGGACCGGGCCGAAACTCTTGTTCAGCCCGTCGGCATGGAGCAGCGGCGGACCCGGATCGGCCGCCGACCCGTCCAGCACCCCTGATGGTTGATTCACGAATTCGTCCCCCTCAGAACACGTCGTCACGCGAAGGTGCCGACCCGACCCACCCGCAGGCGGGCCGAGTCGGCACAGACTGTCACACGGCTCGATGTCGCAGCCGCGTGAGGTGCATCACTGTTCGACGCCGGCCTCGGTGCAGGCGTCTTCGAGGCCGGCGCAGAGCTCGGCAACATCGACGAAGCCGTCGGCCGCCGGGATCTTCACGTCGTCGAAGAAGATCGGCTGGACCTCGGCCTGGATGTACGGGATCTCACCGTTCTCGTTGTCGATGGTGGCGTCGGTGTCCGGCGCCTCGCCGGCGAGCAGCGCCGCGGCAGCGGTGACCGCTCCCGTGGCCTCTTCGATGACCGGCTTGTACACCGTCATGCACTGGTTGCCCTCGAGGATCGCCCGCAGGCCTTCCAACGTGGCGTCCTGACCGGTGGTCGGAACCTGCAGGCCGGAGTCGGCGAGCACCGACTGGGCAGCGAGCGACAGTCCGTCGTTGGCGACGAGCACACCGTCGATCTCACCGTTCGCGGCGGTGAGCAGCTGCTCGAAGATCACGCCACCCTGAGCGTTGTCCCAGTCCGGAACCGCTTCCTCACCGACGGTCTCGATGCCGCTGTCGGCGATCGCGTCCTGGTAGCCCTGCTTGAACAGCGTGGCGTTGTTGTCGGTCGGCGAACCGTGGAGCTGGATGATCTTCTTGCCCTCGACGTCGCCGCCCATGCACTCGATGATTCCCTCACCCTGGGCGGTGCCCACGGCGACGTTGTCGAACGAGACGTACACGTCGGCGGAACCGCCGAGCGTGAGGCGGTCGTAGTCGATGTTCGCGACACCGGCAGCGGCTGCCTTCTCCTGGATCGCGGCACCCGACTCGGAGTCGAGGTTCACGATCGCCAGCACCCCGACGCCTTCGGCGATCATCTGGTCGGCGATCGTCGCCATCTCGTTCTTGTCACCTTCGGCGTTCTGGATGACACACTCGATCCCGGCGTCGGCACAGGCCTGCTCGATCAGCGGACGGTCGAACGACTCCCAGCGAACCGACGATGCGGAGTCGGGCAGGATGAAGCCCGCCTTGCCCCCACCGGCGGCCGCTTCGTCGCCTCCCTCTTCGTCAGCTGCAGCGTCGTCACCTTCGGCGTCGTCGGCTGCCGCGGTGTCGTCGGTGGCCGCTTCGTCACCCGAGTCGTCGGCGGCCGCTTCACTGCCCTCCGTTTCGGTCTCACTGTCGCTCGAGCCACTGTCGTCATCACTGCCGCATGCCGATGCCACGAGCGACAACGCTCCGGCCATCACCACAACGGTGCGGGTCATCTTCTTCATGTCTCCCCCTCTGGAGTCGTGCGGCCGAGTTCCCCCTCGACCGAGTTCACCTGTCCCGCCCGCACGTTTGTACGAGCCGTCAACAAATGTGGATCTCAGTGTGGGACATTCGGACCTGCTTGTCAACCACCAATTGTCAGCCAACCCGCCGGATCGGCGAGCGCCGGCGTCAACGCGAGTTCGGCAGCCCCGATCAGGAGGGCGTCGGTCCCCATCTCGGCAGCGACCACCGATGCCACTCGCTCGTCCGGACCGAATCGCCGGGCGACGAGTTCTGCGTCGAGCGCGTCGGACATGTAGGGCATCAGCGGCCCGAACAGTCCCCCGATGACGACCAGCCCAGGGTCGAGGATGTTGATCAGCCCGGCCAGTCCGACGCCGAGCCACCGACCGTTCTCGGCGAGCGCGTCCAAGGCGCGTTGCTCACCGCCCTCCGCCGCGACGACCAGCTTCTTGACCCCGGAGTTCCCCGAGTTCGGATCGAGCCCGGCGCGTTCCAGCAGAACGCGTTCGCCGATCTCGGTCTCCCAGCAGCCGACGGACCCGCATCGGCACCGCCCACCGTTGGGGTTGACCGGCATGTGGCCGATCTCACCGGCATAGCCCGACGCCCCCGGAAGGCGCGCGCCGTCGACCACGATCGAGCCCCCGACTCCGATGTCGCCGTGCACGTAGAGAACGTTGCGGTCGCGTCGCCCGACTCCGAAGCGAGCCTCCGCCATGGCGCCGAGGTCGGCTTCGTTCCCGATGGATACATCGAGCAGAACCCCCAGGCGCTGGTGGATCGCCGTACGAACGAGGTCGGCGAACGCCACGTCGGTCCAGCCGAGGTTCGGAGCGAGGACGACGTGCGCGTCACGCCCACGCACCAATCCCGGCACGGCCGCGCCCACGCCGACGAGGATGGGCGCACCATCACCGCCGACACCGATCCGCTGGGCCATCTCCGCGACCGCTTCCGCCGTGGATTCGGGCGAGTCGGCGGTTCGGTCTCCCTCGCGCTCGACGACCGAGATCGTGCGTCCATCGAGTCCGACGAGGCCCACGGCCAGACGGGTGACCGAGACATCGATGCCCAGCGCTGCGACGGCTCCCGGCACGAGTCGGACGAGCGGCGACGGGCGACCCGGACGACCCGTGGCGGCCGAGGACACCTCGTCGATGAGACCCAACTCGGCGAGCTCCGACACGAGCCCGGCCATCGTGCTGCGCGTGAGCCCGGTCGCAGCGACGAGATCCGAACGCGTCGCGGACCCGCGGCGCAGCACACCGAGGACCGACGCCAGATTGTTCTGCCGCACGTCGGCGGGTCGCAATCCGCTGTTCGTCTCCACGTTCCCTCGGCTCTCTTCGTCGGCGCGAAACCAGACCGCCCTTCTGCGCGACCTGGCGACGCGCTTGCGCGTGCTGCGTCAATTTGTCAGAGTAGTCGACAAACCTGGCCGTGTGAACCGCACACCAGCTCGCCACCCGCCGAGGAGCAACCGATGACCACGCCATTCTTTCCCGACGTCGAGTCGATCCCGTACGAGGGTTCCGACTCCGACAACCCGCTGGCGTTCCGCTGGTACGACGCCGACCGCGTCGTGGCCGGTCGCACGATGGCCGAGCATCTCCGCTTCGGCGTGTGCTACTGGCACAGCTTCGCGTGGGACGGCTCGGACATCTTCGGTGCCGGAACGTTCGACCGACCGTGGAACCCGGCAACGGCGTCGGGAGCGGCAGCAGCGCTCGAACCGATGGAGGCCGCGAGGCTGAAGATGGCCGCCGCGTTCGAGTTCTTCGAGAAGCTCGGCGTCCCGTTCTTCTCGTTCCACGACATCGACATCGCTCCCGCCGGAGCGACGTTCGCCGAATCCGCCCGCAATCTCGACGAGATGGTCGACGTCGCGGCAGAACACATGGAGCGCACCGGCACGAAGCTGCTCTGGGGCACGACGAATGCGTTCTCGCACCCGCGGTTCATGGCCGGCGCCGCGACGAATCCCGACCCCGAACTCTTCCGGTACGCGGCGGCGCAGGTCGCCCATTGCATGGGAGCGACGAAGCGACTCGACGGCGCCAACTACGTCCTGTGGGGCGGCCGCGAGGGCTACGAGACGCTGCTCAACACCGACATGAAGCGCGAGCTCGACCAGCTCGGCCGTTTCATGAACATGGTCGTCGAGCACAAGCACGCGATCGGGTTCGAGGGCACGATCCTGATCGAGCCCAAGCCGATGGAGCCGACCAAGCACCAGTACGACTACGAC
>NZ_BAOL01000248.1 GCF_000350145.1 Ilumatobacter nonamiensis YM16-303 | reverse complement strand
CGTCGGTGCCGTCGTCGTCGGTGCCGTCGTCGTCAGTGCCATCGTCGTCAGTGCCATCGTCGTCGGTGTCATCGTCGTCGTCCGCCGCGGACGAACACGCTGCTTGCTCTGTCGGCGCGAGCAGCGACACGCTGACGTCACAGATCCCGACGTCCAGGTTCGCGTCGACGAGTCCGGAGCTGAGCGTTCCGACGATGTCGCCACCGCAACTCGCGTTCGAGGGTCCGATGGCGAGAATCGACAGGCCGCAGACGAGATCGGCGTCGAGGTCGGCGAGCGCCGACGTCGTCCCCCCGGGCTCGGTCGGCCCGACGTCGCCGGGGTCGGGGGTGACGCCATCGTCGACCGCCGGCGGTTGCGGCAACAGCTCCACCTCGGCCTCGGGCTCGACGACGACATCGGCGTCGACGAGCGCCGGACCTCCGCTGCCTCGACCGTTCACGCCCAGATCGACCGGCACGCGCGCGTCGATGTCGACGAGATTGCCGAGGTCGACATCTGCGGCGAGGTCGACGTCGACCTCGAGACCGCCGGGAGCAACGGTCGTGGGTGTCGGCTGCGGGGGCGGCGGCTGCGTGGGCGGCGGCGGTTCGGGTCGGTTCTCGTCGCCGCGAGTCGGGAGATCGAGGTCGATCTCGAGGTCGATCTCGATCTCCCCGTTCGGGCACAGGATGAGGAGGCAGTCATCGCTTGGGGCAGCCGAAGCGGGTGCCGGGCCGCTCACGATGCCGAGCCCCAGGGTTGCCCCGGCGATCCCGACGAGTCCGACGAGTCGGCGCCCACGGGGCGCCCTTTCGGTTCGGTTCGGATGATTCATGGATGTTCTCCTTGGTCAGCGGCACTGCCGGAATTGGCGTTGCCCTCACCTGTGCACACCCGTGAACGACCGTTCCATGACGCTCGAACCGAAAGTTTTCTCCCGGCGCGTTTCAGCTGCCGTCGCTGAGGCCGTCGACGGTCGAGCCGACACCCTGACCGAGCAGGTCGACCGCACCGAGCAGTTCGTCCACCTGCTCGTCGAGCACCTGGTCGACCACGCGGTCTGCGACTTCCGCGACCTCCTCGAGTGGAGGCTGCACGACGCTGTTCACGACGGGGAGGTCCTGGGTGGTCCGATCCACCGTCTCCACGACTGCGTCGAGATTGTCGCCGACGATCGAGTTGACCACGTCCGTGGTCCGGTCGACGACATCGGTGCCCTGGTCGACGACATCGACCACGACACCGGTCGTCGTCCGAACCACGTCGCCGAGGTCGTCTGCCTCGCTCTGCGAAGCGACGTCGACCGGGTCGGCGACCGGCGGCTCGATCGGCGGGGCGGCCGGGACGACATTGCCGATCCGGTCGGATTCGTCGTACTCGAGTACCGGATCGACGACCGCTCGACCCGGAGGAACTCGCCGGAGTTGCGCGACCCACTCGTCGACACCCGCGGTCGACGGCTCGATCCGCGATGCGGCGACGGGCGAAGCGGCGGCCTCCTCCGTCGCAGCGACCGTGTCGTCGCTCGGCTCGCCCGCCGCCGACGCAACGATCGGCACGACGGCATCGGCAGGAGTCGGCTCCTCAGGAACGATCACACCCAGTCCGACGACGAGGGCCGTGGTTCCCGCGACCGTGGCGATCGGCGTCGCCGCCACCAAGCCACCGACCGCGTGTCCGATCCGCGACAGGATCGCTCCGATCCCGAGCAGCAGTGTTCCCGCCGGGGATCGATTGCTGAGCGATGACTGCAGATCTCGGGCAGCCTCGACGACACGTGCACAATCGGCGCACTCGTCACCGTGCTGACGAACCATCTCCGCCTTGGAGGCGCGAAGTCCACCGCTGACGAATCCCGGAATCAGGGCGCGGATCGGGACACATGCCGGCACGGAGGTCGGCGACACCGACTCGGCGATGTAGGCACGTCGCAGTGCGCACCGCGCCCGGTACGCGAGCGATGCGGCCGCCGGTGCTGCGATGTTCTCACTCTCGGCAACCGCACGGGTCGGGGTGCCCTCGACCTCCACCGACCACAGCACGCGGCGGTGACGATCCGAGACCGCTCCGAACGCAGAACTCACAGCGCCCGCCGCGAAGAACGGGTCGCGCTCATCTGGGCGATCCAGTGCCTGCGGCGCCGTCGGCTCGGCGTGGCCCGTATCCGACCTCGTCCGGATCTTGATCACCGTGTTGCGGACGGACCGCAGCAGGTAGGGACGCAGCATCACGGGACTCGGTCCTGACCCGCCACGGAGAGCGCGGAGCGTGTTGCAGAACACCTCGCTCACCACATCATCGGCCTCGTACCGGTCTCGGCACAGCCGACGGGCCAGACGCGTGACATCGCTCCGGTGGCGCTCGTAGAGGGCGGCGTACGACTCCGCGTCACCCTCCCGAGCAGCGTCCATCAGCAGCGCGTCGCCGACGCGCGCGGACGTTTCCCCGTCGACGTCGCGCGACCTGGCGCGACCGACGAGGTCACCTGCAGTGCGTCCCACCATCCGCCCTCGTGGTCATGCGGCCACAGTAGGTCGCAATACCACTCAGGGCAAGAATCTTGTCACCGAACGTGTTTCGCGAGCGGTGTGTCGCGTCAGGCGTTGCGCAGGATCGCCTGGGCCGCGCTCAACCGCGCGATCGGCACGCGGAACGGGCTGCACGACACGTAGTCGAGTCCCACGCGATAGAAGAGATCGATCGACTCGGGATCGCCGCCGTGCTCACCGCACACGCCGAGCTTCAGCTTCTTCTTCGTCGCGCGACCGCGCTCGGCACCGAGTCGCACCAGGTCACCGACGCCGGTCTGGTCGATCGTGTCGAACGGGTTCCGCTTCAACAGGCCCTGCTCGAGGTAGGCTGGCATCATCCGGCTCTCGACGTCGTCACGGCTGAAGCCGAAGGTGAGCTGCGTGAGATCGTTGGTACCGAACGAGAAGAAGTCGGACACCTCGGCGATCTCGTCGGCGCGAACCGCTGCTCGCGGCGTCTCGATCATCGTGCCGATCGTGATGTCGGGCTTGTTGCGCATGCCCTTCAACGCTGCGTCGACCTCCTCCTGCACCCAGGAACGGGCGAGCGCCAACTCCTCGCGCGTGACCGTCAGCGGGATCATGATCTCGACGATCGGGTTCTTCTTGCGCTTTCGGAGTGCCGCCGCGGCATCGAGCAGCGCGCGCACCTGCATCGCGTACAGACCCGGCTTGATCACGCCGAGACGCACGCCGCGGGTGCCGATCATCGGGTTGTGTTCGGCCCAGCTCTCGGCCGCCGCGAGTTCGGCCTGCTCCTGCTCCGACAGGCCCGACGTCGCTTCTTTGATCTTCAACTCCTCGACGGGCGGGAGGAACTCGTGGAGCGGCGGGTCGAGCAGGCGGATCGTGACCGGGAGTCCGTCCATTGCTTCGAGCACCTCTTCGAAGTCCGCCTGCTGCACATCGCGCAGATCGGCGAGCGCTGCCTCCTCTTCCTCGTCGGTCGTGGCCAGGATCATCCGCCGCACGACCGGGAGACGGTCCGGAGCGAGGAACATGTGCTCGGTTCGGCACAGTCCGATGCCCTCGGCGCCGAGCTCACGAGCGTTGGCCGCGTCCTCACCGGAATCGGCGTTGGCGCGCACGGCGAGCTTGTTCTTGCGGACCTTGTCGGCCCACTGGAGGATCGTGTCGAACTCGGGCGGGGGTTCGCCACTGGCCATGTGCATCTCGCCCAGCACGACCTCACCCGTCGTCCCGTCGATCGAGATGACATCGCCCTCTGCGACGGTCACGTCGCCGACGCTGAACTGCTTGCCCGAGATCTTGATCGCCTCGGCGCCGACGATCGCCGGCGTGCCCCAACCGCGAGCGACGACCGCTGCGTGACTGACCAGGCCGCCGCGAGCGGTCAGGATGCCTTCCGCGACCATCATGCCGTGGACGTCTTCCGGGCTCGTCTCGTTGCGGACGAGGATGATCTCCTCACCGCGATCCGCTGCGTCGGCCGCCTCGTCGGCGGTGAAGTAGACCTTGCCGACCGCAGCACCGGGTGACGCACCGAGCCCGGTCGCGAGCACCGTGCCCTTGTCGGTGAACTGCGGGTGCAGCACCGAGTCGAGGTTGTCGGCAGTGACGCGCATGAGGGCGGTGTCGCGGCTGATCTTCCAGCGATCCTTGCCCTTCCCGGTGCCCTTCGTCATCTCGACGGCCATCTTCAACGCGGCCACGCCCGTGCGCTTGCCCACCCGCGTCTGCAGCATCCAGAGCTTGCCCTGCTCGATGGTGAACTCGGTGTCGCACATGTCCTGGTAGTGGCGTTCGAGTCGCTCGAAGATCTCCAACAGCTCGTCGTGGATCTCGGGGAACACGCCGATCATGTCGTCGAGGCTCTGCGTGTTGCGGATGCCCGCAACCACGTCTTCTCCCTGCGCGTTGACGAGGAAGTCACCGTACGGCTTGTTCTCCCCGGTGGCGGCGTTGCGGGTGAAGCCCACGCCGGTTCCCGAATCGTTGTCTCGGTTGCCGAACACCATGGCCTGCACGTTCACGGCGGTGCCGAGGGTGTGTGCGATGTGTTCGCGGTTGCGATAGGCGATGGCACGCGGACGGTTCCACGAGGAGAACACCGCCTCGACCGCTCCACGCAGCTGCTTCATCGGCTTCTGCGGGAACGGCTTGCCGGTCTGCTCCTTCACCAACGCCTTGTACTGATCACACAGTTCCTTCAACGCGTCAGCCGGAATGTCGGCATCGGTCTTGCCACCGACCTTCTCGCGGGCGGCTTCGAGCAGTTCCTCGAACGGTTCGCCCTCGGCGTCCATCACGATCCGCGCGTACATCGCGATGAAGCGGCGGTAGCTGTCGTACGCGAAGCGTTCGTTGTCGGTCGAGGTCGCGAGTCCTTTCACCGAACGGTCGTTGAGCCCGAGGTTCAGGACGGTGTCCATCATGCCGGGCATCGAGAACTTGGCACCCGAGCGCACCGACACGAGCAGCGGATCCTTCGGGTCGCCGAGCGTGCGGCCCATGTCCTTCTCGAGCTTGGCCACCTGCTTCTCGATCTCACCGTCGAGTTCGGACGGCCAGCCCGACTCCATGTAGGCGCGACACGCGTCGGTGGACACGGTGAATCCGCCGGGAACGGGCAGCTTCAGAACGCTGGTCATCTCGGCGAGGTTCGCCCCCTTGCCTCCGAGCAGATCCTTGTACTCCATCGGAGGGCGGCGGTGCTTGTGGTCGAAGCTGTAGACGTAAGGCATACGGCTGCTCAGCATAGATCGCCTGTCAACGACGCCGCCGTAGGCTGAACCGATGTTCCGGATTCTCGGCTTCGACGTCAAGGTGCAGTCCGGATTCCTGATCTTCATGGCGCTGATCGTCTTCCTGTATCGGGATCCGTTCGGCTACTGGTTGGCGGGATCGCTCGCCGTGCTCACCCTCATCCACGAACTCGGCCACGCCACGGCGGCACGTCGAGCCGGAGCAGAGGCATCGATCTCGCTGGGGTTCCTCGCCGGGTACGCGTCGTATCGACCCACACGACCGATCAGCCGTGCCCGCCAGGCCTGGATCTCGTTCGCCGGTCCGGGGATCCAGATCGCGGTCAGCGTGGCCGTCCTGATCGCGATGGGCTCGAATCCGCTCGAAGTGTCCTCGATGTTCGATGAGCCGGCCGCGGCGGCGATCTGGTGGGCCGGTCCGGCGATCGGTCTGCTCAACCTGATCCCCGTGCTTCCGCTGGACGGCGGCCACATCGCGACCTACGGACTCGACGCGATCGTCCCCGGTCGAGCCCATCGCTACATGCTGTACTTCTCGATCGGTGCGACCCTGGTGGGCGCCGTCGTGCTCGTCGGCACCGGCTACCGCGGCTTCGTACTCTTCATCGGTTTCCTCCTGATCACGCAGTTCCAGATGCTCAACGCGGGCAAGGCTCCCCAGGTCGCCGCCTCACCGTGGAACGTGGCTGCCGATGCACTCGACGCCGGCAAGGTCGGCAAGGCGAAGCGCATCCTCTTCTCCGCCGTGAGCCATCCCCAGCCGACTCCGACGAACCCTCCGGTCGGGCTGTCCGCCGAGCAGGCGGGCGAGCTGATCGACCTGCTCCCCCGTCCGCTTCCGCACGGCGACCGCGCGAACGAGTACGTCCTGGCGAGGATGCTGCTCGAAACCGGCCGCTTCGACGATGCGGCGCACTACGCAGCCGACTCGTTCCGCCAGCATCCCGAGACCCTGACCGCGGCGATCGTTGCCCGCTCCGCCGGAGCCCTCGGCGATCAGGAGACGGCAATCGGTTGGCTCCGTACCGCCGCGATGGCCGGCACCTCGAACGAGGGGTTGGCCGTGACCATCGACCGCGCCCCGGAACTGGCCACGATCCGCCATCACCCCGAAGTCACCAGCATCCGCAGCACCCTCACCCCGTCACCCTGACGTCGGACTCCGGTCGCGCCGAGGAAATTTCGTGTGATTCGGACGCACAGCGTCTCGATTCCACATCATTTCCGGTGACCGTGCGGACTGCGCTCGAAATCTCGAGGGATCGGGACCGTCAGCGTCTGGATTCCACGAAATTTCCCAGGGGCACGAGGGGCAGATCAGGACCGGCGGGGCGATGGTCGGGCGTGGTGGGGCGGTTCAGGTGAGGTGGGCGGGAGGACGCCCGACGTCGGCGCCGCGCTTGACGTAGGCGAGGCCGAGGCCACCGTCGCCACTCACGCTCGTGACGGCACCGACCTCCTTGCCGTCGGAGTCGTGGACCGGATCACCGGGGACCGCCCCGGACGAGAGGTCGACGATCCGCAGCGTGCGTGGGGCGTCGGCGCCACGCGAGTCCATCCGCTCGACCAGTTCCTGACCGGGATAGCAACCCTTCTGGAAGTTGACCGCGACGAGAACGACGCCCGTCGCCGTCGGGATGGTCGATCCCGGTTCGATCTCGGATCCCATCCGTGGCCAGCCGGCCGCGATCCGCGCGAGTTCGTGTTCGACCGACGGCGAGTCGACCTCGGCGTGTTCGACCGTCGTCTCGGCGTCGACCCGGATCTTGAACCGATTGATCCGAGCGAGCAGCGCGTCGCCGAAGCCGGCGTCGGTGTCGAGCACGAATTCGTCGTCGGCGGTCCGACGGATGCGCGCCAACGAGTCGACCTTCCCGGTGGGGTCGAGCACCATCGTCCAGCGGGCGGAACCGACGTCGAGGTCGCGGATCTCCTGGGCGATCTGCGACTGGAGGTAACTCGCGGCGTCAGCACCGCGAACCGTCACCCGATCGCGTGCCGCGTCATCGATGAACTCGCTGGTGGCCGTCACTGCGTCGTCGGTGTTCATGAATCCATTCTGCCGTGCCAGACTCCTGACGACATGAGCGACGACCTGACCGGCTGGAACGAGAACTCCGACGACGAGCCCCACGACGGGACCGACGAGGCGATCTACGCCGACGCGGTCGGTTCCACGAACCCCACCACCGCGCAGCTCGCTGCGCGGACCGTCGACGCGGTTCTCGGCCTGCTCCGTCGGGCCAATCGCCTCGGCGCCGGTGTGTTGATGATCGCCGGAGGCATCTGTCTCCTGACGTTCCTGCTCGGTCTCGCTGCCCTCGACGGTGGAGCTCGTACCGCGTGGATCCTCTTCGGTGGACTCGGCGTGTTCGTGGCGATCGGATCGGTCGTCCGGTCGATGTGGCGTCTCTCGGTCGTCGGCCGCTCGAGCGATCGACTGACCGACGAGGTCCAGGCATTCATCAAGGGCGACAGTGGCTCCGAGCAGACGTTGATCCAGACCGTGCAGGTGACCGAGGAATCAGGTGAGGTCGGTGTCGTGCAGGTGTCGCGCCAGTTCTCCGGGCTGCGCAGCGCTGTCGACGACGGTTCGCCGACCTACCCCGCGCTCACGAGCGCGATGCGCGCGATCACCGGATTCCCGGTGGCGATGTTGCTGGCGTCGTTCGTCGCGCTCACCTTCATTCCGGTGGCGCTGATCTTCCTCCTGATCCTGATCTTCTGATCAGGCGGTCGTGCCAGCGGCTCGGCGCGCCGCGGTCATCCGCCGAGCGGCCGGAATCGTCGCCAGCAGGCCGGCGGCCTTGTTGCGACACTCGAGGTCCTCGTCGTCGGGGACCGAGTCGGCAACGATTCCCGCACCAGCCTGGAGGCTCGCGCGCGTTCCGTCGCCGGTGATGAACATCGTACGGATCGCGATCGCCGTGTCGAGATTGCCCGACCAGTCGACGTAGCCGACGACGCCCGCATAGGGCCCGCGCTTGACCGGTTCGAGCGAGTCGATGATCTCCATCGCGCGCACCTTCGGTGCTCCGCTCACCGTGCCGGCCGGGAGCGTCGCCCGCAACACGTCGATCGGGCCGAGACCGTCGACGAGATCGCCCGACACCTGCGATGTCATGTGCATCACGTGGCTGTACCGCTCGAGGGTCATCAGCTCGTCGACGGTGATCGATCCGAACTTCGCGACACGCCCGACGTCGTTGCGGGCGAGGTCGACCAGCATCACGTGCTCGGCGCGTTCCTTCGGGTGTTCGATCAGTTCCGCCGCCATCCGGCGGTCGTGCTCGTCGGTGCGGCCGCGGCGGCGAGTCCCGGCGATCGGACGTGAGATGACCCGCCGATCGAGCAGCTGCACCATCGGCTCCGGCGACGATCCGACGATCGTCAGCTCGGGATGCTTCACGAAGTACATGTACGGCGACGGATTGACCTGGCGGAGCACGCGGTAGACGTCGAACGGGTCGGCGTCGAGGTCGAGGTCATAGCGCTGGGCCAGCACGACCTGGAAGATGTCGCCGGCGACGACGTGTTCCTTGGCGACCTCGACGGCGCGCTGATACATGCCGTTGCCCATCGTCGATTCGAGGTGAGGCAGGTCCTCGCCGGGCGTCGGCGGCTCGACGGGGGTGTACGCGAGAGGCTGCGCCAGATTCCGCACCGACTGCTCGACACGCGCGACCGCCGCGTCGTAGGCCGCGTCGACTTCGTCGCTCGACATCCCGAGCGTGGGCACGCTCTCGATCAGCGACACCCGTTGGCGCCAGTGGTCGAACGCAGCGAGTGATCCGATCACCGACATCACGGCATCGGGATACTCCCGGTCGTCGGCAGGCGTGTCGGGGAGGTGCTCGACCTCGCGGATCACGTCGTAGCCGAGAAAGCCCATCATCCCGCCGTGCAGCGGGGGAAGATCCTCGAACGTGGGACTCGAGTACTGCGCGAGCAGCGCCTCCATCGCGGAGAGGATTCCGGCGTCGGTCGGAATGTCGTCAGGCAACGGACCGTCGATCTCGACCGTTCCGTTCCGCAACACCAGGGTGGCGGACGGGTTCCAGCCCACGAAGGAGAATCGCGCCCACCGCTCGGCACCCTCGACCGATTCGAGCAGGAAGCCGGGACGATCCCCGACCAGCTTGGTGTACGCCGCGACCGGGGTCTCGAGATCGGCGAGCAGCTCGGTCCACACCGGCACCACGCCGTACGACGCGGCGTACTCGTGGAAGTCCTCGCGGGACGGTTGGATCCTCATCCGAACGAACGGAAGAAGCAGCTCCGAGCACCGGTGTGGCACGCGCCGGCACCTTCCTGCTCGACCTTGAAGAGCAGCGCGTCCGCATCGCAGTCGTAGTAGGCCTCGCGGACGAACTGGCGGTCGCCACTCGTGTCGCCCTTGCGCCACAACTCCTGGCGGCTGCGGGACCAGTAGACCATCCGACCCTCGTCGAACGTCATCTTCAGCGACTCGGCGTTCATCCACGCCAGCATCAACACATCGCCGTTCTCGACGTCCTGGGCGATCGCGGTCACCAGCCCATCGGCGTTGTACTTGACCTCCGCAAGCTGTTCGTCGGTCGCCTCGATGGTCGTCGTCTCCGGCATCGCATCATCCTACGAACGCCGACCCCGCCGCTCCCCATCCCGTTTCGCCCCCGTTTGTGTTGCAGTTCTGGCTGCCCGGGCAACCAGAACTGCAACACAAACGGGAAGGAGCGGGGTCAGGGGCGGCCGTCGGAGAGGTGGCCGAAGGCTTCGCGCTCGCGCGGTGGGCCGGGAGGCGTGCCGTCGCCGAATGGGCGACCGCCCAGCGCCTCCCGTCCGTGCGGGCTGGCCAAGCCGCGTAGATCCGGACCGAGCGGGATCACCTGCGTCGGATTGATCGGCTTGTGGACCACGTAGTAGTGCTCCTTCGCCTGCTCGAAGTTGACCGTGTCGCCGAACCCGGGGGTCTGGAACAGGTCGCGCAGGTACCCCCACAGCGCGGGCATCTCACTGATCTTGTTCCTGTTGCACTTGAAGTGGTTGTGGTACACCGCGTCGAAACGGACCAGCGTCGTGAACAGCCGGACGTCGGCCTCGGTGATCGTGTCGCCGACGAGATAGCGCTGCGCCGTCAACCGTTCCTCGAGCCAGTCGAGGCGGTCGAAGAGCACCTGATACGCCTCGTCGTACGCGCCCTGACGTGACGAGAATCCGGTTCGATACACGCCGTTGTTGACGTCGTGGTAGATCGACTCGGCCACCTCGTCGATCTCGTCGCGCAGGTGGTCCGGGTACAGCTCGGGCGCTCCGGCGCGATGGTGCGCTGTCCACTCGGTCGAGAAGTCGAGGGTGATCTGGGCGAAATCGTTGGTGACGACGACGCCGGACGGGATGTCGACGATCGCCGGGACGGTGATGCCCTTCGGATAGTCGGGAAATCGCTTCAGGTAGGCGTCCTGGATGCGTTCGATCCCGAGCACCGGGTCGACGCCGCCGGGGTCCAGGTCGAACTGCCAGCTGCGCTCGTCATGCGTCGGTCCCGCGAAAGCGAGCGAGATCGCGTCCTCCAGTCCGAGCAACCGGCGCACGATCGTCGTCCGATTCGCCCACGGACATGCGGCTGCCGCAGCAAGGCGATATCTCCCCGGTTCGACCGGCCAGTCGGCGTTCGGGTCGTCGACGATGCGGTCGGTGATGTAGTCGGTGTCGCGCTCGAATGCGCCGTCGGTGGAGACTGCCATCCACCCAGTCTGGCCGACTCCGTTGCGACCGCAACGTTGTTCCGCACGACGTGACGGGTCGGACCCGCCATCTCAGGTCAGAGATAGAGGCCGGTGGAGGCTTCGATCCGCTCTGCCGCCACGGCGTGCAGCTCGCGGTCGCGCAACATGATGTAGTCATCGCCCTGGACTTCGACCTCGTAGCGATCGTCCGGGCTGAACAGCACCTTGTCGCCGACCTCGCACGAGCGGACGTTCGGACCCTTCGCGACGACGGTTGCCCAGACGAGGCGCTTGGCCATCTCGGCCGTGGCAGGAATCAGGATGCCGCCCGACGACTTGCGCTCACCGTCGTCGGACGTGCTCACGAGCACACGGTCGTTGAGCATCTTGATCGGCAACTTGTCATCGGGTCCGGACATCGCCGGGCAGGGTATCGGCGCTGTCATACCGCCCGCCGGCCGCAGACCGTCATGGTCCACGCGACCCGCCTTCGCTAGGTTCGCCCGGATGTCACCCGACCGACAGCGACGACGCGTGCTCCTGAAGGTCCTCGCTGCGGTGGCCGCGGTCGTCCTGTTCGCCCAGATCAGCGAGGTGTTCGAGGAGGCCGAACTCCCGACGATCGATGCGCGATTTCGGCTCCGGGGCTCGGAAGATCCACCGCCCGACCTGGTGGTCATCGGAATCGATGACGTCACGCTGCAGGAGATCGACGAGTCGTATCCGCTGCCGCTCGGACTCCACGCCCGAGCGATCGATGCTCTGACCGATGCCGGTGCCGTGGCGATCGTGCTCGACGTGACGACGAGCTCCGACGATCGAGATCCTGCGTTCCTGGCGTCGCTCGCCGACGCCCCGTCGGTGACCCTGTCCGCCGTGCGCTCCGAGTCCGACGGCACACCTGTGGTGCTCGGCGGAGCGGGAGCGCTCGAGATCCCTGGGGTGCGTGCCGCGAACGGTCGATTCGAACCCGACGACGACGGTGTGGTCCGCCGGTTCGATCACACGATGCACGGCGATGATGACGATGACGGCACGACCGGTGCGGCCGGTCTCGCCCAGCTCCCGACGCTGCCCGTCGTGGCGGTCGAACAGGTCACCGGCGAGGAACTCTCGAATGACGTGACCGGCAGCGAAGGCGCGACGATCGACCTTCCCGGTCCGACCGGCACGGTCGAGCAGGTCTCGTTCCTGTCGCTGGTCAACGGGACCGTTCCCCCGGAGCAGATCGCCGGGAAGATCGCGATCGTGGGTCCCACCGCGCAGGAACTCCAGGACACGGTGCAGACCTCGCTGAGCGAGAACACCAGCCGTGCGGAGCTGCATGCCGATGCGATCCAGACACTCAACGATGACGTCCCGCTCCGTACCCCACCGCCTGCCGTCCAACTGCTCCTCACCCTGCTCGCGTGCGTCGCTCCCCTCCTGGCGGCGCGCCAGGCCGCACTGCGCGGGGTCGTGCTGGTGTGCGCACTCGCGCTCGGCTGGTTGGTCGTCGCCCAGGTCGCGTTCAACCTCGGATCGATCCTGCCGGTGGTGGCGCCGATCGTCGGATTGATCGGTGCCGCTGCAGCGGCGATCGGCGTGAACTACGCATTCGAGGTCCGCGCTCGGCGACAGGTGCGCGAGGTCTTCGGTCGGTTCGTCCCTCCCGACGTGGTCCGTGACATCGTCGATGCGGATCCGAACGGTGACCTGCTCCGGGCCACGAGTCGCGAAGTGACCGTCTTGTTCAGCGACCTGCGTGGGTTCACGACGTTCTCGGAGCAGCGCGATCCCCAGGAGGTGGTCGGCATCCTCAACGACTACCTCGCGGTGGTGACCGACGTGCTCGTCGATGCCGATGCCGTGATCGACTACCTCGGCGACGGCGTGATGGCCGTGTTCGGGGTTCCCGCCGTCCAGTCCGACCACGCCTCCCGGGCGCTCGCGGCGGGCGTCGAGATTCTCGAAGCGACGGAGCGATTCGACCGGGAGATGACGGACCGACTCGACGGCGCCCACTTCCGCGTCGGAGTGGGGATCAATTCCGGGACGGTCACCGCCGGCAACCTCGGAACGGTCCGCCGATTGAAGTACACGGTGATCGGCGATGCGGTCAACACCGCCGCCCGCATCGAGGGGCTGACGAAGGACGCGCCCTACGACCTGCTCATGGCCGACGCAACGCGTGTCCTCCTGTCATCGGAGCCCGACGACCTCGTCGAGCACGCGACGCTCCCGATTCGTGGTCGCTCGAAGTCGGTTCGACTGTGGTCACTCAGCCGGGCAACATCGACGGCCGCCACACTCGGCAATGCCTGAAGTGCTCAGCGGCCGACGGCGGCTTCGATCTCTTCGCGGACGTCGTCGGTGATCGCGGGGATCACGTCGACGGCCTCGAAATTCTGGACGACCTGGGACACCTTCGACGCGCCGGTGATCACCGACGACACCATCTCGTGCTTGGTCGCCCAGGCGAGGGACAGTTGGGCCATCGAGCAGTCGAGCCGTTCGGCGATGGGACGGAGCTTCTCGACCCGTGCGATCGCTTCGCCGTCGGACAACCGGTCCTGCAGCCACTCGTAGCCGGACAACGCCCCACGGGAGTCGTCGGGGATGCCGTCCTTGTACTTGCCGGTCAACAGACCCGATGCGAGCGGGCTCCAGATCGTGTTGCCGTATCCGTAGTCGGCGGTGATCCGGGCGTACTCCCGCTCGACCTTCTTGCGTTCGAGCAGGTTGTACTGGCTCTGCTCGGTGACCGGAGCGTGGAGGTTGCGACGATCGGCGATCTCGATCGCAGCTCGGATCTCGTCGGCCGACCACTCACTGGTACCCCAGTACAGGGCTTTGCCGGCGTCGATGATGTCGCTCATCGCCCGCACCGTCTCCTCGATCGGCGTGTTCGGATCGGAACGGTGGCAGTAGAGCACGTCGACGAAGTCATGCTGGAAGCGTTCGAGCGAACCGTCGATCGACTCCATCAAGTACTTCCGGTTCAGCGTGTTGCGCATGTTCGGAACCTCGCCGTGGATGCCCCAGAACACCTTCGTGGTCAGCACGTACGACCAACGCGGCCAGCCGAGTTCGCGCAACGCGTGCCCCATGATCTCCTCGGACTTGCCACCGGCGTAGGCCTCGGCGTTGTCGAAGAAGTTGCAGCCGGCATCGCCCGCGGCGGCGATGCACTCGACGGCCGCAGCGTTGTCGATCTGAGCATCGAAGGTGACCCAACTGCCGAAGCTGAGCACGCTGACCTTCAGGCCGGTGCTTCCGAGTCGGCGGTATTCCATGTTCGGGTTGACGGTGGGTTGAGCCATGCCCGGAACGTAGCCGACCCGTTGCGTCCTCAAACTTCTCGGACGGGTCGCGAACGGGTCGCGAACGGACCCGAAACGAGCGGATCAGACCGTGGGTGTGGCGCCGGCCGAGCGATCGGCCGCGATCTGCGCCGCCATCGTGGAGACGACTTCGCCGCGCAGCTTCGCCACCGTGCCGCGGTAGGCACCCGGATGCAGCGCCGCGAACTCGGCAGCGCGGGCCACGGCCACGTCGAGCACCTGGTCGGCGGGAGCCACCTCGTCGAGATAGCCGACATCGACCGCATCGGCCGCGTTGGTGATCCGCGCGGTGGCGACCGATCGCTGCACGTGACGGTTGCTCAACCGTGCGAGGGAGATGGTGAACGCCCAGTCGGGCAGCACCATTCCGATGGCGACTTCGTTGAGTCCGATCTTGCAGTCGATGTCGGCGCCGACCCGAACGTCGCAACCGAGCAGCACGAGCGCGCCGGCCGCGAGTGCGTGGCCGGTACACGCGGCAACGACGGGCACGCTCGCGTCGTACAGCCGTCGCACGAGCTCGCCGCCGTCGGAGACGAGGTCCGACATCGCCGCGAGATCGCCGGATCGCATGACGTTCAGATCGAAGCCCGCACTGAACTTGCCTTCGCGCCCATGAACCACGAACGAGGTGACCGAATCGTCACTCTCGGCTTCGTCGAGCGCCGCCAGTACCGAAGCGATGATGTCCTTGGACAACGCGTTGGCCTTGCCGTCGTCGATGTGGCACAGGAGCACGCCGCCGTCGAGTCGTTCCGTCGAAACCGCCTGAGTGGACATGATCGAACGGTATTCGACGGCCGCTCGGCCCACCGCATCACCCGGCGGCGAACGAGATCGAGTCGCCGGCGCGCTTTGCCGCGTACATCGCCTGATCGGCGGCATCCACCAGCCGATGCGAGGTCTGTTGTCGCAACGCGTCACCGCGATGGTAGGAGATGCCCGCGCTCGCGGACACGCGAACTGCCTCGCCGCTACGGAGTTGAACCGGTTCGCCCACACGTTCGGTCAGATCCTGCGCAAGGCCGGCAAGGGCATCAACGCTCTCCGCACCGCAGGCGAGGGCGAACTCGTCGCCCCCGAGCCGGGCCAGGATCGACCCCGCAGGCGCCATCTCCGAGAGTCGATGGGCGATCTCGACCAGCACCCGGTCTCCCGCACCGTGTCCGAGCGCATCGTTGATCGGTTTGAACCCGTCGAGATCGACATAGACGACACCGATTCCGGCACCAGCGTCGGTGTCCACATCGGCGATGAAGCCGTTCAGCCGGTCGTGGAATGCCGCCCGATTCAGCAGCCCGGTGAGCGAGTCGTGCGCCGCCGCATACGTCTGCGCGGCGTCGGCCCGAGCGCCGTCGATGATCATGCCGACCAGCGTGCCGAGGCGCGCCATCATCATCCGGCGCGTCTCGTCGACGTCGGTGTGCTCCTCGCGCCTCCAGGCCAGCGCCCACGCTGACCGGAGTGGGTCGTCGTTGTGCGCCGACGGCCAGATCCACAAGGTCTGGTATCCGCGATCGGTCGCCGGACATCGCAGCCGGTCGGGCAGATCGGCCACCTTGTGGACCCGTCCCTCCGCCGATCCGAGGAGCGGAGCCCAGATGTCCACCAGTTCGGTGTCGCACCCGACTTCGGGCCCGCGCAGGTCCGAGGGGAGCTCCGCTGCTGCGACGATCCCCGAGACGCGGCCGCCGTCGGGGTCGTAGAGCAGCGAGGCGGGAGCCCCGATCGTCTCGGCTCCTGCGACGCGGACGAGGAGGCCCAACGTGTGCTCGGCGGGCTCACCGGACGCCATCGCGTGCAGCACCTGGTCGAGCAACCAGCGCTCGTCCCACGTGCGCACGTACACCACCATCCCGCCGACGAGTTCGTCGTGGAGCTGCACGTTCGCCGTGACCTCGACGATGGTCTTGGTTCCGTCCTCGGCGATCGCTCGAAAGAGCATCGGTTGGCGGAGGCCCTTCCCACCGAGCGCGGACACGACGGAGTCGAACGCCAGCGGGTTCCAGTCGGGGTCGATGTACTCGAGCACCGAGCGTCCGATCGCATGTTCGAAGGAGAACCCGAAGAGGTCGACCGCGGTCGAGTTCGTCCACTGGATCTTCAGATCCTCATCGATCACCATCACCGCGGCCGGCGCGGCGTCGAGGACCCGTAGCAGGTACTCCGCATCGCGCTCCCGGCCCGCAAATGTCACGACGTGCAGCGTAGAACGCCGAATGTGAACCGACCCAGGTGACAGGTGGCCGCACCCGGGCTCACCACCGCGACGGAGTCAGGCCGGGCGGACGTCGATCCCGGCCGCGGTCATCACGTGCTTGGCCTCGGCGATCGTGTGCTCACGGAAGTGAAAGATCGACGCTGCGAGAACCCCGTCCGCTCCCCCATCCCGGACTCCTGCGGCGAGATGGTCGAGCACGCCGACCCCTCCGCTGGCGATCACCGGCACGTTGACCGCGTCGGTGATCGTCCGGGTCAGGTCGAGGTCGAAACCCTCGCGGGTGCCGTCTCGGTCCATCGAGGTCACCAGCAGCTCGCCGGCTCCGAGGTCGACGGCTCGCCGCGCCCACTCGACCGCGTCGATCCCCGTGGGGGTCCGACCGCCGTGGAGGAAGACCTCCCAGCCGGGCTCACCGGTCCGTCGCTTCGCGTCGATCGCGCACACCACGCACTGGTTGCCGAACACCTCCGCGATCTCGGCGATCAATTCAGGACGCTCGACCGCGGCCGTATTGACGCTGACCTTGTCGGCCCCCGCCTGCAGCATGGTCCGAGCGTCTTCCAGCGTGCGGATCCCGCCGCCGACGGTGAACGGGATGTACACCTGCTCGGCCACGGAACGGACCATGTCGACGGTGGTCTGGCGGTTGTCGCTCGACGCCGTGATGTCGAGGAACACGAGCTCGTCGGCACCCTCCAGGTCGTAGCGCGCGGCCAGCTCGACCGGATCACCGGCGTCACGCAGGTCGACGAAGTTGGTGCCTTTGACGACACGGCCCGCCGTGACGTCGAGACACGGGATCACCCGTGCGGTCCTCACGATGTCGACTCCCGCAGTCGAGCGATCGCGTCGGCGACGGTGAACCGACCCTCGTAGATCGCCTTGCCGGTGATGATCCCGCCGAGGCCGTCGATCGTCGCGAGCCGGGCGATGTCGTCGAGGTCGGCCACGCCGCCGCTGGCAATCACCGGAGCACCGGCGATCTCCGCCGAGCGGGTGAGGCCGTCGACGTCCGGGCCGTCGAGCATCCCGTCACGGCTGATGTCGGTGACGACGAAGACCTCCGCGGCCGGAAACAATGCGTAGGCGTCGTCGAGCCGGAGGCCACTGCCCTCGGTCCATCCGTGCACGGCGACTTCGCCGTCGCGATGATCGAGACCGACCGCGACGGGCACGATCTCCGACGCCGCCGCGACCAGCCACGGATCCGCGACCGCAGCGGAACCCATCACGACGCGTGCCACCCCGGCGCGAGCCAGCTCACGCGCGTCATCGACGGCGCGCACTCCTCCGCCGGTCTGCACACTTGCCCGATCGCGCAGAGCTTCGGCGACCGACTCGATGATCGGGCGGTTCACCGGGCTGCCGGACTTCGCGGCGTCGAGATCGACGATGTGGATCCAGGTGGCCCCGGCGTCGACGAACGACTGTGCCACGGCGACCGGATCCTCGCCGTAGATCGTCTCGTCGGAGTAGTCCCCCTGCCGAAGGCGCACGACGTGTCCGCCGCGCAGGTCGATGGCGGGATACAGGTCGATCATCAATTCTCTCCTGCGCAGGTCCGGACGAAGTTCGCGAGCAGCGCGAGTCCCGGTCGACTCGACTTCTCGGGGTGGAACTGAGCGGCGAAGACGTTGTCGAGTCGGAACGCGGCGTTGATCGTGGTGCCGTACTCGACCGTGGCCGCGACCACGCCTGGATCATCGGGAACGCCGTGGAGCGAGTGCACGAAGTACACCCAGGCGTCGTCACCCAGCCCGGCCAGCATCGGGTCGTCCGGCAGACGGATGTCGAGACGGTTCCACTGCATCTGCGGGATCTTCGGGCCGGCAGGAATCCACTGCACCACGCCGGGGATCAGGCCGAGTCCCGTCGAGTCGGAACTCTCCTCGGACTTCGTGAAGAGCATCTGCATGCCCACACAGATTCCGAGGAACGGTCGGCCCGACGCGGCCGCGTCCTGCGCGGGCTCCTCCAATCCGGCCGTGCGGAGCGCGTCCATACACGCGCCGAATGCACCGACACCGGGGAGCACGACGCCCGCCGCGTCCGCGATCAGGCCGGCGTCACGGGTGAGTCGCGCATCGGCCCCACCCTTCTCGAGTGCCTTCTGTGCCGAGTGGAGGTTGCCGATGCCGTAGTCGAGGACCGCGATGAGCGGGGCGTCGCCCGCGGTCACAACACGCCCTTGGTCGACGGCACGCCCGCCGCATCCTCGACGCGCACGGCGTCACGCAGCGAACGCGCGAGGCCCTTGAACGTCGCCTCGATGACGTGGTGGGTGTTGCGACCGCGGACCAACTCGACGTGCAGCGTGATCCCGGCCGACGTGGCGAACGAGGACACGATGTGCTCGGCGAGTTGCGGATCGAACGCGGGGTTGCCGAGCGGCAACGACTCGGGCATCTCGACGTGCCACTCGACGTGCGGTCGGCCGGAGAGGTCGAGTGCGACATCGATCAGCGCCTCGTCGAGTGGGTATCGGCCACTGGCGAATCGACGCACTCCCGCCTTGTCGCCGAGCGCTTCGGCGAACACTTCGCCGAGCGTGATCGCCACGTCCTCGACGGTGTGGTGCGTGTCGATCTCGAGGTCGCCGACCGCCTTCACGGTCAGGTCGAACCCGCCGTGACGGCCGAGCTGATCGAGCATGTGGTCGTAGAACGGGATCCCGGTCGAGATGTCGGTCGCGCCGGAGCCGTCGAGGTCGATCGAGATCTCGATCGACGTCTCCTTCGTCTGGCGGCTTCGGGAGGCTGAGCGGGTCATGCGGGGTCCTTCACGTGTCGTCGTTCACGATGGCGGTGAGAGCAGAGAGGAAGCGGGTGTTCTCGTCGGGCGTGCCCACCGTGACGCGTAGGCAGTTGTCGAGTCGCGGCCAGCTCGAGCAGTCGCGAACCAGCACGCTGCGGTCGACCAGTTGCTGCCAGACCGTTCGTCCGTCCACGTCGCGCGGTCGGAACAGGATGAAGTTCGCTCCGGAGTCGAACACGTCGATCGGGAGCGCGCTCAGCGCGTCGCTGATGCGGTCCCGTTCGGACACCAGCGTCGCGACGCGTTCGTTCATCTCGGTGCTGAAGCGGAGCGCGATCCGCCCGGCGAGTTGCTTCACCACGTCGAGGTGATACGGCAGCACCACCTTGTCGAGTTCCGACACGAGCCACGTCGGCCCGACCAGGTATCCGAGACGCGCCCCCGCCATCGACCACGTCTTCGAGAACGTTCGAGTCACCACCAGCGGCCGTGAGTCGTCGACGAGGTCGAGCGCGGTCCAATCGGAGAACTGGGCATAGGCCTCGTCGACCACGACCAGTCCCGGCGCCGATGCGAGCAGTTGCTCCACCCGTTCACGTGGTTCGACGAGTCCGGTCGGATTGTTGGGGGAGGTGAGGAAGACCACGTCGGGTGCCGCACCGGCGAGTACCCGCTCGACCTCGGCGGGATCGAGCGTGAAGTCGGCACCACGTTCACCCTCCACCACGGACGCTCCGGTGACCCGGGCGATCTGGGCGTGCATCTGATACGTCGGCTCGAACGTGGCGACGGTGCGACCCGGACCGGCGTACGCCAGCAACACGGTCTGCAGGACCTCGTTCGAACCGTTCGCCACGAACACCTGCGTCGGATCGACGCCGTGCAGGTCGGCGATGTCGGCGCGCAACGCATGTGCGGAGCGATCGGGATAGCGGTTCCAGTCGACGCGGCTCAACTCGCTCGCCAGCGCATCGCGAAAGCCGTCCGGCGGCGGAAACGGCGACTCGTTGGTGTTCAGCCGCACGTCGACCTCGACCTGCGCCGAGTGGTACCCGTCCAGCGCACGGAGGTCGTCACGAACCGGGATCACGGCGCCCGATGCTACCGATGGCACCGTCGTCGGACCTCGGCGGTTCCGCTGCTGTTCCGCCGCTACCGTCGGGACACATGGCCGGATCGACTCAATCCACCGCGACCGAGCTCGCCACCATCGCCGACAACGTCGAGCAGTACCGAGCCCGGGTGGCCGCGCTCGCCGAAGCCCACATCGGCACCGACCGCGACGACTTCGTCAGCGCGATCCACGAGGCCGAGCGCCAGATCCGCGTGGCCGAGCGTGGGCTGCGTCGAGCGATCCGGACTGCGGGCTGACCCCGAACGATGAGCGGTACCGTGCTCTCGTGACCCAGCTCGAAGTCAAGCGCACGATGCGTGGCGCCGAGATCGCCGAGGTGACCGCCCTGCTCGATACGGCAGCGGCGGCCGACGGCCGTCCCGCGTTGTCCGACCATCTCGAACTCGACCTGCGGAGCGGCGGATCGAGTGATTTCGCCGGTTTCGTGGTCCGCTCTCCCGAGCTGGACCTTCCCGCCGCGTACGCCCAACTGTCGGCCGGCAACGACAACCGCTCGTTCGAGATGGTGGTGCATCCGGAACAACGCGATCACACCGCGACAATCGGCTCCGAGCTGTTGGAGGCCGCCCTCGACGTCGTCGGCGCCGAGGGCGGGGGTGCGGTCAACTGGTGGATCCACGAACCGACGCCGGTCGATCGAGAGCTCGCTGACGCCGCCGGGATGACGCAGGATCGCACGCTGTTCCAGATGCGTCGACCGTTGCCGACCGAGCGCCACGCCACGATCCCCACCAGGGCGTTCGTTCCCGGACACGACGACGAGGCGTGGATCGCCGTCAACAACCGGGCCTTCGCCGGCCACGCCGAGCAGGGCGGCTGGACACTCGACACCCTCCGGAAGCGACAGCAGGAGGAATGGTTCGACCCGGAAGGGTTCCGGATTCATGAACGTGACGATCGGATCGCCGGCTTCTGTTGGACGAAGGTCCATCACGATGCACCGGACGGCATCCTCGGAGAGATCTACGTGATCGCCGTCGATCCCGACTTCCACGGGAAGGGTCTGGGCTCGGAGATGACACTGGCCGGCCTCGATCACCTCGCTGCGCAGGGCATCACCACGGCGCTGCTGTACGTCGATGCGGCGAACGAGGGAGCCGTCGGGATGTATCGTCACCTCGGCTTCGAGGTCCATTCGACGAACGCAGCGTTCGTCATCGAAGTCGGGGATCGTCCCGATCACGAAGGATTGGAGGGTTGCTGATGTTGCCGACCTGGAGCGTCGATGACGTCCACGAGGGCTTCGACGCCCGGTCGTACATGGCTGCCAAGGAGCGGTCCGGAGCCGACATCGATCGCCTGATCGAGCTGTTCGACCAACACGACGTCCGTGCCACCGAGCATCGCGATGCCACGGTCGAGGACGGTGCGACCGCCGACGTCGTGATCACCGAGTACAACCGGGTCGCCGCCGATCTCGACGTGCTGGGAGCGTTCGTGTACGCGTCCGTGGCAACCGATTCGCGCAACGCCGATGCGCAGGCCGAGATGAGCGAACTCGAGCCGGCGCAATCACGGCTGCGTCCGCTGCTCGCCCGCCTCGCCGACTGGGTCGGGTCGTTCGACCTCGCAGACCTCGTCGCCGTGAGCAGCGAGGCTGCCGATCACCTCGGACCGCTGAGCCGTTTGGCCGAGCGCGCCGACCATCAGATGTCGGAACGGGAAGAGCACCTGTTCGCAGAGTTGTCGACCACCGGCGCCGGAGCGTGGGGGCGTCTGCAGCGCGAGATCACCTCACAACTGTCGGGCGATGTGGCCCTGCCCACCGGGCGTGAAACGCTTCCCATCAACACCATCCGCGGTCTCGCGACCGATGCCGATCCGGGCACCCGTCGCGCCGCCTACGACGCCGAGTTGCGCGCGTGGCCGACCATCGAGGTTCCGGTCGCGGCGGCGATGAACGCGATCAAGGGCGAAGCGAACATCGTCAATCGACGACGCAACTGGGACTCGCCCCTCGAGGCGTCACTGTTCGCCAACAGCGTCAGCAGGACCACGTTCGACGCCATGCAACGGGCGATCTCGGCGGCACTCCCCGACCTCCGTCGTTGGATGCGCGCCAAGGCGCGACTGCACGGACACGACGGTGCACTCCCGTGGTGGGACCTCGTCGCGCCCGCACCCGTGAGCGCGGGTTCGGTGTCCTGGGACGAGGGACTCGACGTCGTGCGCACCGCGTTCGGCGGGTTCAGTCCGGCATTGGGAGGACTGGTCAACCGGGCGATCGACGAGCAGTGGATCGACGCCGAACCACGGGACGGCAAGACCGGCGGAGCGTTCTGCATGCCGTTCGTCGACGACCGTTCACTCGTGTTGTTGAACTGGTCGGGATCGGCCGAGGCGACGCAGACCACCGCCCACGAACTCGGGCACGCGTACCACAACACGACGCTCGCCGGCCGAACGTCCCTGCAGCGGCGCATCCCGATGGCGCTCGCCGAGACCGCCTCGATCTTCTGTGAAACCCTGGTCGTCGAAGCAGGTCTCGCTCGTCTCGACGGTCCGGAACACGCTGCGGAGCGACTCGCGCTGCTCGACGTCGACCTGCAGGGATCGAATCAGGTCGTGGTCGACATCCGATCGCGGTTCACGTTCGAGACCGAGGTCTTCGCCCGGCGGCAGCGTCGGACGCTCGGGGCAGCCGAACTCTGCGAGATGATGACCGCGGCCCAGGCCGACGCATACGGCGACGGCCTCGACCAGAGCACGGCGCATCCGTACATGTGGTTGCTCAAGCCGCACTACTACAGCGCGCACTTCTACAACTGGCCCTACACCTACGGGTTGCTGTTCGGCCTCGGGTTGTTCGCCCAGTACCAGGCCGACCCCGAGCAGTTCCGTGTCGGGTACGACACGCTGCTCTCCCGTGCCGGAATGGACACCGCGGAGGAACTCGGTGCCGCATTCGGGATCGACGTGACCGACGAGGCGTTCTGGACCGCCAGCCTCGACGTCATCGGCACGCGCATCGACGACTACATCGCGCTCGCCGAGTCGGCCCCACCCGCCGCACCACCACAGGCGACGTAGCCGTTCGCCGACGCGCCGTCGCCTCCTTGCAACGACCGATCTGCCTCACGGCCGTCCCGGGATAGCGTCGGAGCGTGGCTGTTGCTCCTGCTCCGACGCGATACGACCTGACGCGCGACGAGTTCGGCACGCTGCTCGACGGCGAACCCCGGTATCGGCTCGACCAGGTCTGGAGCGGCCTGTACGACCAACTCGCCGACCCCGCCGACATCACGAATCTCCCCAAGAAGTTGCGGGCACGACTCGACGCCGAGCTTCCACTGGCCCTCGAACTGGTGACCCAGTCGGTGAGCGACAGTGGCGACACGGTCAAGTTCCTGTGGGAACTCGACGGCGGCAGCCGCGTCGAGACGGTCCTGATGCTGTACCCCGATCGCGCCACGGTGTGCGTGAGCAGCCAGGCCGGATGCGCGATGGCGTGCGGATTCTGCGCGACCGGCCAGGCGGGGTTCACCCGTCACCTCACGACCGGAGAGATCGTCGAGCAGGTCGTGCGCGCCGCACAGGTCGCCCAGGAGGGCGCCCGGCGCGTGAGCAACATCGTGTTCATGGGGATGGGAGAACCGATGGCCAATCTCGATCGTGTCTGGGCCGCGACCGAACGGATCCACGGCGACATCGGGCTGTCCGCCCGCCACATCACCATCTCGACCGTCGGGATCCTGCCCGGGATCCGGGCGATGAAGGACCTGCCGCTTCCGGTCAACCTCGCGGTGTCGTTGCATGCCGCGAACGACGAGCTGCGCAACGAGCTGGTTCCGATCAACAAGCGGTATCCGATCGACGATCTGCTCGACGCCTGCGCGGAGTACCTCGAGGTCAAGAACCGACGGGTCAGCTTCGAGTGGGCGATGATCGATGGCGTCAACGACCGCGAGTCCGACGCAGAGGAACTCGCCGAGCTGTGTTGGAAGCTGCGCCCCAGTGCCCATGTCAATCTGATCCCGCTCAATCCCACCCCCGGCTACCCGACCAAGGGCACACCGCTGAAGCGCGTCCACGAGTTCCGCGATCGGCTGGAAGCACTCGGAGCGAATGCGACGGTGCGACGAAACCGCGGGACCGACATCGACGCCGCTTGCGGCCAGCTCGCCGCCGGCCAGGCCGTGAAAGTCACGCCCAAGCCCACCTCGTCCTGACCTCGGCGCCCGGGCGTTCCGGCGGAACCGGCTAGCTCACGTACTTCGGGTTGGCGACTGCCAATCGTGCGGCGACGTCGGCGCGAACGACGTCGCGGACTTCGTCGAGCCGATCATCCAGGTCGCCGTTTCGGATCGCAGCAGCGAGTTGAGCGTCGTCGTCCATCCCCAGCGTGGCAAGCCGCGCCTTGTGCTCTTCCTCCTGCTCGGCTCCCATTGCGAGTTCGCGTTCGACCGTCGCGAGCACGTTCGCCGCGACGCGGGCGTGGAAGCGCAACCGCCCCTCGGTGGCGGCCATCACGTCGCGCTCGAGCCATTCACGGACCGACTCGATGAGTTCTGCCGAGGTGGGTGATCCGTGCAGGCTCACCAGCGTCCCTCCAGCGCGAGGAACAGGTCGTGTTCGCTTTCACACACACGACGGCCGATCGCCGCGAGTTCGTGGCTCCGGACCGAACCCGTGAGATGGACACTCGCTTGAAGACTGCACATGACCGCCCACTTCCACGTTCCCATGACCTCCCACCAGCGCACGACGTCCGGATCGACGCGAACGCCCGCCGCAGCCTCGTACGCCTCGAACAGTTGCTCGTACTCGCCGAGTCCACCCACGGGCGGCGGTTGCCCGAATCTCCAGGCCTTCACGCACAACCAGCCGAGATCTTCCATGGGGTCTCCGAGGTGCGCGAGCTCCCAGTCGATGACCGCGCTCAGACCGTTGCGGTCGACGATCAGGTTGCCGAGGCGGAAGTCGCCGTGGACGACGACCGGATCGACCGGTGGCGGACGGTGATCGATCAGCCATCGGCGCACCAACTCCAGCATCGGCTGCGGCCCCCCGGCACCACTCTCGACGAGCTCGTCCATCACCGTGGTGTAGTGCTCGATCTGGTCGACGGACTCGAGCCCGGTGACGGGTTCGATGCGATGCACTGCGGCGAGCGCAGTGCCCAACTGTGCGGGGATGACCGCACGGGCCTCTGCATATTCGTCATCGCGCTGGATCTTCCGGGCGATGGTCTCGCCGTCGATCGCTTCGACGACCATGAAGCAGGATCCGTCGTCATTCTGCTCGGCGGCGAGAAGATTCGGTACCGGGACGCCGGCCTCTCCGGCCGCAGCGACGACCCGTGCTTCGATCATCATGTCGCGCACGTCGCCCGCTCGCTGACGTTGGACGACGAGTGGTCGACCGTCGGCCACGAACCGCGACGTTTCACGCGATGCGCCCCCCGACAACCGGGTCAAACCGGAGATCTCGGCTCCGCCCAGGGACGTCGAGAGAGTGTTCGCGAATTCGGTATCGAGTGCGGCGACCGCCATGAGCCGAGCCTGCCAGATCAGCAGCCCGCGGCGCGAACGGTGGGATACGGATTGACCGCCTGGCCGCCACCGGGATGAACCTGGAAGTGGAGATGGTTCGTCCCGTTCGCATTGCCCGTGGCGCCGTTGTAGCCGATCAACTCACCCTTGGAGACGTTCCGGCTACTTCCCTCGTAGCCACTCAGGTGGGCATAGAAGTACCGATTTCCGTTGTCGCCGACGAGCGAAACCGAGTTGCCGCCCAGACTCGTCGACTTGAACGTCGCGTGACCGCTGGTGACGGCATAGATCGGCAGGCCGTGCGGTGCGATCAGGTCGACGCCTTCATGACTCCGACCACCCGAACGCGGCGCGCCCCAGGTGTCGCTGTACGCCGAGCCCGGCATCGGACACGCCAGGCCGCCGCCCGACGGCGGTGCGGGCGCAGGTTCCGGCTCGGGAGCTGGAGCAGGTGCCGGAGCCGTTTCGGGAGCACTCGGCGTGGCCGCGCTGTCCTGTGCGTTCTCGCTGGCCGGAGCGGTCGTCGAATCGGTCTCGTCGGAACCCCCCGCCGTGGTCGCGGCTGCGGTTGCCGCAGGGTCCGGTGCAGCCTGGGCGGCCGCTGCTTCGGCTTCGGCCTCGGCCTGCTGTTGTGCGGCGATCGCCTCCTGCTCGGCGGCCTCGGCAGCGAGCTGTTCGGCGAGCTGAGCCTCGAGGGCCCGACGCACCGCCTCGTCTTCGAGCCGCTGTGCCTCGACCTCTTGGAGACGTTCGACCTCGGCCAGCGCCGCCTCTTCGAGTCGCTCGTGCTCCTCACGCTGGGCTTCGACCTCAGCTTGACGGTCAGCGACCTCGTCCTGCTTCTCGCCCAGAGCGGTCGCTGCAGCATCGTATTCGTCGAGGGTGTCAGCACCGGTGTTGGTCAGAATGTCGGTGAACACCTGCGCTTGGATCTGATCCTGAGGTCCAGACACGCCGGTGAGCAGTGGGATCCCGGTGGTGCCACTCGACACGAATCGTTCCAGCGCCAGAGCTTCCACGTCGCTCTGCAGGGCATCGACGTCCTCCTGGAGTTCCGACTCTTCTTCCTGGAGGTCTTCGAGGTCGATCTCGAGGCCGTCCAGCGTCGACTCTGCCTCGAAGAACGCATCGGCGGCGGCGTTTGCCTGGTCACGCGCCTCCTGGATCTCCCGCGCCGCCTGCTCGGCCGGGGTCTCACTCTGGGCCGACGCAGCGCTGGGCAACACGCCGGCTGCGGTGAGTGCCACGAGCACGACCGCGCCGAGACGGCGGCGTCGTGCGCGCGTGGGCACCAGTTGTCCGTCCGGTTCGAGCATCGGAGGAACTCTATCGGTCATTGCAATTGCGTTACGTTCATCCGTGAACAGTTTCTCGATGCCATCCGACACTGGTTCGCTCGAGGCCGTGTCGACCACTCCAACGCTCAGCGTCGAGAACATCGTGCTCCGACGCGACGGGGTGACCATCCTCGACGACGTCACGTTACGAATCGAGCGCGACCAGCGTTGGGTGATCGTCGGGGCGAACGGGTGCGGAAAGACGTCGCTCATGCGCGTCATGGCGATGTACGACCACCCGAGCAGCGGAACGGTGGACGTTCTCGGGGAACGACTGGGCCGCACCGACGTGCGCGAGCTTCGGCGACGAATCGGGTACATGTCCGCAGCGCTGGGCGACCAACTCCGGCCCGACCTGCTCGGACACGACATCGTGCGCACGGCGCTCCACGGTGCGCTCGAGCCGTGGTGGCACCGCTACACCGAAGCCGACGATCGTCGCGCCGACGAATGCCTCGTCGAACTCGGTGTGAGCCACCTCCGTGCCCGGCGATTCGCCACCATGTCGTCCGGCGAGCGCCAGCGAGTGCTCCTCGCCCGCACACTGATGAACGATCCGGCCGTGATCCTGCTCGACGAACCGTCGGCGCGGCTGGACCTCGGCGGTCGCGAGCAGCTGGTGACCACGCTCTCGGAACTCGCCACGAATCCGACCGCACCTCCGATCGCGATGGTCACCCACCACGTCGACGAGATTCCCGCCGGGATCACGCATGCCGCGATCATGAAGGCCGGTCGGATCATCTCCAGCGGCCCGATCGACGAGACGCTCACGAGCGAGTCGCTGAGTGCGTGCTTCGATCTGGCGCTGCACCTCGAACGTCGTCACGACGGGCGGCTCAGCGCATGGGGTGTCTGAGCGGTCAGACGACCAGTTCGAGGAGTGCGTCACTCCCCCGACGAACCTGATCATCGAGAACACGCTCGAGGGCAGGGCCCGCCCAGAGTGACCCGCCATAGGTGAGCGTCATGCGCAGGGTCGTCTGTTCCGCGGGGGAATCGACCGGCGTGAGCTCGGCGCGGAGCACCCACGGCGAGTGGTGCCGTTCGTCATCTTCGCTGCGCTCGAACACGGCCAAGGAGTCGGGCTGATACTCGGTGCGGCGCATTCGGAGCCGCTTCGAACGGGCGAACGGGCCGACCTTCGCGCGCAGCTCGACCGACCAGACCGGGTCGTCGTCCGCCGCCACCGACAGTCGCTCGACGTCGTGGACCAGCGGCATCCACGCCGGGTACGCATCGAGGTCGCCGACGTACTCGAAGAGCTCGGATGAACTGACGGGCGCGAGCAGCTCGCGAACGATCCGCACCCGTCAATCCGGTCGGTCCGCGCCGCGGAACGCCCGTGACAGGAGAGGACTGCTGGCGGACAGCAGCCCGTCGAGATCATCGGCGGCATCGAACCGAGGGGACCACTGTTCCGGAGTGTCGACGTCGTCCGTGGCGTCGCTCTCGCCGGCGGCGGTGATCGTCGTCGCCGTTGTGTCGACGGCGGGCTGCTCGGCAACACCGAGACCACCGAGTTCGAGTTGTTGCGTGTCGTCGCCGGCCCCGACTCCTCGCGTGCGCCGGCTCGTCGCCGGCCGTGGTAGTTCGGCAACCGTGGGTGGCCGGAACAGGTGGAGGTCGGGATCGCGGAGATCATCGAGGGTCCAGCCGCGAGGGACGATCATCGAATCGCCGTGTCGCTGGCAGAGCACGCCGCCCGCGTGGTCGGTCGAATCGCGCAGTTCGTCGAGCCAGAACACCAGGTCCTCGGTGCGCATCCCGTACGCGAGCGCAGCGTTCTCCGAACACCCCGGTCGTTCGCAGAGCTTCGCCATCGGTACTCACCGTAGTTCGGAGAGTGACCGCAGTGGGTGAGGATGCGGCGATTCGACACCGCCGCGTGAGCGTTGAGTAACCGAACCGGCCCAATGAGCAACGACCCTTTCGCGCTTCATCCGTACCGTCGTTCACGTGCTCACCGAACCTCGCCCTCACACGAGCGCCGAACCCATCGAAACGATCACGGCGTCAGCGTTTCATCCGCTGACAGGCCGCGCTCGTTGTTCCGACGGCGCCGGCACACTCGCCCACCTCTTCTTCTCCGACGACGACCTCGACGTCGCCCGTGCGAAGGCGATCTGCCGGACCTGCCCGATCAGCGCGGCGTGTCTCGACGGCGCATTGCAACGCAACGAGGCGTACGGCGTCTGGGGCGGCGTGCTGTTGATCGACGGCGAACCGGCCCGCTTCGCCCGCCGACGCGGTCGTCCGCCCACTCACCGCATCGAAACCGTCGCCGAGGAAGTCCCCATTCCCGCCCACCTCGTCGCATGACCCCGTTCTCGTGATCTGTTCCGGCGCTCCGTG
>NZ_BAOL01000249.1 GCF_000350145.1 Ilumatobacter nonamiensis YM16-303 | reverse complement strand
GCGCACGGAGCGCCGGACAAGTTCACGAGAACGGGGTGGTGGCGGGTCAGGCGAAGAGGGCGGGCCAGCCGCCGGTGTGGATGAACACGACGTCGTCGTCGGCGGTCCAGCGGCCCTCGTCGATCTGGCCGAGCATCCCCGAGAACCCCTTGCCGGAATACGTCGGGTCCATCAGCCAGCCTCCGCGGCGAGCGGCCCAGTCGATCGCCGCGGCACCAGCGACGGTGGGCTCGGCGTAGTCGTCACCGAGCCACCGGGTGTCGACCTCCACGTCCTCGGGATCGACGGTGGCGTCGACCTGCATCAGTGCGAGTGCGTCGTCAGCGAGCGCGGCGACGTCGGGATGACCGAGGTTGACGCCCTTCGCGACCCCGATCGCGACGACATCGGGAGCGGTGGCAGCGTCGAGTCGACCGGTCGCGATGAGCGCCGCGCGACCGGCGAGCAGCCCGGCATGGGTCCCGCCGCTGGACGACGTGACCGCGACGGCGCGCGGGACGAACCCCGAGGCCGCGCATTGTTCGATCAGTTCCACGAATGCCAGCGCATATCCGACCGCGCCGGTCGCAGTACTCCCCCCGATGGGGATCGAACCCGGTGCGAGACCCTCCTCGGCGAGTTCGTCGGTGAGCGCTTCACGCGCGATCTCGAGCTCACCCCAGTGGCTCTCGGCGGCACCGGTGTAGTGCATCTGCGCGCCGAACATCGTGGACAGCAGTTGGTTTCCCGTCGGTGCCCGAACCGGAGCATCACCGGACAGCACGAGATGCACCTCGAGGCCGAGCCGGCTCCCTGCCGCTGCCGTCATCCGGCAGTGGTTCGACTGCGCAGCCCCCACCGTGACCAGGGCCTTCGCCTGCGCCGCGAGCGCCTCGCCACAGAGGAACTCGAGCTTGCGCGCCTTGTTCCCTCCGCCACCCAGACCGGTCAGGTCGTCGCGTTTGATCCACAGCCGCGGACCGTCGGCGCTGCCTCGATCGGCCGCTTCGAGCGGGGTGGGCAACGTTGCGAGCGTGGCGCGAGGCAGATGATCGAACACGGGTGCATCGTAGGACCACCACCCGAGCCACCGCTTCGCGCGCCCGGACGAACGTGGCAAGCTCGCGAAGATGGCGACCACGGACTGGAACCCGCTGCTCCGCGCGGAGTTCGACCAGCCGTACTGGACAGAACTCCAGGACTTCGTGGCCGGCGAACGACGGCACCACACGGTGTATCCACCCCACGAGGACGTGTTCGCCGCGCTCCACCTCACCTCGTACGCCGACTTGAAGGTCGTGATCGTCGGCCAGGATCCGTACCACGGACCGCGGCAGGCGCACGGGCTCGCGTTCTCGGTCCGTTCCGGCGTGCAGGTCCCGCCGTCGTTGCGCAACATCCACAAAGAGCTCCACGACGACCTCGGACTCCCGATTCCCGACCACGGCAACCTCGAGCCGTGGGCACGATCGGGGGTGCTGCTGTTGAACACGTCGCTGACCGTGCGCGCCGGGCAGGCAGGATCGCACTCCGGTCACGGGTGGGAGACCTTCACCGACCGGGTGACCGATGTGGCCGCGGCGCACGAGGAACCCGTCGTGTTCATCCTGTGGGGCAACCACGCCCGACGGAAACGCGAACGTGTCGACACGAGTCGCCACGGGATCATCGAGTCGACGCACCCGTCACCGTTCTCGGCGAGCAACGGATTCTTCGGCAGCAAGCCGTTCAGTCGCGCGAACGAGGAGCTGATCCGACTCGGTCGAGAACCCGTCGACTGGAGCCTGGTTGGTTCCGATCCCACTGAACCGGGTATGCACTGAGAATGGCTTGGACGACGAGCGACAAGGTGATGACGTACCGCGAGCGTTGGCATGCGTTCGATGTGTTCGCCGAGATGATGGACGGCTGGCGGCGACACCTGTCCGGACGCAACGCATCGGTCCTCGCGTTCTTCTCGTTCCTGTCGATCTTCCCGCTGATGTTGGCGGCGGTCACGATCCTCGGATTCGTGTTGCAGGACAACGTCGAGCTCCAGCAGCGGATCATCGACGGCGCCGCGAGCGAGATCCCCGTCATCGGCAAGGAGCTTCAAGAGGACCCGACGGCGATCAAGGGCAGTTGGTGGGCGCTCGTCATCGGCCTCGGCGGTGCGCTGTGGTCGTCCACCAAGGCGTTCGTCGGGTTGCAGAGCGCACTCGACGACACATGGGAGGTCGACGTCGACGACCGTGCCGGAATGCCGGTGCAGCGCGGCAAGGCACTGCTCGGGCTCGCGATCATCGCCGCCTCCCAGATCGGTTCCCTCGTGATCGCCTCCATCGTGAGTGCGGCCGGCCTCCCTGCCGTGAGCAACGTCGCGCTGATCGCGGCAACGGTCGCCATCAACATCCTCGTGATCGCGGCGATGTACCGCTTCCTGACCTCGTACTCCCCCACCTGGCGAGACGTGTGGCTCGGCGCCGTCATCGCGGGGGTCGTGTTCACCGTCCTCCAGAACTTCGGCACCACACTGGTCCAGCGGTTCGCCGACAGCAGCCAGGCCTACGCGACCATCAACACCGTCATCGGACTGATCACCTGGCTCGGCCTGATCGGCATCACGGTCATCATGTGCGCCGAGCTGAACGCCGCCCGCAAGCGGGTCCAGACCGGCCCGCAACTCGACGGCCCCAACCTCAACATCGCCATCCGCGCCTGAACCCGTTCTCGTGAACTGTTCTCGCGCTCCGTGCGCGAACTGTTCACGA
>NZ_BAOL01000250.1 GCF_000350145.1 Ilumatobacter nonamiensis YM16-303 | reverse complement strand
GCGCTCCGTGCGCGAACTGTTCACGAGATGCAGTCTCTCGCGGGGAATGTGGCCGTCCACAAAGCGGACGTCGTAGCGTTGGGCGCGTGTCGTCAGCGCCGCCCGTCCCACCCGCATCCCGTCGGCTCGACGAGCTGCGCGCCCCCGACATCGAACGGCTCATCTCCGAGCGGTCGATCTTCGTCCAGCCACTCGGTGCGATCGAGCAACACGGGCCGCACCTGCCGTTCAACACCGACCTCCTGATCGCGGAGCGCGTCGCAACCGCGGCGGTCGAACGCATCGGCGCCGATCTCGACGTGTGGCTGCTCCCGCCGCTGGCCTACACGAAGTCGAACGAACACGCGTGGTCGTCGGGAACGATCTGGCTGTCGGCCGACACGTTGCTCCGGGTGCTCGACGACATCGGACGATGCGTCGCGCAGACACCGGCGCGGCGCCTCGTGTTCATGAACGGCCACGGCGGCAACTCCGCGCTCGTCGGTGTCGCCAACCGTGAGCTTCGCCTGCACCACGGTTTGATGACCTTTCTCGCGCATCCCGGAGTGCCGCCGGATCAAGGCGGTGTGTCGGCCGCCGACGAGCACGGCATGGGGATCCACGGTGGAACCGACGAGACCTCGATCATGCTGCACCTCGCACCGGAACTGGTCGACATGGACGCCGCGACCCGCAACGTGCCGGACGGTTTGATCGACAACCGCTACGTCCGCTTCGGAGGGTCGGTCGGTTTCGGCTGGCTGTCCAACGATTTCGGCGACGCCGGCCACATCGGCGACCCCACAACGGCGACCGCCGAGCGGGGTGCAGAGCTGGTCGAGGCTGCGGTGGTCGCCTTCTGCGAGGCGCTCGGCGAGATCGCCGAGTTCAACCTGCCGATGTGATCGACGGGTCGATGAAGTCGTTGGTGACGAGTTCGTCGACTGCGACAGGGTCCACCTCGAGGATCTCGGACAGCTCCGTGAGGAAGGGTTCGAGGCGGTCGGTGTCGAAGTTGCCGGTCGTGGAATCGGCACCGTCGCCGAAGACCCCACTCGCGACACCTTCGGCGACTCCGGCATCCATCAGCTCGACGGTCAGCCGGGCCAACGGAGTGAACTGAGCGCGTGTGATGGTCATGAGCCCGTTCGTTTCGTTCGGGTCAGAGGCGTAGGCCGTGATCGCCTGCTGGATCACGGGGACGAGGCGCTCGAGACAGTCGGCACTCTCGTCGACCTCCGTGCGGCGGACCGCGAGAACGTCGTCGTAGGCGGCCCAGCCCGATTCGGTTCCGTCGATGGCGACGATCGGTCGGCCCCACTGGGGGAGCGAGGGGATCAGGACCGGGTCGACCAACGCGTCGCCCTGCTGGATGATGGTCCCCCCGGACTGGACGAACGCGGCCGGCTCACCGTCGAATCCCGCCACCAGTTGCGTCGGGTCCAGCGCTCCCGTCCCTGCGAGGTATGCGGTGAAGGGGTCGTCGGTCCGGTGGTGGACGGCGATACCGGCGTCACGCACCGAGTCGATCGTGTCGACGTCGGGATACGTCGCCGGGTCGACGATGAGCACGTCGCGTGACCGATCGGTCAGGCTCACCACACCCAACGACGGCGCGGCCGAGTCGTGTCGCAATGCCGTCGCCGTCGAGGTCTGTGCGAGCAGGATCTCGGGGTCGGCCGCCAGCAGTTCGAGGGCCGTGGCGAACCCGACCGCCGGCCCCCCGGAGCGCAGTTCGAGCACGACGTCCTCAGCGGTGCCGTCGACGCGTACCAACTGGCTCGACACCGTCGCCGTGGCGGAATCCACCTGGGGGTCCGGCCCGAGCAGGGCGAACAACGGGCCCACGTCGGGTCCCGGCAGCATCGTGGTCTGGATCGCGATCCGCTCCGGGCACACCTCGATCAACGGACCGTCCTCGACCGGCGGCTGGGTCGTGGTCGGCGCCGCCGTCGACTCGGGGGTGACGTCCGTGGTGGTCGTGGCTGCTGCTGTTCCCGACGTGGTCTCCGGTCCGGCCCCGTCGTCCGACGAACAACCGGCGAGTGCGACGCCGACGGCGACGGCGATCGCCGGGAGACGCCACCGACGTGGCACGGCTCGGCCGCGTGGCGTGGCTCGCTTGCCCGAATCCTGCACCCGACGATCTTGTCAAGCTCGACACCCCGCTGGGTGCATGCTCGCGAATCCGCCGCAGAATCCACATTTGCGCGACGGTCGTCGTCGGACGAGGTGTTCGGTACGTTGCTGATCGTGCAGACCCAGCTCCTCACCTCTGCAACGGCGATCGACGGAACGCTCGTCGATGTGCTCATCGGGGCCGCGGGAACCGTGGACGCAGTCGGTCCCGAACTCGCTGCCGACAACGGACGTTCAGCGGTCGAGCGCGTCGACCTGTCGGGCCGGATCGTGCTCCCGGCGGCGACCGAACCTCACGCGCATCTCGACAAGGCGTTCCTCGCCGAGGTCGTCGCGAACCCCACCGGCGATCTGATCGGTGCGATCGAGGCGATGCGCGCCAACCGGCACCTCCTGAACACACCGAACACGGTCGAACGAGCCGAGCGGGCCGCCCGCCTGATGGCCGGCAACGGCTACACCGCAGTTCGGACCCACGCCGATGTGACGGTCGACCACGGATTGACCTCGATCGAGGCGCTCGTCGAAGTCCGTGAGCGAGTCGCCGATGTGATCGACATCGAGATCGTCGCACTGTGTGGCTGGCCCATCACGGGCGACCGAGGGGCCGATCAGCGTGCGCTGCTTCGTGCTGCCCTCGACGGCGGTGCCGACCTCGTCGGTGGTTGTCCCCACCTCGAAACCGTCGCCGGTGACGGCACGATCGCCTCGGCCACGGAGATCCTGTTGGCAATCGCCGATGACTACCGGCGACCCGTCGACCTGCACACCGACGAAACCCTCGATCCCGCAGCGGACGGCCTTGCCCGATTGGCCGCTCACGTCGCAGCGGGATTCGATCTCCCGGTCACGGCGAGCCATTGCGTGAGCCTCGGGCAGCAATCGGAACGTGACCAGCAACGAACCGCGGAGGCGGTTGCGGCTGCGGGCATCAGCGTCGTTGCGCTTCCGCACACCAACCTCTTCCTCCAGGGACGCGGCCGATCGCCCATGCCGAGGGCACTGACTGCCGTCGAGGCGTTGCGAACCGCCGGAGCGAACGTCGCTGCGGGGGCGGACAACTTGCAGGACCCCTTCAACCCGCTCGGGCGGGCCTGCCCGTTCGAGACCGCGGGGCTGATGATCCTCGCCGCACACCTGCGTCCTGCCGACGCCTGGACGATGGTCTCGACGAACTCTTCGCGAGCGTTGGGTCGTGCCGGTGCGGCCACGCCGGTACACGGCTTGCACCTCGGGGCACCCGCCGACCTCCTCTCCGTGCCCGCAGCGAATGTTCGCGAGGCGATTGCCGGCGGGCCGCCCGATCGGATCGTCTGGCGGAACGGAGTTCGGCGAGGCGGCGAAACGTGATGTTCACGATCGCGAGCGGGGCCGAACTGGGCCCAGAGGTATAGTCGCGGACGCATGAGCGTTGTCGACGAAAGCCTCGACCAGGCTGCCCGCGACACCACTGCACGGCTCCGTTTCGACGGACTGTCGATGGTCTTCCCGGACGGAACGCACGCGTTGGAGGACATCTCGTTCTCGGTCGCCCCGGGTGAGTTCACGACCGTCGTGGGTCCGTCGGGTTGCGGGAAATCGACACTGCTGCGGATCGCGTCCGGCCTCGAGCGCGGCTACACCGGAGGCTGCGACGTCGACCGGGACTCGATCGGGTACGTGTTCCAGGATGCGACCCTGCTGCCGTGGCGGACCGTACAGCGCAATGTGGAGCTGAATGCCGAACTGCACCACGTCGACAAGGACGAGCGCCAGCGCCGTGCGGCCAAGGCAATCGAACTCGTCAACCTGACGGGCCACGAGGACAAGTATCCGAAGCAGCTCTCCGGCGGGATGAAGATGCGCTGCTCGCTCGCTCGGTCGCTGGTCCTCAACCCCGGTGTGTTCCTGTTCGACGAGCCCTTCGGCGCCCTCGACGAGATCACCCGCGAGTTCCTCAACAACGAGCTGCTGCGACTGTTCGCGCTCGAGAAGTTCGCCGCGCTGTTCATCACCCACTCGATCGCCGAGGCGGTGTTCCTGAGCACCCGTGTGCTCGTCATGTCCGCCCGACCCGGCCGCATCATCGGTGACTACGAGGTCCCGTTCGGGGCGGAGCGGCCGCACGACCTGCGTTTCGAACCGGCGTTCGCCGAGCTGTGCGGCCGGATCAACGACGACTTGAAGGGAGCGCACGCGTGACCACCGTGGACGACGTCGGCTCTGCGACCGCCCTTCCCGAGGCAGCGATCGACGACGAGACCGGCGCACCGGCCACGCGGGTGGCACCGGTGAAGCGGGCCGGCGACGGCTTCCTCGGCCGGTTCCTCCCGCCGGCGATCATGTTCGCCATCTTCATCGGGGTCTGGTATCTGTACTCGACCCTTGCCTTCGACCAGGCCTTCCAACGCCGCAATGCGCTGCCGTACCCGCACGAGGTCGTCGTCGACGGATTCCTTCCGCTCTGGGATCCACGCCAGGGCACCCGCGAGATCATGGGCTACATGTGGCCGACGATCAAGGTCACCCTGCTCGGCCTGGGGATCTCGATCGTGGTCGGCGTCTGCATCGCCGTGGTGATGAACATGTCGCGGTACTTCGAGCGGGCGATCTTCCCCTATGCGGTCGTCGCGCAGACCGTTCCCGTGCTCGCGATCACCCCGCTGCTCACTCAGGTGTTCGGTGACAAGCTCGGCGTGCGGCTGGCGGTGGTGTTCCTGATCGCCGTCTTCCCGATCATCACGAACACGCTGTTCGGTCTCCAGTCGACCGACCGGTTGCACCACGACCTGTTCACGCTCAACAAAGCGGGACGGTGGACGCGTCTGTGGAAGCTCGAACTGCCCACGGCCCTTCCCGCGCTGATGACCGGGATTCGCATCGCTTCGGGTCTCGCCGTGATCGGTGCGATCGTCGCCGACTTCTTCTTCAACCAGGGCGACAAGGGGATCGGCTTCTTCATCCGGGTCCGCCAGCAGAAGGCGGCCGACCGACCCGACATGCTCGCGGGGACGATCACCGCATCGCTCTTCGGCGTCGTCATGTTCCTGATCGTGGGAGCGATCACCGCTCGTGCCATTCGTGACTGGCACGATTCAGCCAACCACGGCTGATTCGAACACCACCCACCCACCAACACACCTGCGCAGCAGGGGGAGAAACAACATGAGAGCAACCAGGGCCATTGCCGTGGCAAGCGCCGCAGCCATCGTGCTCGCGGCATGCGGATCCGACAGCGATTCCGCCGACGAGACCGAGGACTCCGCCGCAGGCGACGAGGCCGAGGCAACCGAGGACACGGCCGCAACCGAGGGCACCGAGGCGTCGACCGACGATTCCGGCGACGAGGCAGCTGCGGGCGAGGGCGACTGCCCCTCCGAACTCGTGATCCAGACCGACTGGTTCCCCGAACTGGAGCACGGCGGCACCTACCAGCTGATCGGGCCCGACGGCACCGCCGACGTCGACACCGTGTCGTATTCGGGTCCCGTCCAGGAGCAGTACGCCGTGGGTGGGCTCGAGACCGTCACGATCAGGACCGTGAACTTCGACAAGTCGCAGACCTCGGCGCTGGCCGACGGTGACGCCGACATGGCGTACGTGACGACCAGCGACATCATCAAGGACTCCGGCGCGATCCCGCTGGTGGCCATCGCCAAGACCCTCGATCAGGACCCGCAGATGGTCATGTGGGATCCCGAGCAGTACGACATCTCCGAACCGGCCGACATCGCCGGGACGGGGGCGCAGGTGCTGCACTTCCCCGGGACGTCCTACATCGACTTCATGATCTCCGAAGGCTTCATCACCGAGGACCAGAGCAACCCCAGCTACGACGGCTCCGATGCGGCGTGGGTCGCCGGCGGCGGCGACGTCTTCCAGCAGGGGTTCGCCACCAACGAGGTCTACAAGTACGAGAACGACATCGCATGGAAGGACGGCGGCCCGGCCGACGTCGACTTCTACACGGTGGCCGACCTCGGCTTCGAGAACTACCCCGGCGTGATCACCATGCTCCAACCACGTGCCGACGAACTCGACTCGTGCCTCACCGAACTCGTGCCGGTGATGCAGCAGGCATGGATCGACTTTCTCGACGACCCGAAGCCGATCACCGATGCGATGATCGGCATCAACGAGACCCACGCCGGTTTCTGGGGCCTGAGCGAGGGCCTGAACGAAGCGGGCCTCGAGCTCGTGGAGTCCGAAGGGTTCGCGGTGAACAGCCCGGACGGCACCTACTGCAGCCTCGACCCGGAGCGGATGGAGACGCTGTACGGCATCCTCCAACCGATCTACGAAGAGCAGGGAACCGAGGTCGCTGACAGTGTCGACGGCCTCTACACCAACAAGTACTGCGAAGGCGCCCCCGGCCGCTGACGCAACGCGGCCGGAACCGCCGTTCTCGTGAACAGTTCGCGCACGGAGC
>NZ_BAOL01000251.1 GCF_000350145.1 Ilumatobacter nonamiensis YM16-303 | reverse complement strand
CACGGAGCGCCGGAACAGATCACGAGAACGGGGTGGGGCGGGGCGGCTAGACAGAGATGCATGGCAACGACCTCGGAACGCCCGAACATCGTGTTCATCATGAGCGACGACCACGCGGCGCACGCGATCTCGGCGTACGGCAGCCGGATCAACGAGACACCGCACCTGGACCGGATCGCCGACGGCGGCATCCGGATGGACAACGCGTTCTGCACGAACTCGATCTGTGCACCCAGTCGCGCGTCGATCCTCACCGGCACGCACAATCACGTCAACGGCGTGACCACCCTCAACACGCACCTCGACAACTCGTTGTGGACGTTCCCGCAGGAGCTGCAAGCGGCGGGATACCAGACCGCGCTGTACGGGAAGTGGCATCTCGGCCACGGCGAAGGTCACGATCCGGTCGGCTTCGATCGGTGGCGGGTGCTGCCCGGGCAGGGGCACTACCACAACCCGGTGTTCGTCGATTCCGAGAAGGGGATCGTCGAGCGCGGCGGCTACGTGACCGACCTGATCACCAACGACTGCCTCCGCTCTCTCGATCGACGCGACCCGGACCGGCCGTTTGCTCTGTTCTGCCACCACAAGGCTGCACACCGCACGTGGGAACCCGATCCCGCGCACTTCACGATGTACGACGACGTCGACATCCCGTTTCCGGAGACGTTCCGCGACGATCTCGAAGGTCGCGCCGAGGTGGTGCAGGCGGTGCGGATGAAGATGCTCGACCTCGATCCGATCATCGACCTCAAGGCGACGGTGCCGGACGGGTTGACGCTCGACGAGGAGATCGACTGGCGGTACCAGCGCTACATCAAGGACTACCTGCGCGTCGTCGCGTCGATGGACGACAACATCGGTCGGATGCTCGACTACCTGGACGAGCACGACCTGACCGACAACACGATCGTCGTCTACACGTCGGACCAGGGGTTCTTCCTCGGAGATCACGGCTGGTTCGACAAGCGGCTGATGTACGAGGAGTCGTTGCGGATGCCGCTGTTGATCCAGTACCCGGACGGGATCACCGCCGGGTCGGTCTCGGACGACATCGTCACCAACGTCGACTTCGGTCCGACACTGCTCGACCTCTGTGGCGTGGACGTTCCCGACGACGTGCAGGGCCGATCATTCGCGCCGTTGCTCCGCGGTGAGACGGTCGACGACTGGCCCGGGTCGATGTACTACCGCTACTGGATGCACAACGACTGGGCGCACGCCTGCCCCGCGCACTACGGCGTGCGGACCCACACCCACAAACTGATCTGCTACTACAACGATCCGCTCGACCAGCCCGGCGCATCCGGTCCCGCGAACCCGATCGAGTGGGAGCTGTTCGACCTCGTGAAGGATCCGCTCGAGGTCGACAACCTCTACGGCCGCCCCGGAACCGAGGCGATCACCGCGGAGCTCACCGCCGAGCTGGAGCGGTTGCAGCTCGAGGTCGGCGACACCCCGTACCCCGCTGCGTCCTGACCCGGGAGGACCTGCCGCCACGCTTCGTTCTCGTCGCGCATCGCTGCGGAAACCGGGCGGAAGCGCGACGAGAACCGAGGGTGGCCGGCGCGGGGACGGGTGTCCGGCGTCGGCCGAAGAAATTCTCCGGAAGTGTGTAAGGCGGGCGATGGGTCGTGCGTCAGGACCGTCGACACCCGCACGGAGCGGGTGCACGACGAAAGGACATCGACCCATGCGAAACCTCACCCGCCTCCCGCTGGCGCTCACCGCGATCGCCGCGTTCAACATCACCGGAGCCGCGGCTCTGGCCGAGACGCCGGCACCGAACGCGTTCCCCTCCGGTCCGGTCATCGGCGCGGACCTGTGCAACCCCCTGCAGGAATTCTGTCCCGACCCCACTCCCGATCCTGATCCGGTCCCGGTTCCCAATCCGGCCATCCCCGAAGGACCCGGCGGACTCACCGACGATCCGTGCGACCCCGTCGAAGGACCCTGCGGACCCGGACCCGACGACCCGGAAA
>NZ_BAOL01000252.1 GCF_000350145.1 Ilumatobacter nonamiensis YM16-303 | reverse complement strand
CTCTCCGGCGGACAGCAGCAGCGCGTCGCGGTCGCTCGTGCCCTGGCCTCCCGGCCGGACATCATCTTCGCCGACGAGCCCACCGGAAACCTCGACTCCACCACCGGCGCCGAGATCCTCGAGTTCATGCGTCGCGCCGTGCGCGAGTTCGGACAGACGATCGTCATGGTCACGCACGATCCGGTCGCCGCCTCCTACGCCGACCGGGTGATCTTCGTCGCCGACGGCCAGATCGACGGCGAACTCGCCGACCCGACCTCGGACGAGATCCTCGAACGCATGAAGCAGCTCAGCTGACATGGCCGGATCCACCGCACTCATCGCCCGCCGGAGCATCCGCGCACGGCTCGGCCGCACGATCGCGATCGTCTTCGCGGTCGTCGCCGGCGTCTCGTTCGTCGCCGGTTCCTTCGTCCTCGCCGACAGTCTGACGCGCTCGTTCGACGGATTGATCGAAGACCTCGTCCAGGACGTCGACCTCCAGGTGCGCGGCCTGAACGCGTTCGAGGACGACAGCTTCGGCAGCGACAACTCGCCGCCGCCCGTCCCGATCGAGATCGTCGACCAACTCGACGGGATCGACGGGATCGCGGTCGTCGAACCCGACCTGACCGCTCGCGCCCAGATCTTGAACGAGGACGGTCAGCCGATCACGGTGACGGGCCCGATGTTCGGCACCCAGTACGAGACCGACACGCTCGCGGGAGTCGAGGTCAAGGACGGTCGGGCTCCGATGGGTCCCGATGAACTGGTCGTCGATGCGGCCACCGCGACGCGGGAAGGTCTCGACGTCGGTGATCCCGTCAGCTATTCCACGGACACGGGGATCTACACGGGCACGCTGGTCGGCACGGTCGGGACACCCGACAGCGACAGCTTCCTCGGTTCGTCGATCGTGGCCCTCGATCTCGAGACCGCGCTCGACCGGTACGGCACGAACGGCCTCGTCGATCAGATCAACATCGGTCTCGAGGACGGTGCCGACATCGTGAGCGTCGAGTCGTCGATCGTTGCCGCCGTCGGCGACGACTACGAGATCGTCGATCGGGACACGCTCATCGAGGAGTTCCAGGACCAGATCGGGCAGTTCATCGGCATCTTCGGAACCGGCCTGCTGATCTTCGCCTTCGTCACCGCATTCGTTGCGGCGTTCATCATCAACAACGTGTTCCAGATCACGATCGGCCAGCGACTCCGCGAACTCGCCCTGCTCCGGGCGATCGGTGCGTCGGGCAAGCAGGTCCGGCGGATGATCACCCTGGAAGCCCTGGGTGTCGGCATCGCCGGGACGATCATCGGCGTGCTCGCCGGACTCGGCGTGGCACAGATGATCGTGCTCGCCTTCAACGCCGCAGGAGCGGGCTTCCCGTCGTCGGCGCCGGTGCTGCTCCCGCGCACGATCCTCGTGTCGGCGATCGTCGGAATCGGGGTCACGATGGTCTCGGTCATCGTGCCGGCCCGCCGCGCGGCCAAGATTCCGCCCGTCGCGGCCATGCGTCCCGAGCTCGGCTTCGCCGCGATCCGTTCCCGTCGACTGGTCGTGGGCGCCGTCACCGCGACGATCGGACTGGCGATGCTGCTCATCGGACTGTTCGTGTCACCGGGAGGAACCGTCGGACTGATCGTGCTCGGTGGCGGTGGCACGCTGCTCCTGTTCCTCGGCGTCGCGAGCGTGTCTGCCACCGTGGCGACACCGGTGACCCGCGCGATCGGATGGCCGGTGGCCAAGCTGTTCAAGACCCCGGGCAAGCTCGCGCGGGACAACGTGGCGCGTGCGCCACGGCGGACGTCGTCCAGTGCCGCTGCGCTGATGATCGGAGTGGCCTTGGTGAGCGCAGCTGCGGTCTTTGCGTCCTCACTGCGCGTCTCGATCTCCGCCGCACTGGAACGATCGGTGTCCGCCGACTACATCGTCCAGGGTTCCGGGGGTGCGGGAGGCGGACCGGGCGACGGTGGTTTCCCGCCGGTCGTCGTCGAGACGCTCGCGGAGCTCCCCGAGATCGAAACGGCCACTCCCTTCCGAGTCGTGACCGCACAGGTCGACGACGACAGCAAGGTGCTCACCGCCGTCGACCCGCAGGCGTCGGCGCAGCTCGTCGACTTCGACAACATCGAGGGCAGCTTCGACGACCTGTCGCCGACGTCGCTCGCCGTGCACGACGAGGCGGCGGAATCGGCCGATCTCGAATTCGGTGACACGGCCACGGTCACGTTCCAGAACGGGGAGGTGCGCGACCTCACGGTGGACCTGATCTTCGGCGACAACTCGTTCGGGCTGAACTGGTTCATCGACCTCGAACTGCTCGACGAGATCAGCGGGGGCGAGACGCAGAGTGATGTCTTCGCCCTGGCCGCGTTGAAGGACGACGTGGACCCCGACGAGGGCGACGCCGCGGTCCGCGCCGCGTTCGAACAGTTCCCGCAGGCGAGCGTGCAGTCGAACGCCGAGTTCCTGCAGGAGCAGGAGGACCAGATCAACCAACTGTTGTTCCTCATCGCGATCCTGCTGCTGTTCGCGATCGTCATCGCGGTGATCGGCATCTCGATCACGTTGGCGCTGGGCGTCTACGAACGCACCCGCGAGATCGGTCTGCTCCGCGCGGTCGGCATGAGCAAACGCCAGACCCGCAAGTCGGTGCGGTGGGAAGCGGTCATCGTGTCCGTGTTCGGCGCGCTGATCGGTGTCGTGCTCGGCACGTTCCTCGGCGTCGTACTCAGCGAGGCGGTCCCCGAGAGCATCATCAGCGACCTCGCGTTCAGCCCGATGATCATCATCATGATCCTCATCGGCGCGGTGATCGCCGGCCTCCTCGCCGCGCTGTACCCGTCGTACAAGGCGAGCAACATGAACGTCCTCGACGCCATCGCCACCGAGTAGTCACCTTCGACGGCTGGCGGACCCAGCTCGCCATCGGCGGCTGGACTGACCCGCCCAGACGTGAGACCGTGGATCATGTCACTTCGTCGGCCGATCGTCATCGGGGCGGTCGCCCTCGCTTTCGCGGGGTGCACGTCGTCCGGCGAATCGGCGGGGACCTCGGTTCCCACCGATCCGACGACGGCAACGACTGCTCCCGACGTGACCGACACGACCGTCGACGAACCCCCGCCCTCGGAAGCGGCACCCACGTCCACATCGTCGGAGACGTCGCTTCCCGCGCCGGACACGACATCGCCACCGACCACGTCGACGCCGCCTCAGCCGGTGGCGTTCGACGATCTCGAAACCGTGGAGTTCCCGGTGCCCGCGGGATCGCGACCACACGATGTGGCACCCGCTGCCGATGGAGGGGTGTGGTACACGGCCCAGCGCGCCGGCGCGCTCGGTCACCTCGACCCGGTCACCGGAGAGACCCGCCACATTCCGCTCGGCAATGGCTCGGCACCCCACGGCGTGATCGTCGACGAAAACGGCGTTGCCTGGGTCACCGACGGCGGCCTCGACGCGATCGTGAGCGTCGACGCGACCGGTGATGTCGTCACCGTGTTCCCCCTGCCCGATGGCACCGACAACGCCAATCTGAACACGGCCGCGTTCGCCGGCGACGGCCGACTGTGGTTCACCGGACAAAACGGCATCTACGGTGTGCTCGACCCGGCGTCGCAGGTCGTCGAGGTCCACGAATCACCTCGCGGGCCGGGGCCATACGGCATCACGGCCACGCCGGACGGCCACATCTACTACGCCTCGCTCGCCGGGAGTTACGTGGGAGCGATCGACTCCGAGGGGGAGGCCACGGTGATCGAGCCCCCGACCCCCGAGCAGGGCGCTCGGCGAGTGTGGTCTGACTCGTCCGGCGCCATCTGGGTCAGCGAATGGAACAGCGGTCAGCTCAGTCGGTTCACGCCGACCGATGGTGGATCGGATGCAGGCGACTGGAGCACGTGGCAACTGCCCGGTCCGGCGCCGGCAACGTACGCGGTGTACGTGGATCATGTCGATCAGGTGTGGGTGAGCGACTTCGGCGGGAACGCGCTCCATCGCTTCGACCCCGCGTCGGAGTCGTTCGAGACCTTCCCGCTCCCTGCCGATTCGGCGGGTGTGCGCCAGATCCTCGGTCGAGGCGACGAGATCTGGGGTGCTCAGTCGGCCGACGACTCGCTCGTGGTGATCCGCCCGCGCACGTAGCGCCGGGTTCGCTCACGAAGCTTGCAGCCGTTTGCACCGATCGAGCATCCCTCGGCCGACCCGGCGCGTGCCGGCAACCCGTGGATTGAATGGTGCGATGGCACTCGATCTCGACCATCTCGACGACGGGGTGATGACGTTCCTGCGGGAACGCCATCTGGCCACGCTGACGACGTTGCGACCCGACGGTTCGCCGCATGTCGTCGCCGTGGGCTTCAGCTACGACGCGGACGCGCGCGTCGCCCGCGTGATCACGTGGGCCACATCGCAGAAATCGGTCAACGCAGGCCGCATGCAGGATGCCGGACAACGTGCGGCGGTGTGTCAGGTCGACGGCGGGCGCTGGCTCACACTCGAGGGCCCGGTCCGGTTGGTGACCGACCCGACCGGCGTGCAGCCCGGAATCGACGGCTACGCCGAGCGGTATCGAACGCCGAAGGAACGCGAGGACCGCGCGGTCGTCGAGATCGACGTCGACCGGATCCTCGGGCGCGGCTGAACGAATCGCGACGCGTCAGACGACGTCGCGATTCCAGGGCAGGTCGGCGAGAAAGCGCTGCGCTGCCGGGTGTGGGTCCATCACCGGAGTGTCATCCGGGTTCCGCGACACCCGCGGGTCGAGGTGGTTCTGGCAGCCCGGGCACCAGTACAGGACCCGGTTGTGGGTGCCCATGCGACGCATGTCGATGCTGCCGCTGCAGCGTGAGCAGCGCTGACCGTTGCGGCCGTACACGGCCAGCCCGCCTCGGGTCGATGTCGTGGTGACACGTGCGCTGTGATGCAGGTTCGCCCGGAGTTGCGACGCTGCGGTGTTGACGATGCGGACGGCATCGCCCTCGGACAGCTCGCCGACCGGAGCGAACGGGCTGATCCCGGTGGCCCAGAGCACCTCGCAGCGGTACACGTTGCCGACTCCGCACATCACCCGCTGATCGAGCAGCACCTCGCCGATCCGCGCCGCCGCATCGGGGTACGACAGCAGCAGGTTCACGACGAGTCCGAGGTCGGCGTCCTGCTTGCAGAGGTCGGGACCGAGCCGACCCATCCCCGGGTGGCGTCGTTTGTCGGGGCGTCGGTAGGTCTCGACGAGCGGAGCGTTGAAGCACACAGCGACCCAGTCCGAGTTCTCGATCGCGGCACGCATCTGCTCGTACGGGCGACGCCACTTCTCGCCCTGCCGGTACAGATGCCACGAACCCGACATGCGCATGTGGG
>NZ_BAOL01000253.1 GCF_000350145.1 Ilumatobacter nonamiensis YM16-303 | reverse complement strand
ACGACACCGGCATCACCGTCTGCGGTTGGCACGACGGGTCGCAGGTCGCGCGACTCAGCGGCCGCAGTGCCCTGGCTGCCGGATGCGTGGTGACGGTCGAGGGCACACGGGGCCGCCAACAGCTCGGCTGGACGGTCGCCGGCGACCTCGTGCGGCGGGCCGGTGCGGTGTCCACCCGGTTCGGCGATCGGGTCCGAACGGTCGGCGTGGCGCTCCGCGGCGCACCGATCGAGCGCCTCGTCGAGTTCGCCGTCGAGATCCACGGGGCGAGCCGGGTCGTCGACGGCGCCGGCAAGCCCGTCGATCCCGTCGTGGTACAGGCCGGCGACCTGTCGCTGCTGCTGTTCGAGGTCGACGACATCGACGACCGCGGGTGCTCGATTCGAACCAGGACCGGCGGCTCACGCCAACTCGCCGCGGTCATCGGGTCGGGCGAGTCGGTCGATCACGTCGCGGACGTGATCGCCGAGCGGGGACTGCTCGACGTCGTGGCGCGCTTCCGTTCGATCACCGGCGCAGGCGCCGCGGTCACCTGGGTGCCCGCCGACGGTCGCAGCCGCAGCAGCGACCCCGCCGCCGTGACGTTGCCGCGGTCGGTCGCGGCACCACCGTCTCGTCCCGACACGCAGCGGACCGGCCCGTTCGCCGAGGTGGGGGGAGGCCGCCGATGACGATTCCCGAAGGACACTTCCAGCTCTACACGAGCATCACTCCCCCGTTGGTGGCGGGAGACTGGCGGCTCACCTGCAGTCAGGAGCTCTCCGCCGACACCGGCACCACGGATCTCGACGCCGACGATCTGCGCGTCGAGGACCGACAGATCCACTTCCGGGTGAAGTCGCCGCGCTATCTGATGCCGCCCGACCAGGTGCTGTCGACGTTCCCACCCGCGAACTCGTTCGGCAACTACGGGGCGCGGCTTCCCCAAGTGGTGATCAAGCGTCGGACGCTGCCGTGGGAGCGCGACATCGGTACCACCGATGGTCGGCGGCGGCCGTGGCTCGCGCTCGTCCTGATCGCCGAGGGGGAGGCGATTCTCGAGACCGGCATCGACGCCGCCGATTGCATCACCGCCGGCGTGGAGTTGGCGGGTCCGGTCGACGTCGAGAAGGGCAACCGGCTGCGGGTTCGCAAGTCGGTCATCGACCGGGTGTTCCCGACCCAGAACGACGTGGCGCTGCTGGCCCACGCCCGCGAGGTCGACATCAGCGACACCGAGCTGCTGCTGGGCGACGACGACGGGTTCCTGGCGGTCGTGATCTCGAATCGGCTGCCGCTCCCCGGCCGAGACGACGACGGCAACGAGGTCCCGGTGAAGTACTCGGCGTGCCTGGTGAACCTCGAGGGTCAGTTCGACCGGCTGCTCGAACGCTCGCTCGACCCGCCCCCCGAGGTGTCGGTCCTGGCGACGTCATTCGTCAACACGTCGCACGTGCTCGTCGCCGACGCGGCGGCCGACGACCACTTGACGATGCACACCGCGGCGTCGCAGCGCGGGGTCGACGAGAGCCTGCTCGGGCAGGTCCTCGTCGATCCGCTACCGCTCGGCGACGTCCGGCCCGCAGCCGAACCACGCTCTGCGGCCGACACCGGGATCGGCACGACGGCGACGTCGTTCGCGTCCGGCGTGGCGGGGTCCGGCGCGGCGGCCAGCTCGGCGCGCTCCGACTGGTCGGTCGCCGGGCTCGATGCCGATGTGTCCGCCCAGATCCGCGTCGAGATGGCTCGGGACTTCCGCCACGTCGCCGAGTTCGCCGAGTTCGCCGAGTTCGCCGAGGGCATCTTCGTGCCGGGCGGCGTCTTCGAGGCGGTCGATGTCGAGTACACGTTCCCGGTGCTGATGCACTGGAGCTTCACCTCGGTCGGCGACACCACGTTCCGGTCGCTGATGGAGGGGCTCGACTCCCGACTGCTCGGCCACGCCGGCGGTTCGGCCGAGCCGCCCGACGGTCGACTGCCGCTCGAGGTGGTCGAGACCGGCCACGTCGGTTTGCCCCACACCACGCGCGACGGCGACGCCACACGGTCGTGGTATCGCGGGCCGCTCGTGCCCCACCCGGCGCCACAGGAAGAGAACCGCTTGCCGCTCGCGCACAGCTCCGATCAGCTGCGGATCGTGATCGCCGACGGTCGCGAGGACCTCTCGCTCGCCGCCGCGTTCGAGGTGGGCCGCCTGCTCGCGCTCTCGCAGCCCTCGATCGTCGCGTCGTTGCTGCGGTGGCGTCAGGACAAGTACCGCACCGCCCGCGCGGGCGCCCTCCTCGATGCAGCCCGACCGTTCTGGGAGGAGCTGCTCGGCGAGGTCGCGTACGCCGACTTCCGGACGCTCGGCCCGAGGGCCGGTCGGATGCTCGCCGGTGCGATCGCCGAGAACCCCGACCTGTTCCTCGGCAACCCTCGACCGCTCGTCACGGCGGGACGACCGATCGATGTCGACGGGCTGCCCAGCGACGTGCTGGCCGCGGGTCTGGGCATCGACGCCGCAGCGTTGCGGGGCGATCTCGACAAGATCTATTCGGCGGTCCGCGACATCGACACGCCCAACCTCGAGGTGGTCCTCGAGGACATCGGCACGGTCGCGATCCGCGACTCGCTCAAACGACCGCTCGACCAGGCGCGTGTGGAACTCGTGGCCGACGCCATCGCCGACGACCTGATCCTCGACGCCGTCACGGGACCGACGTTTCCGTTCGCCGGGCTCGTCTCGGATCTGGTGGGCGTAACCCTCGATCCCGACGCCACGCTGATCACACGCGGCGGCAACGTGATCGACAACGACATCATCGGCAGCATCGCCGAGGGTGGACGCCTGCCCTTCACCGGCGGCACAGGATTCGTCGCCGAACCGACCCGGCCATCCGATGCCGACGATCACGACGGGGAGTCCACATGATCAACCAGAACCTCGACGTCATCCACGGGCTCGCCACGCAGTACGCGTTCGTGTCGAACACGCCGGTGCTCGACTTCGGTCCCGACGACGACACCGCCATGCCCGCCGAGCTGCGCAACTGGCTCGTGCGACTGCGACTCCTGGAGGGGGTCCCCTTCGCGAACCTCGTCGCGGACACCGAGTTGCTGCCACCGGAGTCGATCCGATGGTTCTTCGTGGACCGTCAATGGACCGACGCGATCGTGCAGGGAGCGCTCAGCGTCGGCACCGTCAACAGCGACGACCGCGTCCAGCTCGGCACCCAGTACGACGCGATCCGCGTCGAGCTCGACGTCGAAGAACGCAACGTTCGCCTGGGGGCGTCGAACGCTCGGCGCACCGGTGAGGCCGGCCCGATCAGCGGCTTCCTGCTGCGCTCCGACGCGGTCGCCGGCTGGCCCGGGATGCACGTGCGTGCGTTCGACGTCGATCCGGCCGAAGGCGATGACGCCCAGTTCCCCGACGACGACGATCGACGCATCCGGTTGCTTCGCCTCGAGCGACTGGCGCCGGCCGTGCTGCTGTGCCTGTTCGACGGCATCCCCCAGGTCGTGCACATCGAGGAGCCGCGCCAGGGGGTGCAGTTCGGCTTCGACGTCACCGACGCGGGCGGCGAGCGGTCCGCCACCCTGTTCCCCCGCGACAAGGACACCTTCGAGTACCTGACGCAGGACCCGAACGCGGCCGTGGACGTGCCGTTTCGCTACCGGGGCGCATCGGGCGTCGTCGACATCCGCCGCCTCGCCGACGAACTCGCAACGCACCCCGAGACCGGCGCCGACGACGACGGCGACGGCGTCACCGACCTCGACAGCGCCGAGTACGCCCTCCAGCTGATCCGCTTCCCGTGGCGGCAGGTGTTCGGCGACGTCGACAACGAGATCGTCGCCGACGTCTTCCATCCGACGGTGTCGTACCGCGATGTCGTCTCGCACACCTTCGTCTTCGACCAGAACGAGATCTGACATGCCCCGCGGATTCGACTTCATCATCGACAGCGAGATCCTCGACACCGCGGTGTTCGCGGAACGCTGGGCGAGCGCCGTGCGCGCCGACATGGACGTGTCGACGCTGACCACGTGGGATCCCGCCCTCAACCGCAACCGTCGCATCCTGGTGCCGATCGACGTGCAGGCATACGTGGCGCATCCGTCGGTCGCCGAACCGGTCGTCGCCGTGACGGGCGGCTTCGACGACCCGCCGCCGTTCGCCACCGGCGACCCGTTGCCGGCGGGGGTCCACCTCCACTGGGCGACGCCCGACGCGCTGCTGCGCGGCGCGGAGTCCGACGCCGGCGGCGAGCTCGAGCTGCCGGAACTGCCGGAGCGATGGGTGGTCGTGCGGGCGTTGTTCCCGAACGGGTTCGATCGGCCGATGCTGCGCGGGTGGGTGATCGACGCCCGCAAGGGAACCGTCACCGACCTCGACGGTTTCACCGGCGACACCCCGGACGGGACCGCCGAGTTCGACCGCGTCGACGGCACCGTCGGCGGGTCCCCGCTGTGGACCGCGAGCTACCACGCGAGCGCCGGCCGGTTCGGTTTCCACGATCCGCTCGACGACATCGACCAGCTCACCGAGACCGCCTCCGACGGATTCTTCGCCGACGTCGCCACCTACGTGGTGGCCGGTTGGAGCCCCGACCAGGAACGAGATCCGCTGTTCGCGGTCGGCAGCGGCGCACTGACCCAGAAGGTCAACGACTACGGCTGGTATCTCGACCCCGAAGGCGATCCCGTCGCCTACGACCCCGACGAACCGGCTCTCGATCGCCTGTCCGACACCGGCGTGCTCCAGCGCCCGGCCGAGGAACCGGTCACCGAGGTCATGGTCAAGGGGGCCGACACGACGTTCACCTATGCCGACGTCGCGCCACAGTTGGCGTCGCCGGTCGAGCGCTTCTCCCGGCTCGTGCTCAGCCCCCGCCCGCCGAGGTTCCTGTCGCTGCTGCACGGCATGGTCACGGGGGTGCCGGTCGACGCCCCGCCCGCCGGGGTCGACGAACGGCCCGGCGAGTCGGCGCTCTCGCTCGCGATCGGCCTCGACACCGACGACGTCGTCGCCGCGCTCGGCGCCGACACGCTGGGCACCTCACCCGAGGCCCGCCGCGGCGCCGAACTGCTGGCGGCGGCGTTCAGCAGCGACCTGATCGACCGGCTGGGCGAACCCGACGGACCCCGCGACATCGCCGAACGCGAGCATGCCGACACGTTCTGGTCGCTCGCCGGGCCGCCACTGCCGAACGCACGACCCGATCAGCTCCGGGTCGAGGACACGGCGTCGACCAATCCGACCACGGTCGGCCGCAAGGGCCGTGCGAACGCGGGCTCGGCGCGCACACCGGACAAACTCGACCCGCAGGTCGGCTGGCGCGACGCGGTGGTGTTCAGCGAGCGGAACGCCCCCGGTCCGGCGGGTGCGATCGTCGACCCGAAGGCCGCCCTCGCCGGGGTGGACGGGCGGGTCAGCGCGAACGCGCTGGGGAGCCGCCGCACGGTCGAACGTCCGGCACCCAGGATCTTCCGCCCCCAGGCGCCGGTCGTGGCGATCAAGGGCGCCCGGCCGAGTCTGCGCCACCACCACGACGGGCTCCACGATGCCGACGGACTGCTGCGGTGCCGCTTCCCGAATGAGATCGTGCAGGAGATCAAGAACGTCGTGCACGGCGCCGACCTGGTGCCAACCCTCGGCTCCGGTGCCCTCCCCTTCGAGGTGCTGCAGGTGGTCCGCGAGGCGATGCTGCTCAACCCGTACGTGACGCGCTGGGTCGCCGAGGCGGCGGCGCCGGACCCCGCGATCGTCGGGCAGTTCCAGACGCGGGTGCAGGCCGAGATGCTGCGGCTGTACGCGCCCGACGGACGCTACGACGGCACCGGCGTCGGCACGCTGTCGACCGCACCTGCGACCACGCGGGGGCGGCGCCCACAGGCGGTCGCCGGCGACGCGTGGGACAGCGTGTCCACCTACGACACGATCGTCGGTCACCAGGCGGCAGCCGAGGTCGCGAAACTCTCGGCGATCGTCGGAACCACACCGAGCCCGTTGGGGGTGACCGCGTGGCGCCAGCCGTGGGTGCCGCTGTGGCTGGAGTGGCGCGTCGAATTGGTCGGCAGCACCGGCCTCGCCGGTTGGGAGCTCGGCGACCTCGACCTGCGCCGCACCGACGATCCGTTCGTCGATCCGGTGGCCCGGGAGTTCGTCGGCCGGAGCCCGGTGGGCCGCGGCCTGTCGAACGCGCTGCACGCGGGCATCGAGCGGTGGCTGGCCGCCGAGGAGCAGCGCGAGGCGACCGAGCAGGTGCTCGACGCCGACGAGCAGGCCGTGCTCGAACGCCTCGACGACTTCCTGCGACCGCTGGACCTGGCGTCGGCGTCGCTCGACGGGATCCGCGAGCAACTGCTCGGCATCGACTTCGTCGGGAACCTCACCAGCGGGGTCGATGAGGACGACCGGCCGGTCGCTTCCCGCGATCCGATCACCATGTTCGGCGGCACGATCCGACTGCTCCAGCTGCGCCTGGTCGACGCGTTCGGCCGCACGCTCGAGGTGCCGCTCGGCGACGCTCAGACCACGTCCGAACTCGAGGTCGACGGCACGCCGGCCGCGATCCGCGTCGCACCGCGGATGCAACACGGGGCGCGATGGTTGTTCCGCCTCGTCGATCCCGCGTACACCGGCGATCCACTCGCCGCGCCCGAGGCATTCGTGAACCAACTCGAACCGAACCTCGCCGTCAACCCAGTGGCCGGGTACTTCATGGCCGACCACATCGACGAAGCGTTCGAGGCGTTCGACGTCGAGGGCACCGCGTTGGGCCAACTCAGCCACCACGAGATCACCGGCGCGGTGCGGTGGGATCCCGCCCCCGGCCGACCGGTCCCGCCCGGCGCTGGACCGTTGGCCGAACTCGGTCCGGGGGCGCTGACGATCGGTCAGATCGCAGCCGGCGTGGTGCGCGCCGATGTCGCCCACCGCGCGTCCGGCACTGCCGGCGTCGACTCGTCGCTGACCGCGTTGCTCCGGGCGATCGACACCACCCTGTGGACGGTCGACACGTACGCAGCGCTGGGGTCCTCATCGGTCGCGTCACTCGTCGGGCGCCCGATCGCGGTGGTGAAGGCGACGCTGCGCCTCGACATCCCCGACGACGTGGGCGAGGTGATCGTCACCGCGCCGGGCGGCGAACCGGCGCGGATGACGGCGTTCGAGGCGCTCACCGATCAGCGCTTCCCGGTGCGCTTCGGTGACCTTCAGCGCAGCGACGATTCGCTGCTCGGCTTCTACGTCGACGACGACTACGACCGGTTCCACCTGGTCGACAAGGCGCTCGCCGCCGACGCGAACGACGTGGGTCGCCACCGCGGGCAACTCGGCCTGCTCGGCACGGTCGACGCGCCCGACCTGGCTCCGCTCGATCATCCCCTGCTCGTGGCCGAGGACACACTGTTCCTACGACCGGGCCAGGCCGTGCGCCTGACGCTGTTGATGTTGCCGGCCGGGCGGGTCCACGTCACCTCGGGCATCCTGCCGCGCAAGGCGCTGGCGCTCGCCGACGCCTGGACCGGCAGAGGTCTTGCGCGGCTGATGCCGTCGGTGCGGGTCGGGCCGGTGCTGGTCGACCCCGCCGAGATCCGCCTCCCCAAGGTCGACCTGCTCGGCGAGAACCAGCAGTTCACCCGACGGACCGGACCGTTGACCTGGCGTGACGATCCGATCGTGTCGGCGACGCAGGCGGCGCTGTTGCCGCGCACACCCCACGAGATCCAGGAGGGCTGGGTGCGCGTGATGGATCAGAGCGACGGCGGTGACGGGCGATGACCGACACGGCGAACCACACCGCGGCCGATGCGGCTGCGGCGCGCGAGGCACAGGAGGCGAACGCGCGCCACGCGCGGCGCAAGGCGGCGAAGCGTCAGAACGCGGCGGCCCGCCAGGCCCACGTCGCATCGATCGAAGGCACCGTCGATCGGCGGGCGTTGCGCGACGCGATGCAGGCCTACCTCGCCGAGCACGCGTCGCCGGTCGAAACACGGGCCGACACGGACGCCGACGGTGACGAACCCCTTGCCGCCGACGCGGCAGCACTGGCCGCGCCGGCTCCGCTCGTCTTCCCGGTGAACGACACGAACCGGTGGGTGCCGATCGGCCCGTCGGCGGTGCGTCAGGGTCAGGCCGAAGGCCGGCCGCGGGTGTCGGGACGCGTTCGGGCATTGGCGGTCAGCCCGAACGGTCAACGGATCTACGCCGGCACCGCCAAGGGCGGCGTGTGGTACTCGGGCGACGCCGGCGCGACCTGGGAACCGATCGGCGGCTGGGCGAACGAGCCGCGGGTGCTCGGCGGGCACGTCAGCGCGTTCTCGTGCGGCAGCCTGCTCGTCGCGTTCGGCGGCTCGGTCGCGACCGATTTCGTGATGGCCGGCACCGGCGAGATCGGCGCCTTCACGAACTCGGCGAACGCGGCGCCGATGGGCGGGCTCGGCATCCTCGCGGGGCTGGGTCCGGCCGACCCG
>NZ_BAOL01000254.1 GCF_000350145.1 Ilumatobacter nonamiensis YM16-303 | reverse complement strand
CTCGTCGCCGGTGTCCTTCGAGTGCTCGCCGGGAGCGTCGAGGTTCTCGTCGTCCTCGGTCGGTCCGCTGGAGATGTCGTCGTTGGAGATGGATGCGTTGTCGTTGCTCATGGAGCTGGGGTACCCGTTCCGCTCGCGGTCATTCATGACCGCGTGATCTCTTGTCCAGATGCGCTCGCGCATTGCGCGCCAGGCGTCGCTAGCGTGCACTCGAGCAGCCGATGCAATGACCACCGCGGCTGTGGCTGTGTGACGGAGCCCAGGACCGTGAGTGACGACGACATCAACCTCGATCCCGCAACGAGTTCGGACGACCCGGAAGGTGGCGACACCGAGCCGTCAGCGACGCTCCCCGACTGGTCGGCGGCCGTGCTTCGTGGCGGTGCCACGATCGTGGCAGCTGGGATCGTGCTCGCGCTCGCGCTCGCCCTCACTGCTCCCGATGAGTCCAGCTCCACCGATTCGCCGTCGACGTCCGCCACGGCCGCGCTCGAGACGGTGACCACCATCGCCAGTCCGCCGGTGTCGAGCCTCGTCGGTCCCACGACCGCTGCCCCGACCAGCTCGGCGCCGACGACCGAACCTCCTCCGCCGACCGCGCCGACCGACCCTCGCTGCCCCTCGTACGACGTCACCGATGCGCTCCCGGTGCAGCTCTGCGACGAAGGTGACCTCGTCATCGAGGTTCAGACCGCATTGACCGAGACGGGTTTCCCGATCGGGGTCGACGGATTCTTCACGTCGACGACGGAGGACGCGGTGATCGAGTTCCAAGCTCGTGAGGGCCTCGAGCAGGACGGTGTCGTCGGCCCCCAGACGGCGAGCGCCCTGGGCATCGGGTAGCTCCGACCCGGCTCCCGAGACGGGAGGACGAACGTCGGTGCGAATACTTTCCTCCGTCGGTGGGTACCCACGTCCTCGGCTGTGACCGAACGAACGAGGTCGATCAGTCGTCAAACGAATCAGAGGGGTTCTTCTGTGGCTTTCATCCTGTGGCTCATCGCCGTCATTCTCGTCATCGCGGGAATCATCCAACTCTTCCAGGGCCAGATCATCCTCGGCATCGTGTTGATCGTGCTCGGCTTCCTGATCGGTCCGGGCGGCTACAGCATCTTCTCGCGCCGAAACTGAATTCTCCGCGCCCACGTTCTCGGCCCCTCCACGTCTTCATCCCGCGTGGAGGGGCCGAACAATCGGCCAGGGGCGATCGGTGGCCGTGAGCCGTGAATGAACGCGTGCCGACCCGGGTAGTCCCATCGGTATGGAAACCAAGCAGGTCGGATTGGCAGGATTGCGAGGATGGAGAGGTTCGGTGGCGAATGCCGTCGCATCCCCCGTCGCCAAGCGCTCGTCGCTGGGCGAGGATCAGGTGCGCGCCGTCGTGGGCGCACTCTTTCTGCTGCTCTCGGTGATGTACGTCGTCGGTGCCCTCAAGGACGTCGTGACGAGAGGGGACTGATTCTCGATGAACGAGACGGATTCTTCGGTCGGCGAGCCCGGTGACGAGCCGAACCTTCCGGACCCGGTTGCCGAACACGAGTTGCTGTTCGGGCGAGAATGCACCTCGGGCTACCTGATGGAGCATGGCGAGCGAGACGATGCACTGGCAGAGGCGACTGCCGAGCGAGTGTCGAGCACACCACCAGGCCATCATGAGCAGGACAAACCGGGCGATTCGCTCCGCGTGTGAGTTCTCGGCCGTTCCGGGTGATCATCGCGGATCGGGGGCTGCCTGATCGAGCCCCCGACCGTCGGGTTGATCAGATGATCGGATCACGAGTCAGTGCTCAGCACGGGAAGGCGGAGCTGATGATCCGGGCCGCCTCGGCCGCACCATCTCGATCGGCAAGAGACGAGAGGACATCGCGTCGGCTCCGAGCGGTTGCGAGCGCATGGTTCCACGTCGCCGTGCTCGACCCGGAGAACACGATCGAGGCGGCACCTACTGCCTCCAGACACTGCGCGTGGCGCAGTTGTTCATCGAAGGGACGCTGCTGCGGAACGACCACGAGCGGTGAGCCGGCTCCGGCGACGTCTGCAACGGCGTTGTTGCCTGCGCTGGCGACCACCACGGGACGGTTGATCAGCAGGGGACCGACATCGGACACCCAACCGCAGGTGACCACCGACGCGTCGTCCTCGGAGTTCGCGATCCCGTCGAATCGTCCGGCGCACCAGACACGGTGGGGTGCCACCGCCGCCCGCAGGGAGGCGAGATCATCGGCTGCGAATTGACCACCGCCGGTGCCCCAGAGGACCACCACATCGCGAAGGTCAGGAACTGGTCGTTGGACGGCCACCTTCCGGTGAGGGCGATCGGACATCACGAAACCGCTGTACTCGGTCTTCGTGACGATCCAAGGCGGGGTGGAGTGATGCTCGAGCGCGGCAGGGAACGGAGCGAGTAGGCGTCGAGCGCTGCGATACGCCAACTCGTGGCCCGCGTCGGTCCGATCACCGTGTTGGCGCACGACCACCGTGGGCACGCCGAACAGGCGACAGAGGATGGCGATCTCGACCGACACGTCGATCACGAACCCACGCGGTTGATGCGCAACGATCCATTCTGCAATGACCTGGCTGCGGCGCGACATACGCGCCACATCGATCGGCGCCCAGTGCAACGAGCCGCCAGCCGTCGGATCGATCGGGTGTGGAGGAACATCGCTCGGGAGCCGAAGTCCGCCCCACATCGGTTTCTCCGAGATCGGGACCAACTCGGCCTCGCAATGGGAGCGGATCTTCCCGAATCGATGAGCGTGGCCGGCCCCGTGGTGGTGGACGTAGTAGCCGATGGGCGGCATCGGATGCCGGTTCCGGC
>NZ_BAOL01000255.1 GCF_000350145.1 Ilumatobacter nonamiensis YM16-303 | reverse complement strand
CACGGAGCGCGGGAACTGTTCACGAGAACGGGATGAGTGGGGCGTCCGGTAGCAGGGCGGTGTGACGGACGCCATACCTTGCGAACATGGTTGATGGACCCGTGGACGTGCCCCAGACCCTCAACGGCGTGACCGCCGGCTGGATGACGGAGCACCTGGGACGCGTCATCGACGCCGTCGAGGTGACGCAGATCGGCGAGGGTTCCGGCTTCATGGGCCAACTCGCCCGGGTGACGATCACGTCGAGCGATCCGGCCGCCCCGGCGTCGGTGATCGTGAAGATGCCGACGCTCGATCCGGGCGCGCGGGCAATCGGCGAGATGATGGGTGTCTGGGTGCGCGAGCACAGCTTCTACCGCGACATCGCGCCAGATGTCGACATCCGGATCCCCACCGCTCTCGTGAACATCGTCGACCCACCGCTGCTCGTCCTCGAGGATCTCCGCCCGGGTGTGGTCGGCGATCACGTCGCCGGTGCGACCATCGGCCAGGCCGAGCGCGCGATTGACGTCATCGCCCAGCACCATGCGCAATGGTTCGAGGACCCGCGCTTGGCGCGCCTCGAGTGGCTGCCGGGGCTCGACGACCCGGCGATCCTCACGCTGCAGGACACGTTCGCGATCGGCTGGCCTCTGTTCCTCGAGCGCTACGGCGACGTGCTGCCCGCGCGTTGTCTGCGCTGGTGCGAGGAGTTCGTTCCCGGGATTCCGGAGTGGATCGAGCGTCACTACGACGACCCGGCAACGCTGATCCACGGCGACTTCCGACTCGACAACCTGTTGTTCTACGACGACGGCTCCGTCGGGGTCATCGACTGGCAGCTGTGCATGCGCGCTCCGGGACAAACCGACATCGTCTACTTCTGCGCGAACAATCTGGACGTCGAGACGCGCGAGCTCCACGACCTCGCCTTGATCGATCGGTACGTCGCCGGACTGCATCGTCACGGGGTCCCGGAGGACAAGGTCACCGTGGACCAGGTTCGCCGCGGCTACCTCGAAGGGCTCGTGTTCTACGCGGTGTCGTTCGGCGCGAGCTTGCTCACGATCGATCCGGCCAACGAGCGCGGCACGGCGCTCTTCGATGCGCTGGTCGAGCGCACGTTCGCGGCGCTCGAACACCACTCGGCGGGCCTCGCACTCGGCTTCGCCGATGCGTAACACGGTTCGCGCTGGTCCGACGTTCTCGTGAACAGTTCGCGCACGGAGCG
>NZ_BAOL01000256.1 GCF_000350145.1 Ilumatobacter nonamiensis YM16-303 | reverse complement strand
GGCATGTGCCACTCGATCTACTTCGCCGGCCCCGAGGATCTCAGCCTCGAAGTCGCGACGTCGGCGAAGCCGATCGACGGGCGGGCCTGGATCGATCCCGAGGTCGTCGAACTCGCGGGCATCTCCGCCGACGAACTCGAGCGCTACCGCAACCCCGACGTCTTCGAGTCGACCGACACTCCGGTGCCACAGCCGGAGTTCGACCCGAACCGCCCGTGGCAGCGCGGGATCCCGCAGGAGATCTACGAAGCGATCATCGGCACGCCGGACGACGTGCTCACCGAGACGATGAGCGAGAACACCCCGCCCGTCCTGGTCGACGACTGACGCACCGACGGTGATCGACTTCACAGGGCGACAGGTACTCGTCGCCGGTGGGAGCAGCGGGATCGGCCTGGGCACCGCCCGGCGATTCCAGATGGCAGGTGCCGACGTGCACGTCACGGGAACCCGCGCGAGCGCTGCCGACTATCCGGACGGTGACCTCGACGGGCTCGTGTTCCATCAGCTCGACGTGGCCGACCCGGGCGCGGCGGAAGCACTCGCCACCGGCTTCGACGCGCTCGATGTGCTCGTGCCCAGCGTCGGCACGGTGGCGTACGGAGGAGCCGAGTACGACATCGACACGTTTCGGCAGGTCGTCGACGTCAACCTCAACGGCGTGATGGCGTTGTGCACGGCCTTCCGCTCGCACCTCACCGAGTCCGAGGCGGCGAGCATCGTCATCATCGGTTCGACCTCGAGCTTCATCGCCACCCCGGGCCAGCCCGCCTACTCCGCGAGCAAGGGCGCACTCGTCACGCTCACCAAGTCGCTCGCCGCCGCGTGGGCGAAGCACGGCATCCGGGTGAACGGAGTGGCGCCCGGCTTCGTGAACACCAAGCTCACCAGCCGCAGCCACGACGACCCCGACGTCTACGAATCCACGATCAGCAGAATCCCGATGCGCCGATGGGGCGAGCCCGAGGAGATGGGCGACGCCGCACTCTTCCTCGCCTCGTCGATGGCCGGCTACGTCACCGGGCAGATGCTGCTCGTCGACGGCGGCATCACCCTGATGTGATGGCCGAGATGGGATGAATTCGATCTGATGGCGAATCTCAACACACCGGCCGAGTCCGACACCTCACCTGTCTCCGACCCGCAGGACTGGGTCGGTCTCGAACTCTGGCTCCGATCCGAGGTGCCCGATCTCGACGGCCCGCTGCAGGTGGAGCAGTTCACCGGCGGCCACGCCAACCTCACGTACTGCGTGACCGTCGGGACCACCGAGTTGGTGGTCCGTCGACCGCCGTTCGGCGACATCGCGCCCGGCGCCCACGACATGGCCCGGGAGTTCCGGGTGCTGCGCGGTCTCGGCCCGGTGTTCGATCCGGCTCCGCGGGCGCTCGCGTTCTGTGACGACGTCTCGGTGATCGGCGCGCCGTTCCTCGTCGTCGAACGTCGCCGCGGACTGGTCGTGCGCGACGTCATCCCGCCCGGTCTGGCAGAACTCCCCGACGCTGCGTGCCGGGTCTCGATGGCGCTCGTCGACGCGCTCGCCGAACTCCATGCGATCGACGCCGCAGAGGTCGGGTTGGAGCGACTGGGCCGCCCCGACGGGTTCGTGGAACGACAGCTCGCCGGCTGGCATGACCGCTGGCACCGGATCCGTGGTGGAACCGCCGAACTCGGGCTGTTCGACCGGGTCCACGAACGCCTCGGGGCCACCCGACCGCCGACGACTCGCGTGTCGATCCTGCACAACGACTACAAGCTCGACAACGCCATGTTCACGCCGGGGGATCCCGACCGGGTGTCGTCGATCTTCGACTGGGACATGGCGACGCTCGGCGACCCGCTCGTCGACCTCGGCACGCTCCTCGGCTACTGGAAGGAACCGGCGGACCCGACCGATCGGGCTCCGACGATCGCCCTCGACATGACCGGCTTCCCCTCGCGCGACAGCATCGTCGAGCGGTACGCGGCAGCGGGTCACGACGTCGAACACGTCCAGTGGTACGAGGCGTTCGCGCTGTGGAAACATGCGGTGGTGCTCGCACAGCTGAACCATCGGTTCGTCGTCGGCGACAGCACCGACGAACGCCTCCGCGTGCTCGGCGATCACGTCGAACCGATCCTCGCACTCACCGATTCGCTCGTCTGATCCTGAAGGGAACCACGCCATGTCCGATCCCGCCGCACGTCCGAACGTGTTGTTCATCATCACCGATCAGCACCGTGCCGACCACGTCGGATTCATGGGCAACCCGGTCGTCAGGACACCCCACCTCGACGCGCTCGCCGCGCGCGGGACCGTGTTCGAGAGCGCCTGGGTGAGCAATCCGGTGTGCATGCCGAATCGGAGCACCCTCATCACGGGTCGGATGCCCTCGAACCACGGCGTGATCACGAACGATCGCTCCCTCGAGTGGGGGGCGAACACCTACGTCCGTCGATTCCGTGCCGAGGGCTACCGCACGGCACTGCTCGGCAAGTCACATCTCCAGAACGGCATCAGTCGGCTGACGTCGCGGGGCTCGCACGACGAACCGTCCATGGTTGATCCCTGGCCCGCCGGTTGGAACGAGCTCGAGTTCGCCGAGCACTTCCTCGACGGCGACCCCGACTGGCCCGACGACTTCTACGGCTTCGACACCGTCGAGCTGTCGCTCAACCATGGAGCGGCCGTCGAGGGGCACCACTACCAATGGGCGATGGAGCGTGGCGCCCGCCACGACGACCTCGTCGTCCCCCAGACCGCCGACAACCCGAAGGCGCGTGGCGGCGACCCCTGGTGGCAGGTGTACGACCCGCCGTACGGCGAAGAGTTCCACTCCAGCTCGTTCGTCGCCGACCGCACGATCAACTTCATCGAGGAAGCGGCGGAGGAGGGATCTCCGTGGTTGGCGTGGGCGTCGTTCCCCGACCCGCACCACCCGTTCACCCCTCCGGGGCAGTGGTACGACCGCCATGACGCCGCCGACATGGAACTCCCCGCCACGTTCGACGATCCGATGGACGGTGCCCCCGAGTACTTGAAGATGGCGCAGAAGATGTCGGTGCACGACATGAACCAGTGGGTCGCGCTCACGGGTGCGACGAGCCCCGAGGTCACCCGCGCCGCCATGGCCGCCAACTACGGAACGATCGAGATGATCGACGATCGCGTCGGGCAGATCCTCGCCACGATCGAACGCCTCGGCCAGACCGACGACACGATCGTCGTCTTCACCGCCGACCACGGCGACATGATGGGCGACCACCACCTCCTGCTCAAGGGATTCATGCACTATCGGGGCTGCGTCCAGGTCCCGATGCTGATCGCCGATCCGCGGCGCACGCCGGGTCGTTCGTCGTCGCTCATCAGCAGCATCGATCTTCCCTCGACTCTGCTCGACATGTGCGAGATCGACGGATACCACGGCATCCAGGGCGTCAGTCAGACACCCGTCCTCGACGATCCGACCGCATCGGTGCGCGACGCGGTGCTCATCGAGGACGACATGGACATCCCGCGGATGGGCCCGTTCCCCACGTCGATCCGCACCCTCATCACCCCGACGCACCGGTACTCGCGCTACGACACCGGCGAGGACCAGGTCTACGAACTCGGAACCGACGACGACGAACGCATCAACCTCGCCGCCGCCGACCCGCAGTTGCGCTCCGATCTCATCGAGCAACTCACCGACACGATGATCGCCCACACCGACAAAGCCCGCGCCGCACACGCCGTCGCGGCAAACTGAGGAGACGCAATGACCGCACACCCGACAGCAGACCAGAACGCCGACACGGTCGCAGATGCAGTCTTCGGTGCGATCGAGCGCGGCGACATGGAAGCACTCTCGACCCTGTGGGCTGACGACATCGAGGTCTGGCACAGCAACGACGGCGTCGTGCAGGACAAGGCCCAGAACCTCGCCGTCCTCGGCTGGATGATCAAGCAGACCGAGACGATCGAGTACCGAGACATCATCCGTGACCTCACCGCCGCCGGTTTCGCGCAGCGTCACGTGCTGGCGCTGACCTTCGACGGCGGGCGCACCGCAGACCTGCCGGTCGCGATCTTCGTGACGGTTCGCGACGGTCAGGTCACGCGGATCGACGAGTACGTGGATTCGGCCCACGTCGCCGCCGCGTTCAGCGGCTGACGATGCCTGCCGTCACCGCCGACGACACCCTGGAGACACCGACATGACGAACGACGCTGAATCCGGCCCCGAATTCGAAGGTCGCCACCATCTGGAGAATGCGATTCGTCCCGAGGTGTGGGAGGCGTTCTCCAAGCTCAACGCCCTGACGATGACGAACAACAGCATCGGACTCGAACTCACGCTCGAGGTGTTCACGATCGCGAGCCTGGCGGCGGGTTGTCGCCACTGCCAATCCCACGGGGCGTACGGCCTGTCGCTCACCGGCACCGACACCGAACGAATCCAGGCCCTGTGGTCGTTCGAGACCTCGAACCTGTTCTCCGACGCCGACCGGGCTGCGCTGCGCTTTGCGCTCGCTGCCGGCCAGTCCCCCGGAGCGGTGACCGCTGAGCACCACCGTGAGATGCGCGCCCACTTCACCGACGCCCAGATCGCCGACACGCTGTCGGTCATCTGTGTCGCCGGGTGGCTGAATCGTTGGAACGACGCGCTCGCCACCGTGACCGATCAGGAATCGATCGATTGGGCGGAGGAACACCTGTCCGAAGTCGGTTGGTCGGCGGGCAAACACGTCGGCGCGGCCGAGGAGCAGCGCCAGGCCCACCCGAGCACCATGTGGGCCCTCGGCAAGGACCCGCTGCAGCGCGACTGAACGCCGATCGCCCACGGTCCTCGCTCGCGAAGACCAGCACGTGCTTCCTGCTCCCCCGGGCGGGGGACGGCACGTCCGGGTTCCGAGCGGTCTCAGAGAGAAACGGTGGGCGACGGATGCGCGTCGGCTTCGTCGATGGCTTCCGTGAAGTCGCCCCACTGAACGATGACGACGGCCACCAACACGGCGATCACCGCCAGGGTGAACAGCACCTCGGGCGGCCCCTTGAACCGCAGGTTGGTCACCGCCGCACCGATCATCGTCGGCAGCACCAGCAGCGCTCCGGCGACCGCGCACCACGGCCACCAGATGCCGGCGATCAGGAGCAGCGCGGCAGGGATCTCGACGACGGCGGTGAACACGGCGACACGGTAGGAATAGCCGAACAGTTCGAACGACTCCACCATGTGCGGATGGCGGGTGAGCTTCATGTAGCTCACCATGAGGAACAGCGCAGCGACCAGGCCCTGCAGAATCCAGAGGACGATCATCGGACTATCTCCCGCTCGGTGTGGCGTGGGCGCTGGCGTCGCGCGCTGGCGAATCGGATGGGTCGGAGTGCTTCGCGGCGTCGCGCTCGCTGGCCTTGTTGTAGGACTTGACGAGCGCTCGTCCGTAGTCCTCTCCCTTGGCATCGACGTCGAACACGATGTGACCCGAACCTGTCAACACGTCCCGGTAGATCCGCTGGAGCTCACTGCCACCGAAGTGGGCATGGGCCCCACTGGCCTCGAGGATCGAGAAGATCGCACTCCGAGCGTCACGGGCCGCATCGGCGACCATGAACTGCAGTTCGGCCGACTCCAACCCGCTCACCGGGTCTGGACGCGCCGTGATCCCGATCATCAGGTCGGCCACCGCTCGGAGGGTGCGCTCGGACTTCGCGACCTGCATGGCGACGTTGCCCAGCCGCAACTGTGCGGAGGCCTTGTCCTGCTGAGTGGTCGCACTCATCAACTGCACGCGGGTCGAGAGCCGCTCCTGGAAGATGGCGAGCGCGCGCTTCGCGGCGCCCACCATCGGAATCGCCGCCGCGAGTGGCAGGAGCCCGAACGCCGGAAGGCGGTACATGTCATAGTGCTCGTGCGCCGTGCTTCTGCGTTTCGGTGGTGGGATCGGAGACGCGAATCTCTCCGGAACGAAGACTCCGTCCACTACGACGTCGTGGCTTCCCGTACCTCGCATGCCGGCGACATCCCAGGTGTCCTCGACACGCACGTCCTCTCGGGGCAGCAGATACACCCGGAGAATGGGAGCCTCGTCGGTGAATTCCAGCGCGGTCAGGATGGCCCAGTCGCCGTGCACGATTCCGGAGTTGAAGTGCCACCTCCCGCTGAGTTCGAAGCCACCCTCGACCTCGTTCGCCACGCCGCCCATCGGATTCACGGCTCCCGGCACGAGCACATAGGGCTGGGCGGAGAAGATCTCGTCGACGGCCTCGACACCGAGCGACGCCGCGACGATCCAGTTGTGCTCCATGTAGAAGGTGGTCAGCCAGCCCGTGGAGCAGCAGGCCTGCGCCACTTCGAGACCGATGTCGATGAACTCGTGGGGGTCGATCTCGTAGCCGCCGTATTCGTGCGGCACGAACGACTTGAACACGCCGGTCGCCTCGAGCGCCGCCACCACGTCGTCGTGAGGACGCCGCAGCGATTCCGCCTCGGCAGATTTCTCCGCGATCAGAGGTGTCACCGATCGGATCCGGTCCAGCAGTCCCTCGTGGGGCAGGTCGGCACCGAGGTGGTCGCGGTCTCTGCGCAACTGGACCGGAATCGTCGTCGCGGACTCGTCAGCGAACGTGTTCATGCAACCTCTGACATCTGTCGGGAGCCCCCGGTGGGACCAGGGGGTCGACGATCGCCGCTCGAGCGGATCGGATCTGCATTGCTCATGGTGCCTCCAGTGCCCCGCCCTGGCGATCGTGCATCGCCGGGGCCGAACTCAGCGCAATATTGTATGACAATATGACCAACGTCAAGTCGATGCGGGAGAGATGCGACCGTCCCCACCCGACAAGACGAGGGGACCGCCGCTCACGGACCTCGAGAAACCCTGAGGTACCCCCGTGCGCATGATGGGGCCATGCAGTTGTCGGGGGTCGTCGAGCGGTTGGAACGGGTGGTCGCCGCCACAGGCTCGCCCGATGTCGCGCCCGCCGAGTTGAGGGCTGCACTCGAGGCGACCTCGGAAGTCCAGTCGTTCGTGGCGGCGCAGCGCGCCGAACTGGTACGGGCGCTGGGCGAGCATCCCACGTCGTTCCCCGAGGCCGTCATCGCCGACACATCGGGCTGCTCGCTCCGCACCGCCTCGCAGGAGAAAGAGCGCGCCGACACGCTCGGCAGAGCGACAGCGCTGGCCGATGCACTGTCCGATGGAGCGATCTCCGCTGGACATGTCGACGTCGTCACCCGGGCCACGCGCAACCTCGACGAGGCGGGCACGTCATCGCTCCTGGGCGACGACGAGACCTTGGCGGAAGCTGCGGCCAAGCGTTCGATCGCAGAGTTCGATGCCTACGTGAAGCGCAAGGCCAAACAGCACGACACGTCGGATGCCGAGGATCGTCTGGAGCGACAACGACGCGCCACCCGGCTCCGCACGTGGACCGACGGTGAGGGCATGTGGAACCTGAACGGTCGATTCGATCCCGATCTCGGCAAGGACCTCGCCCGACGGATCGCCACGGCGACCCGTCGTGCGTTCGCCGAGGAGACACCCGCAACGGCGCCCACCAACCCGATCGAACGCACACAGCATCTCGAAGGCCTGGCACTCGCCGACCTGATCCTGGGTACCGCATCGGCCGGCTCGTCTACCGGGCCACCGATCGTGGTCGTCGATGCCTCCCGATCCGATGGAGCGGGTGGGCCCGTCGTCGACTGGGGACTCCCGGTCGAGTTGCCGCCCTCGGTCCTGCACACCGTGCTCGGGGCGAGTGACCCCGATGTGGTGATCGTCGCCAACGGGCTCGTCCTCCACGCTGCCGGGCGTCTCGACCTCGGTCGCATCACCCGTCTCGCCAACCGCGCCCAGCGGCGAGCGCTCCAGGCCCTCTACTCCACCTGCGCAGTACCCGGCTGTTCGGTTCACTTCGACCGCTGCAAACTCCATCACGTCGACTTCTGGCGACACGGTGGGCGAACAGATCTCGACAATCTGTTGCCGGTCTGCCAGCACCACCACACGCTCATCCACCAGGCCGGTTGGACCATCACCCTCGACGCCCGTCGAGAACTCACCATCCGGATCCCTGACGGACAGGTCCTCCGAACCGGCCCGCCCAAACGCAGCGCCGCGTCGCGCGGACCCAAGCCAGCCCGAGATGTTGCCGACCCGGCGGTCAGGCAGCGGCGGTCGCGATGATGTGCAGCACGGCCACGGCTGCCAGCACGAGCGACGGTGCGGCAGCTTTTGGTGGATCGCCCGCTTTGAGGTGGGTGACGGCGGCTCCGATCCCGACGACGACGAGACCGGCCGCAGCGGCGATCCCCACCGCGTCCAGGTCGCTCGACAGCATGCCCACGACCACACCCACGGCGCCGGCGAGTTCGGCGGCGCCGATCAATTGGAACTGCACCGTCGAGAAGCCGAGGTGATCCGCGTTCTGGACCATCTGGTCCTGCTTGGTGAGCTTGGGCAGGGCGGCGAACGCGAACGCGAGCGCGAGGAGGATGCCGGTGACGATGGCGACGATGTTCATGAGCGTGACTCTTCCAGTTCCTGTCGATCGACGTAGGAGTTCAGTCTGGCGAGAGTTCTCTCGCGAACCCACGCCCCGCGACGCGCGATCGTTCGACACCATCGGCCGCTGTGGCTTCACGCTCCTCCGTGGTCCAGGCCGTCGTGGGTTCGACGATCACCGATTCGGCGACATCGAAGCCGATCAGGTCGAACAGGTAGCGCAGGTACGGCTCCTGGTGATCTTCCATCTCCGGGCTCCGGCCGTCGTACGCGGACGATCGGGTCAGGATCAGTTGCGCACGCTTCCCCACGCCGATGACGCCGACGTGGCGGCCCTCGGCGTCGAGGGTGAACGACTGGAGGGGTTGGACGACGACGTCGATCCAGGCCTTCAACGCGTGCGGGATGTTCCAGTTCCACATCGGCGAGCTGATCACGAGCGCATCGTGTCGGGCGACCTGATCGATCTGCGCCGTCACCTGTTCCCAGATCGCCGCTTGCTCCGGAGTGTGCGGCTCACCGAACAGAGGACCGAGCTTGGCCAGCGCAGCCTCCCGACCGAATGCGACGATCTCGTCGGACCAGACGTCGAGGTGGGTGATCTCCACGTCGTCCACTTCGGACTCGAGCGTTTCGAGGAACGCCCGTGCGCACGACGACGACAGCGACCGCTCCCCTTTCGGGCTGCCTTCCACCCACAGAATCGACGTCATCAGACGAGTTGGTTCGTGATCGGCTGGCCGAAGAGCTGGCGCGTGTGGTCGCCGTAGCGCGACTCGCGCTCGAAGACCACATGGTTCGCCGCAGTGTTGATGTCCCGTCCGCAGCGCTGGATCGGATTGTCGAGCATCGCCCCACTGGCACCGACGAGCGAGGCGATCACATTCGTCGCGTCGCGGCACATGAACACCGCGTGCGCGATCTGGCTGACCCACGCGGAGCGCTCGTCGACGGTGGCGTCGTGACGACGGTCGATGATCTTCGCCAGCGCGTCACGCATCAGGAGCTCGGCAGCGTCGATCGACAGCGATGCCTCGGCGATCAGCCCGAAGTTCCCTTCGCCCTTCACCGTGCCCGTGGCACCGATCTTCTCCTTCACCTGTTCACCGAACGCCGCCCGAGCGCCACGAGCCGCACCGAGGCACGGCAGGCCCGCAGCGAGCGCGAGGATCGGGACCAGCGGCGTCGAGTACAGCGGGGCGTCGTATCGTTCGGCGATCCCCCAGCTCCCGTCGAGGATGCCGAGGAAGGGCACCGCCCGGTCCGCCGGAACGAACACGTCGTCGATGATGAAGTCGAGCGAACCGGTGCTGCACATGCCGGAGATGTGCCACGTGTCGACCGTGTCGACCTCGTCGGTCGGGAGGAGGAACATCATCGGCGTCGCACCACCATCGGCGTCCATCACCAGGCATCCGGCCATCACCCACGTCGAGTGGACGATGCCGGTGCCCCACGACCAGCGGCCGTTGACCCGGTAGCCGCCATCGGTCGGCGCGGCGGTACCGCCTCCGATGTTGAGCGCAGCCGGTGCGAGCACGTGGTCGGCATCGCCGTAGACCTCGTCCTGGACCGCGTCGGGGAACTCGGCGAGCCAGAACGCGTGCTCGATGTAGAAGCCGATCAACCAACCCATCGCGGCGTCGGCCTCGGCGAGGATCAACACCACCTCGAAGAAGGTGTCGACATCGAGTTCGTACCCGCCGTAGCGCTTGGGCACCATCATCGAGAAGAGACCGCTGTCGCGTGCCGCCTCGATCACCTCGTCGAGCGGTCGCCGTGCGATCTCGCCTTCCCGCGCCTTCTCACTCAGGAGCGGAGCGAGATTGCGCGCGGCTCGGATGCAGTCGTCGTGGGTCATCATGGTCGTCCTCGATTCGTGGATGTCTATTCGTGGATGTCGGTCTCGGCGAGCGGGTTGTGCACCAACCCGGGCGCGTATCGTTCGATGTCGCCGTCGTGGTCGGTGGCGCGGAGTTGGTTCATCGACCGCCGGCCCCCGGTGAGTCGGAACATTTCCCAGAGGCTGCCGCGCACTTCGAGTTCGACGTCGCCGGTGCCGTACTCGAAGGTGTGGTCACCACCGATCACACGGATCGCCTGCAGACCATTCGCCTCGAGGTCCTTCTCGACGAAGCTCGTCTTGGCCGACATGACCAATTCGACGCCCGACGAGTTCCGATCCGACTGCGTCCCGAGTGCACCGGCGATGTCGTGCTCGTGGCTGAGCAAGTCGATGACGAGCACACCGACCTGGGGGACCTTGCGCAGCAGCGCTTCGAACGCCGGACCGCTCTGCGCCCACCTTTCGAGCTGATCGGCCACGCTCACGTCGGCTCGATCGGCGACGACCTGGTCGACCCACACCTGTGTGTCACCGCTCGGGCCGCGCCCCGCGGAGACCTCTTCGGCGGCGCCATTGAGGTGACTCAACAGGTCGCGCACCCGCCAGTCCGGGCAGGTCGGCACGATCTTCTGTTCGTCCTCAGCGGAGATGCCGTCGAGCAGCGCCGTCGTGCGCAGCCGGGACGCCTCGTACTCCTGGGCCCAACGTTCGCCACTCGGCTGGATCAGATCATCTGCACTCATCGATGTACTCCTGCTTTGAATCCTCGGAAGGCTTCACAATTGCGCCTTGCGTTGCCAGAAGTATTGTATGACAATGGGACCGAAGTCAAGCCCCACGCTTGGCGCGCGTCGACGACCGAACGTCGGCGAGAAGTCATCCAAGGACAATCGACAGCGCTCATCCGGGGCGCACGAGGGGGAACCATGAAACACGAAGCACGCCGTGTCGCCACACTGCTCGTTGCAGGGGCGATGATCGCCGCATCCTGCGGAGGCAGCGACGACGACGGCAACGACAGCGACACCGAAACCGAATCCGTGGAGTCCGGTCCCGACGAGGAGACTCCCGACGAGGAGACGACCGACGTCGAGACGACCGACGAGGAAGCGGACGAAGAAGCCGACGAAGAAGCACCCGACGAGACCGCCGCCGAAGATGCGACGGACGACGAAGCCGCGGGAGAGGATGCTCCGGACGATGCGGAGACGGCAGACATCCAGCGCGGCGGAACACTCACCTACCTCCTCGAAGCCGAGTCCGACACGTGGGACATCCCGGGCGCCAACTGCGCGGTGTCCTGCATCACGGTGATGAACGCCGTGGCCGACACGATGACGACCGTGAACGAGGACGGCGAGATCGAGCCGTTCCTCCTCGAGTCGTTCGAGGCCAACGACGACTTCACCGAGTTCACACTCGTGATGCGCGACGGTGTCACGTTCCACGACGGCACGCCAGCCGACGGTGCAGCGGTGCAGCGCACGCTCATCGAAATGGCCAGTGGCGTGCTCGCCGGTCAGACGTACTTCGACCTCGCCAACGGCGCTCCCAACAACCCGGACAACCCGGGCGACGCGGCGGACTCGATCGTGCTGAACGACGACGGGTCGGTCACGGTCAGCTTCGCGAATCCGTATTCCACGTATGGCATTTTCCTCGCGAATCGCGGTGGCTGGCTGATCGCACCGAGCTTCTGGGACAATCCGGACCGCGCGGGTGCTCCGATGGTGGCGACCGGTCCGTTCATCATGGAGAACCAGGTTCGCGGTGAGGTCACCGAACTCGTCGCCAACCCCGACTACTGGCGCGACGGCGCCGACGGTGAGCCGCTGCCGTATCTCGACGCCGTCAACTTCCGTCCGGTGCCCGACGTCTCCGCACGTCGCGCCACGATGGAAGCGGGCGATGCCGACGTGAACATGGACTCCTTCGGTGAGAACCAGGAATTCTGGAACGGCGAGTGGATCGAAGAGGGCAACGGCGTCGTCGAAGAGGACCCGGCACGCGAGGTCACCTTCCTCATGTTCAACAACTCGGTCCCGCCCTTCGACGATCCGCAGGTACGCGAGGCGCTGACGCTGTGCACCGATCGCAACGAGTACCTGAGCTTCCGTGAACCGGGAAATGCCCTGGCCAACGGCCCCTTCTCCGAAGGTTCGCCGGGGTATGTCGAGGACCCGGGCTTCCCGCAGTTCGATGCCGAAGCCGGAAACGCGTTGTTCGACGAGATCGGCCGCCCCGAGGTGATCACCTACGGCACGACCAACGTGCCGGCCAACCTGCTCACCGCGGAACTGTTCGCCGACATGTGGAGCGCGAACTGCGGCCTCAACGTGGAGATCGACCAGTTCGAGCAGGCCGAGCTGATCACCAAGGCAATCACCGGTGACTTCGAGGTGTTCTCGTGGCGCAACCACGGCCAAGGCCACCCCGGGATGGAGTACGTGTGGTGGCACAGCCGATTCTCCGAGGGCCTGGCGCTCAACTTCGGTCGCATCGTCAACCCGGAGCTGGACGAACTGCTCGAGCAGTCCTGGGCGACGGCGGACCCCGACGAACTCGATGCGATCGGTCAGGACATCAGCGAACTGTTCGCCGAGAACGTGTTCAACATGTGGCTCAACACCACGGAGTGGGCGAACCCGTACCGCGAGGGCGTCCACGGGCTCCAGCACCTCACCCTGGAGTCGGGCAACCCCAACCAGCAATCGATCGCCGGCCGCGTCGAAGTCGACGAAGCCTGGATCGAGAGCTGACCATCTGAGAGGGGTGGGTGCGGCGCCGAGTGCGCCGCACC
>NZ_BAOL01000257.1 GCF_000350145.1 Ilumatobacter nonamiensis YM16-303 | reverse complement strand
GCGCTCCGTGCGCGAACTGTTCACGAGTTCGTTGATTCCGGGGCCGGTGGGGTCTGACATGCTCGGGGCATGGGGACCACCGCACCGCTGCCGAAGAAGAACCTCGATGTGACCGTCGGTTCGACCACGAAGTCGATGGCGTACTTCGACTCGGGACCGGTCGGTGACACGGACCGCACGATCGTCTTCCTCCACGGCAACCCGACGTCGTCGTATCTGTGGCGCAACATCATCCCGCATGTCGACCAGCTCGGACGGGTCGTCGCCCCCGATCTGATCGGTCAGGGTGACTCCGACAAACTCGACGACGCCGGTCCCGACAGCTACACGTTCGTCGAACATCGCGAGTGGCTGGACGCTCTGATCGACCAACTGGACCTCGGCGACGAAATCGTCCTCGTGGTGCACGACTGGGGTTCCGCGCTGGGTTTCGACTGGGCGCGCCGTCACGAGGATCGCGTTGCCGGAATCGCCTACATGGAGGCGATCGTCCAGCCGATCGCCTCGTGGGACGACTGGCCGCCGAACGCTCGCGGCATCTTCCAGGGGCTGCGTTCCGACGCCGGTGAGGATCTGTGCCTCGTCAAGAACCTGTTCGTCGAAGCGATCCTGCCGAACGCCATCATCAGCGGTCTGACCGCGGAGGAGATGGAGGTGTACCGCGCGCCGTTCGCCGAGGAGGGCGAGGGCCGACGGCCGACGCTCACCTGGCCGCGCCAGATCCCGATCGAGGGCGAGCCGTCCGACGTGGTCGAGATCGTGCAGACCTACGCCGACTGGATGAACACCAACGAGATCCCGAAGCTGTTCATCGACGCCGATCCCGGTTCGATCCTGAACGGACGCCAGCGCGAATTCTGTCGGGGCTGGCCGAACCAGACCGAGAAGCGCGTCGAGGGAATCCACTTCGTCCAAGAGGACAGCCCCGACGAGATCGGCAAGGCGATCGCCGCCTGGCTCGAATGAGGGATGCCGTCAGGCTGAGCCGTACGCCTGCAGGAGATCGAGGGTGCGGTCGGTGCCGTTGGCGTCGCCGATCACCACGGCGGTGAAGTCGGTCGCCCCGGCCGCGCCGATCGCGTCGAGTCCGGCCCGTACCTCGTCCTCCGGACCGACCAGGCTCAGCTCACCGAGTCCGTGGACCCCTTCGATGTCGAGCATCGCTCGGTACGACGGCAGGTTGGCGTAGTCGGCGAGCATCTGTCCGAGGAAGTCCCGGGTCGGCTGAGGATCGTCGGTCACGCACACCGGCAGGCTGCACACCTTGCGCGGCGTCGGCCGACCGGCCTCGTCGGCCGCGGCGTCGATGATCGGCACGATCTGGTCGGCCAGGGTCTTCGGACCCACGCACCACAGGATCGTCCCGTCGCTGCGTTTGCCCGCCATCTTCAACATCTGCTCACCGAGTGCCGCCAACATCACGAGCGGCTTGCCGGCGGATTGTCCGTCCGCGGCGGGAATCGGCGCCTCCCGCTCGAGGGTCCACACCTCCCCCTGCAGCGATGCCGTACCGGACTCGAGCAGCGAGTCGAGGATCGCGAGGTACTCCGACATGTGCTTGACGGGGCGCTCCCACTTCATGCCCCACCACTCCTCGACCGTGAACTGGTGGGCCAGGCCGATCCCGACGACGAGGCGACCTCCCGACGCCGCCTGAGTCGTGAGGGCTGCCGCCGCCATCGTCTCGGGGTGACGCGTCCAGGTCGGCACGACGGCGGTCCCGAGCTCGATCTCGCTCGTCGCCTGGCCGGCAAGTGCGAGCAGGCTGAGCGAATCGATCATGCCCGTCTGGGCCAGCCACCAGCTCGAGAACCCCTTCGATTCGTTCGCGACCGCGTCGCCGACGAGCGCGGTGACGTCGGGGCGGGCGAGGAGTCCTGATGCGTTGATGCCGATTCTCATCTGGCCGACCGTACCGATCGGGTGGATCCAACCCTGTGTCACACTGACACGTGTGAATGGATCGTGCCTGTGCGGCACCGTGCGCTGGTCGGCGCTGCAGCCGCCTCGACCGGTGTTCGAGTGCCACTGCGTCCGTTGTCAGAAGACCACAGGGAACCACATGGCCGCCACCGCGTTCGAGACCGACGCCGTGGACATCGACGGTGCATCACTGCGGTGGTATTCCCCGGATGACGACCCGAACGTCGCCTACGGCTTCTGCGCGATCTGCGGTTCGTCGCTGTTCTTCCGCTGCGGTGTCGCGGACGGTACGAACGCGTCCACGTCCGTCTGCGCCGGATCGATCGACGGCCGATCCGGCCTCTCGACGAGCGAGGTCTGGTTCGCCGACTCCGCCGCCGACCACGTGCGCCTCGATCCCGGCATCACCACCTTCTCGGGGCAGCCCTGATCCGAAGTAGTTTCGGCTGATGGACTACTCCACGCAGATGCACGCCGACTGGACCCTCGTGATCGACGGGATCGACTTCGGCGAGGGGCCGCGGTGGCACGACGGGCGCCTGTGGTTCAGCGACTTCTACCAGCAGACGATCTCGTCGGTGGAGATCCACCCCGACGGTTCCGGCACCCGCCACGTCGAACTCGAGCACGACGGTCGCCCCTCCGGACTCGGATGGTTGCCCGACGGACGCTTGTTGTTCGTGTCGATGCTCGACCGCAAGATCATGCGCCGCGAGGCCGATGGAACCGTCGTCGTGCACGCCGACCTCTCCGAGGTGGCCAACGGGCACGTGAACGACATGGTCGTGTCGTCGGAGGGCGTCGCATACGTCGGCAACTTCGGGTTCGACTTCGAGGGTGGCGAGAACGTCGAGGCCACGACCATGGCGATCGTCCGTCCCGACGGAAGCGTCACCGCGGACGACCATCCCCTGCTGTTCCCGAACGGCGCGGTCCTGACCCACAGCGAACGCACGTTGATCGTCGGCGAGACCTTCGGCGGCCAGTACACGGCGTTCACGATCGATCACGACGGGTCACTGACCGAGCCGCGCATCTGGGCCGCGGTCGACGGGACCGCACCCGACGGCTGCACGCTCGACGACGAGGAGGGGATCTGGTTCGCCGACGCCGTCGGGCAACAGATCGTTCGCGTCGTCGGGTCGGGTGACATCGACGACCTCTCGACGACACACATCGGGACGCCGAACAACACCTATGCCTGCATGCTCGGAGGCGACGACGAACAGACGCTGTTCATCCTCACCGCCGACGACGCCAGCCCCGACAAGGTCGCCGGGACCGCGAGCGGGGCGATCTATTCGACCCGCGTCGAGGTCCGCCACGCCGGACGTCCCTGAATCGCCGTGCCGCAGAACGTCTTCGTCGGCACCGTCGCCCGCGACTACGACGCGCTCGAGTCCACCCTCTCGCGACCGGCGCCGGTCGACTCGGCCGTCGCCTTCCTCGCCGAGGTCGCCGGTGGAGGCGCCGCGTTGGAGTTCGCGATCGGAACCGGCCGGATCGCGCTGCCGCTCCACGCTGCGGGCGTCGCGGTGCACGGGATCGAGATCTCGGCCGACATGGTCGACGAACTCCGTCGGAAACCCGGCGGTGGCGAAGGCAGGATCCCGGTGGCGGTCGGTGACATGGCGACGACCCGTGTGGCCGGAGAGTTCGCGCTCGTGTACCTCGTGTACAACACGATCCAGAACCTCTTGGAGCAGGACGAGCAGGTCGCCTGTTTCCGCAACGCCGCGGCACATCTCGCGCCGGGTGGATGTTTCGTGGTCGAGAGCGGGGTGCCGAGCGTGCGCCGACTCCCGCCGGGAACGTCCGCGGTTCCGTTCGACGTGTCCGCGCGCCACCTCGGCTTCGACACGTACGAACTCGCTCGGCAGCGCCTCACGTCGCACCACTACTTCACCGACGAGGACGGGACGACGACCTACTCGGCCACGCAGCACCGTTTCGTGTGGCCCGCCGAACTCGACCTGATGGCACGACTCGCCGGTCTCGAACTCCGGGAACGTTGGTCGAACTGGGAGCGGGATCCGTTCACCGACGACAGCGAGAGCCACGTCTCCGTCTGGACCAAACCGCCCGCCTGACCCACGGATGTCCGTTGGCGCCCGGCACCGACGAACATGTCAGAGAACGGTCATGCCGTACATCTCACCGAGCGGGTCGGCGATCAGTTCGAGACGCTCGCCATCGGGTCCCGCGAAGTACAGCGAGCTCCCACCGACCTCGAAGGTCTCGACTCCGACGTCGTGCAGCTTCGCTCCGAGCCGCTCCCAGTTCTCGCGGGTCACGGAGATCGCCAGATGATGATGTCCGCCGAGCACCTCGGCGTACTCGTCGAGGCCGAGACCGGGGAAGTCGAAGAAGGCGAGCGTGTTGCCGTTGCCGATGTCGAAGAAGAAGTGGGTCGACCCCTCGTAGTCACGGTTCTCGAAGAGTTCGGTCAACGGGAACTCGAGCAGCCCTTGGTAGAAGTCGATCGTCTGCACCACGTCCGAGCAGATCAACGCCTGGTGGTGTTGACCGCGCGCCGATGACGCCGGTCGCGACTCGGCCGGCGCGATGTAGCGCTGCCGCAACTCCTCCCACTCGTCGTCGCGATGGGGATGATCCCCGTCGCGGTCGCTCCCGAAGCTCGGCGTCTCCACTGCATCCGTTGCCATCGCAACATCGTCCCACACCGTTCGGAACCGGCGCTCTCGCTGCGCCAGACTGGGTTGACCGAGCGACTCCGCTCGTGAGTCACGAGGGCATCGACATGACCATCACCGAACCACGTCCGACGTCGGGAGCGACCACGATCTCGGTGACGCCGCAGTCACCGACGATCGGTGCCGAGATCGGCGGGGTCGATCTGGCGGAGGATCTGTCGGACCAGACGATCGCGGACATCCGCCAGGCGCTTCTCGACTGGAAGGTGTTGTTCTTCCGCGACCAGGACATCACGACCGAGCAGCATCTTGCATTCGGCCGACGATTCGGCGAACTCGAGGTCCATCCGTTCGCGCCGCCACACCCGGAGTACGCCGAGGTGCTGCGGATCACCCACGGCGAGGGCGCTCCGGGACTCGAGAACGGGTGGCACTCCGACGTGACCTGGCGGGTCGAGCCGTCACTCGGATCGATCCTGCGGATGCTCGAGGGGCCCGCGGTCGGCGGCGACACCCTGTTCGCCGACATGTACGAGGCATACGAGGGACTCCCCGACTACGTCAAGGAGAAGGTCGAGGGACAGACCGCACGCCACGACTTCACGCGCTTCAAGATCGGGATGCGCAAGCAAGGCGCGATGGAGGAGGAGATCGCCGCGGTCGAGGAGCGGTTCCCGAACCCGCACCATCCGGTGATCCGGACGCATCCCGAGACCGGTCGGAAGGCGATCTACGTCAACAGCGCGTTCACCCGCGAGATCGACGACATGAACCCGGACGAGAGCGAGGAGCTGTTGCAGATCCTCTACCGGCAAGCCAGCTACCCCGAGTATCAGGTACGCCTCCGCTGGCAACCCGACACGATCGCGTTCTGGGACAATCGCTCGGTGCAGCACTATGCGGTCTCCGACTACTACCCGCAGACGCGAGTGGTCGAGCGGGTCACGGTCATCGGCGACACCCCGTACTTCGATCCCGACCAGGCACCGACCGGCCTCCCTCCGCGTCCGTTCAGGGGGCAGATCGAACGCGATCGTCGCGGTGTCGATTGGCGTCGTCAGCGTTGACCGCGTCGCCGTTCATCGCCGGTCTCCCGATGTACGACTGGCCGGAGGTCGCCGACGCGCTCGACGATCTGTGGACGCACATCGCCGACGCCGGCCGCGCGATGGGTCTGGCGATGCCGAGTCGGCTCGTGCGTCGAGCGGACCTCGTCTCGCTCTGGTCCGATCCGACGATGCTGCTGGGCCAGGTCTGCTCGCTCAATCCCGTTCGTGATGGCCTCGGCGAGACGGAGGTCGTGGGAACGCTCGTGTACGACGCACCCGCCGACCTCCCGCAGCCCGAGCCCGGGAGCTACTACTCGGTCATCGTGTGTCGACGTGACGACCCGCGCCGTCCGTCGGGGAATTGTGATCTCGGGTCCGGCGTCGCGACCGCCGACGTGGAGCGGTTCGCCGGAGCACGCGTTGCCGCCAACGGAACCGACTCGCAGTCGGGCTATTGGAGCCTCGGTCACTTCGTTCGAGATCTCGTGGCCGACGGACCGATCTTCGGCGACGTCCTGTTCACCGGCGCCCACCGGGATTCGGTCAACGCGGTGGCCGACGGAACCGCCGATCTCGCCGCGATCGACGTGCACTCATGGCGTCTCGCCCGCGAGTACGAGCGGGACGCAACCGAGCAGCTCGCGGTCATCGGCACGACGGCGCCGACACCGGGAGTGGTGTGCGTCGTGTCGTGGGAGCTCAAGAACCATCGACCCGCCCTCGACGCCGCCCTCCACGAGGCGGTCGCGGGTTTCGTCGGGACTCCAGCCGCCGAACGCCTCCACCTCAGCGGCTATCGCTCCCGTCGACTCGAGGAGTTCCAGATCGTCGCCGACCAGGTCGAATCCGCCGGCCACCACCCGTGGCACCGTGTGCCATCCGGTGTCTGACACCCGATGGCA
>NZ_BAOL01000258.1 GCF_000350145.1 Ilumatobacter nonamiensis YM16-303 | reverse complement strand
CTCGTGAACAGTTCGCGCACGGAGCGCCGGACATGTTCACGAGTTGGCGGTTGTGGGGCGGGCGGTGAGGATCCGGACGGGTCTGCGGTACGCCGTGCTCGGGGCCCGGGTCGGGGCCGCGACCATCGCAGTGTCCCGGCTCGCTCGTGCGGCTCGGGTGGCGCCGCCGGTCGCACCCGCGTCTGCGCCGGACATGTCGATCGGCGTGGTCATCCCCGCCCGGGACGAGGCCGATCGGATCGGACCGCTGCTCGATTCGATCGTCGGTGCTCCGGGCGTCGACGAGGTGATCGTGGTCGACGACCAGTCGACCGACGACACCTCGCGCATCGCCGACGACGCGGGTGCGTCCGTCGTCGCCGGCACACCTCTCCCACCCGAGTGGGCAGGCAAGGCGTGGGCGCTTCAGCAAGGTCTCGAAGCGGCGTCGGCAGACTGGGTCGTCACCCTCGATGCCGACACCCGTCCGGACCCATCGCTGCCGACCGCGGTCGTCGCGCGAGCGATGTCGGACCATCTGGACTTCTTGACCGTCGGCGGACGGTTCGAGTGTCCGACCCCCTCGACACGCTGGTTGCACGCCTCGATGCTGACCACGCTCGTGTACCGATTCGGACCCCCCGGCATCCGTACGGACGCACACCGGGCGATGGCGAATGGGCAGTGCATGGTCGTCAACCGGACTGCGATCCTCGCCGTCGGAGGACTGTCACCCGTCGCATCGGAGGTCGTCGAGGACGTCGCTCTCGCCCGGCACCTCTCCTCCCGAGGATGGTCCGTGGGCTTCCTCGACGCCGCCGACCTCCTGTCGGTCCGCATGTTCGAGTCCCTTCGGGACACCTGGTCCGGCTGGGGCAGATCTCTGGCGTTGCCGGGGGTCGAGCCGAGGCCGCGACAGCTGGTCGATCTCGCCGTCGTGCTGCTCGCGCAGGCGCTCCCGCTCCCACGGCTGCTGCTCGGACGCGGCGACATCGTCGATGTCGGTCTGCTCGTCGCGCGGCTCGGCACGCTCAACGGCACCCGCAGCGCGTACGACCGAGCCGACCTCGCGTACTGGCTCAGCCCGCTCGCCGACCTGGGCTCCGCGGCCGCCATCGCTCGCGGGATCGCCCGTCGGGGCCGCCAGACCTGGCGGGGCCGCGCCTACGCGTGACCGACATCGTCGCGTGCGGCGAGCGCGGCCTGCGCGAACCGGACACCGATGAAGGTCATCAGCACCCCCGTCGCTGCCGTGCGATACGGCCCATCGACGACGAGCTGAACGATCGGCAGCGCGACCATTCCCACGCGCGCTCCCCACGCGAACGAACGAGTCACGACGAACATCAGGAGCAGGATTCCGACAGCGATCGAAGTGGCGACCGGTGTGGCGACGACCATCGTTCCGACAAAGGTCAGCACGCTGCGACCGCCGACGAACCCCGCGAAGATCGGGAACGCATGCCCGACCATCGCGGCACCACCGGCCACCCAGGGCAGGCCCCACACACCGTCGTCTGCGAGCACCACGCCGACGAGAGCGGCCGCCGAACCCTTGGCCACGTCGCCGACGAAGACGGGAAGCGCCGCTCGCCGCCCGAGTGTCTCGCGGGCGTTCCAGAAGCCGGGATTGCGGTCACCGACCTCGCGCAGATCCACCGCGGCTCGTCGCTGCGCGACGAGGTTGGCGACCGGGATCGATCCGATCAGGTACCCGACGACCACACACACCACGATGTCCGCAGGCGTCGAGGTGAACTCGCCGATCGCTCCCATTGCTGACAGCATGTCGGATACATGTCCCGCATCGCCTCCTTCCACCTGATCTCGGAGCCGACGTGGAAGGCGCCGGCGGCCATCGCCCGACTCGGACTCGATCGACCGCGCCTGTCCCGAGTGGACGGGCTCCGGTTCTGGCGACTGCTCGGCACCGGACGGGGTGCCGACACCGGACCGGGCGCGGATCTCCGTCGAACCGCACTCTTCGCGGTGTGGGAGAACGAAACCGACCTCGAACGATTCCTGGCCGGCCACTCGATCGGTCGGCGCTGGGAGCAAGCATCCGAGGCGTGGCACGTCCGGCTCCGCGCGCTCGGCGGGCACGGCCGGTGGAGGGGGATCGACCCACTCGAGGACATCGAAGCAGGTTCGGGCGGCGGCCGGATCGCCGTCGTCACCCGTGCCGACGTTCGCCTCCGGGCATCACGCGCGTTCGGTCGGGCCGGGCGCGAGGTCGACGCGGAACTGCACACCGCTCCCGGTCTGATCGGCGTGGTGGGGATCGGCGAGGCCCCGGTCGGTCGACTCGCGACGTTCAGCCTCTGGGAGTCCGCTCATGCGGTCCGCGAGTTCGCGTTCCGGATGCCGCGCCACCAGCAGGTGATCCGTGAGACTCGCGACGGCGACTGGTACGCGGAAGAGCTGTTCGCCCGCTTCGAGCCGTACGGGTCGAGCGGTACGTGGAACGGGCGCGATCCCCTCGCCTCACCCATCAACCCGTGAACAGTTCGCGCACGGAGCGCC
>NZ_BAOL01000259.1 GCF_000350145.1 Ilumatobacter nonamiensis YM16-303 | reverse complement strand
ACCATTCCGTGTCAGACACCCGATGGCACGGGGCCGCCCGTCCGGACGTCGCGTGTCGGATGCCCGATGTCGGGAGCGGGCACGAGCGCGCCGGTAGCGTCGCACGAACCCGTCCATGAGCACCCCCGCCGCCTTTCCATCGCCGCCTGCGGCACCGCTGCCCCACGGCCTCAAGCCCGGGACCGCGCGCGCGGCACTCGCCTACCCGAAGTTCCGCGTCATCTTCATCGGCCTCGCGCTGTCGCAGATCGGGACGTGGATGCAGAACGTGACGCTGCCGGCGTACGTCCAGGATCGCACGTCGAGCCCGGCGCTCGTGGGTGTCACCATCGCCGTGCAGCTCGGTCCGCTGCTCCTGCTGTCGATCCCCGGTGGAGCGCTCGCCGACAAGGTGTCGAAGCAGAAGCTGATGCTGTGGATGCAGACGATCTCGGCAGTGCTCACACTCGGTACCGCGTACTTCGTCGCTCAGGATTCCAGCCTCGTCTGGATCTTCCTGGTGCAGTTGGGCATCGGGTCGGCCAACGCATTGAACGCCCCTGCGTTCCAGGCGACGATGCCGTTGCTCGTCCGGCGCGAGGACCTGCCGGGAGCGATCAGTCTCAACTCCGCGATGCTCAACGGGACGCGGGTGATGGGTCCCGTCGCCGCCGCGATCCTGGCTGCGTTCGGCTTGTCGGTGGCATGGATCTTCGTCATCAACGCGATCACGTACCTGTTCTTCATCGCCGCACTGGTGCTCGTCAAGATGCCCGACGTCAAGGCCGACACGCTCGTGCGCGGCTGGCGCCAACTCGGCGTCGGCATCACGATCGCCAGGAACCGCTTGGTCCTCAACCGGCTCCTGATCGGCATGTTCTCGTTCTCGCTGATCAGCCTCATCTACGTCGGCCTGTTCCCCTCGGTCGCCGAGCTCAACTTCGGGATCCCCGCCAAGTCGTCGACCTACCGCTGGCTCTACGCCGCCTGGGGATTCGGTGCGTTCTTCGGCGCGATCTCGGTCGGCACGTTCCTGTCGTCCTTCCATCGCCGCGTGCTGATCGTGTACGGATTCATCGGCTACGGCACGGCCCTGCTCATCTTCTCGCAGCTCCGCGATCCCATCGCCCCGTTCCCCGTCGGGTTCGTGCTCGGGTTCTTCTACTTCATGACCGCGACCGCGATCACGACGTCGCTGCAGTTGAACATGAAGGACGGCGAGCGCGCATCGGTGATGCCGCTGTGGTTCATGGTGTTCGGCGGAACCGTCCCGATCGGGAACCTCATCGGCGGCGTGCTGTTCGAGGTGATCGGCCCCCGCTGGGTCCTCGGGATCGGCGCCGCGTGGGCGTTCTTCCTCGCGTGGTGGCTCGACCTCCGCCGACAGCCACCATCGGCGTTCCTCAGCGAAGCCGACGGTGGCGAGGCACCACTCGTCACCAACTGATGGATCAACCGGGGCCCGACCCCGCTTGATCCGGGTGGGGATTTCCCTACCCCGAAGACACGAGTGGGCACCATCGCCCGGCGCTCCGTCCCAGGCGCACGATGGTCGGCATGGACACGAGCCTGCTCCCACCCCCCGACACCCTCGACACGGATCCTGCGCCGACGGCAGCGCCGACACCGCACGCCGCCCGCACCCGCAACGCCACGAAGATCTACGGCCGTGGGGGCACCGAAGTTCGCGCGCTGGACGGGATCGACGTCGATCTCCCCTCGGGTCGATTCACCGCGATCATGGGCCCCTCCGGTTCGGGCAAGAGCACCCTGATGCACTGTCTCGCCGGACTCGACACGCTCTCGGACGGAAACGTGTTCGTCGGCGATGTCGACCTCGGGTCGCTCTCCGATCGCGAGCTGACACGGCTGCGCCGAGAACGAATCGGCTTCGTGTTCCAGTCGTTCAACCTGCTGCCGATGCTGTCGGCACGCGAGAACATCACCCTCCCGATGGATCTCGCCGGCACGAAGCCCGACGGCGAGTGGCTCGACACGGTGATCCAGACCGTCGGCCTGACCGACCGCCTGTCCCACCGCCCGAGTGAACTGTCGGGCGGGCAACAGCAGCGCGTCGCGGTCGCGCGGGCGCTCGCCAATCAGCCCGAGTTGATCTTCGCCGACGAGCCGACCGGCAACCTCGACAGCACCACCGGCACCGAGATCCTCGGGTTCATGCGCTATGCCGTCGACCGCTTCGCCCAGACCGTGGTGATGGTCACCCACGACCCGGTTGCCGCCGCGTATGCCGACACCGTGCTGTTCCTCGCAGATGGCCGCATCGTCGACTCGATGGCCGCACCGAGCGCCGACCGGGTGCTCGACCGGATGAAGGCGTTCGGAGCCTGACATGTGGCGCATCATCCGCAACGGCATCTGGAGCCACAAGCGGCGGCTCCTCGCAACGACCACCGCCGTCCTGCTCGGCGTCGCATTCCTCACGGCGTCACTCACGGTCGGCAGCACCATGACCGCCGGCTTCGACGATCTGTTCAGCGAGGCGAACGCCGGAACGGCTGTCGTCGTCCGCAACGACACGGTGTTCGGCTCGGGTGACACCCTCACCCGAGACGGCATCGACGCGTCGATCGAATCGCGCATCGCCTCCACCGAGGGCGTCGCCGCGGTCGAGCCGATCGTCGAGGGCTACGGTCAGATCGTCGGCGCCGACGGAGACGCGATCGGCGGCGACGGACCACCCACGACGGCCACCAACTGGGTCGGCGACTCCCCGGTCAACCCGTGGTCACTGGCCGACGGCCGGGCGCCTCGCGACGTCGCGACCGGTGAGCCGTACGAGGTCGTGATCGACCGCGCATCCGCCGACACCGGCGAGCTCGCGATCGGCGACCGCACCACGATCAACGCTCCCCAGCCCGTCGATGTCACGGTGGTCGGCATCGCCACGTTCGGTGGGGCCGATTCGGCAGGCCCGGCGACCCACGCGGCGTTCACCGACGCCGTCGCCATCTCTCTGGTCGGCGAACCGGGCGAGTGGTCGACCTTCCGTGTCGCCGCCGAAACCGGCATCGGCGAGGACGAACTCCGAGACGCCATCGCCGCGACCCTTCCCTCCGGAATCGAGGCCGTGACGGGGACCGAACTCACCGCCGAGATGATGGCCGACATCCAGAGCGACTTCCTCGCGATGTTCCGGACGATCATGGTGGCGTTCGCCGTCATCGCCCTCGTCGTCGCCGGGTTCAGCATCCACAACACGTTCTCGATCCTCGTCGCCCAACGCACCCGCGAGTCGGCTCTCCTCCGAGCGATCGGGGCATCCCGTCGCCAGGTCCTCTCGTCGATCGTGGTCGAGGCGCTCGTCATCGGCATCGTCGCCTCGGCCGCCGGCCTCGCCGTCGGCTCGGGTCTGGCGCTCGGACTCAAGACCTTGATGGACAACGCCGGCCTCGACGTCGGGATCGACGGCATCGTGGTCACGTCCACGACGGTCCTGATCAGCGTCGCCGTCGGCATCGGTGCGACGGTCCTCGCCAGCCTGCTTCCTGCGCTTCGCGCATCGAAGGTCGCTCCGCTCGCGGCACTGCGCGACTCCGCGGTGGACTCATCGGCGAATTCGAAGATTCGCCTCCTGGCAGGCGCGGCGATCGGAGCGGTCGGAATCGCGGTCGTCGCCACGGCGACCGGTGCCCGGCAACCCCTCACCCAAGCGGGCATCGGTGCCCTGGCCACGCTGGTCGGTGCCGTGGTCCTCGGACCCGTCGTCGCCCGACCGGCGGCAGCGGTGCTCGGGCTCGGCCCCGCAGTCCTCCGCGGCCAGAACGGACGCCTCGCTCGTCGGAATGCGATGCGCGACCCCAAGCGAACCGCCGGGAGCGCCTCGGCACTCATGGTGGGCACGGCCGTCGTCGCCCTCTTCACCACGTTCGGCGCATCGATCAAGGCGAGCGTCGACGACACCGTCAATCAGAACTTCGGCGGCGACCTCGTGCTCGTACCGGACCAGTTCGGCCAGGCCGGCCTGAGCCCCGCCGTCGCTGCCGAGGTCGCTCGACTTCCGGAGGTCGAGATCGCTGCGGGGATGTCGAACGCCGTCGTCGTCGCCGACGGCGAGACGATCGATCCATCGGTGATCGATCCCTCGTCCCTCGACGACTTGCTCGACATCGGCGTGATGAGCGGCTCGCTCGATGACGTCACGGCCGGACACCTGGCCATCAGCACCGGCTACGCCGAGGACCGCGCATTGGACATCGACTCAGAGGTGCTGGTCGAGTACGCCGACGGCGGCTCCGAGGTGCTCACCGTGTCGGCCCTCTACGACAACACGATGAACGTCGGCGACGTCATCATGACGCCGGAGGATTGGGCGCCGCACGCCGACCAACCGAGCGACGTGGTCGTGCTGATCGATCTGGCCGACGGAGTGTCGGAGGCCGACGGACAGGCGGCCGTGAACACCGTTGCTGCACGCAACGGTGCACCGGACGCCCAGACCCGATCGGAGTACATCGACGGTCTCGGCTCCGAGATCGACCAGATGCTGTTCTTCGTGTACGGCATGCTCGGACTCGCGATCCTGATCGCCCTGATGGGCATCGCGAACACGCTGTCGCTCTCGATTCACGAGCGGACTCGTGAGCTCGGTCTGCTGCGAGCGGTCGGCCAGACCCGATCACAGGTCCGCGCCACCGTGCGGTGGGAATCGGTGATCGTCGCCGTGTTCGGCACGATCGGTGGCGTCGGCCTCGGCACCTTCCTCGGCTGGGGGCTGATGCGGGCGCTCGGCGCTCAGGAAGGCTTCGGCGGGTTCGCCGTGCCGACGACATCGCTCGCCATCGTCGTCGTCCTCGCGGCTCTCGCCGGTGTCGCCGCTGCATGGCGACCAGCGCGCCGCGCCGGCCGCCTCGACATCCTCACAGCGATCGCCACGGACTGACATCTACGATGACACGAATCATGGTCAATCCATTGAGACCGTGGACGCGGCCCGGCCCTCTGTTCGGGGCGATCGCCTACGTCGCCGTCGGCCTCCCCGTCGGGATCATCGCCTTCACGATCACGGTCATCGCGATCGCGCTGTCGATCGGGTTGATGCCGGCGTTCCTGCTCGGCATTCCGGTCGGTTGGGTGGGGCTGATGGTGTCTCGCGGACTCGCCCACGTCGAGCGGTCACGGGCCGGCGCGTTCGCCGCGCCCATCGCCGATTCGGTCGCACCGCTCACACGGGAGACCTGGTTCGGCCGCCTGGCCGAGCGGCTGCGCTCCAAAGCGAGGTGGCGCGAGATCGCACACCACTTGGTCAGCCTTCCGGTCAACACGTTGAGCTACGCCGTCGTCGCCGCGGCATGGTGCGGCGCATCGGCAATGACGCTGCTGCCGGCCTACGTGGACGCGATCCCCGACGAGACGGCCAAGTTCTACTTCTTCGAGATCGGCGTGGACCCACCGGCGCGTTGGATCGCACTGGCGGTCGGCGTCGTCGGGCTCGTCGTCGTGGCACCGTGGGTCACCATCGGCGCCGCCACCGCGCAGTGGACGATCGCCGACCGGATGCTCGGGCCGACCGACGACGAACGCCTTGCCGCCCAGGTCGCCGCGCTCCGGACCAGCCGGACCGCCGCGGTCGACTCGGCCGAAGCCGAACGGCGCCGGATCGAGCGCGATCTCCACGACGGCGCCCAGCAGCGCCTGGTGGCACTCGCAGCCAACCTCGGCGCCGCCCGGGACAAGCTCGACGACGACCCCGAGGCGGGCCGCGACATGGTCGACGCCGCTCACGAGGAAGCCAAGGCGGCGCTCGGTGAGATCCGCGACCTGGTTCGCGGTATCCACCCGGTGATCCTCGAGGACCGCGGGATCGACGCCGCCCTCTCCGCCGTCGTCGCTCGGTCACCGGTTCCGGTCGCGCTCGACGTGCAGATCGCGGAGCGCCCACCCGCAGCGGTCGAGAGCGCGACCTACTTCGTCGTGACCGAGGCGCTCGCCAACGTCGCCCGCCACAGCGGAGCATCACGCGCCTACGTCTCCATCGCACGAGCCGCCGACCGGCTGGTGGTCGAGATCCGCGACGACGGACACGGCGGTGCCGACGCATCGAAGGGAACCGGACTCCAGGGCATGCGCGAGCGTGTTGCCGGTATGGGAGGGACGACGCACGTGATCAGCCCCGAGGGTGGCCCGACGACGATCTCGGTGGAGATGCCATGCGGATCGTGATCGCCGAGGACTCCGTTCTCCTCCGCGCCGGATTGACCCGCATCCTCGCCGACGCCGGCGAAGAGGTGGTCGCGACCGTCGGCGACGCCGAGGAACTCGTCCGAGTCGCACGGCTCCACGAACCCGATCTCGCGATCGTCGACGTGCGAATGCCACCGACGCACACCGACGACGGATTGCGTGCGGCGCTCCAGATCCGCTCGGAGCTTCCCGACATCGGGCTGCTCGTGCTGTCGCAGTATGTCGAGGAGCAGTACGCAACGGAGTTGCTCGGCGCGAACATGACCGCAGTCGGCTACCTCCTCAAGGACCGCATCGCCGACATCGGCGACTTCCTGGGAGCGGTCCGTCAGGTCGCCGATGGCGGCACCGTCCTCGACCCCGAAGTCGTCGCCCAACTGCTCGCACGGACACGGCGCCAGGACCCACTCGAACGCCTCACCGCCCGCGAACGCGAGGTCCTCACCTTGATGGCCGAAGGCCGGACCAACCCGGCGATCGCCCGTTCGCTCGTGGTGAGCGACAAGGCCGTCGAGAAGCACGTCGGCAACATCTTCACCAAGCTCGACCTCCCACCGGCACCGGACGACCACCGACGCGTCCTCGCGGTGCTGCAGTGGGTGAAGGGATGACCGCGATGACCACCACCGACTTCACCGACGACGTCCGCACCCAGTTCCGCAGCGCGGATCCACCCTCGACGGACCGTGCGGGCAATCGCACGGCGCGGGTCGCCTGGCTGGCCCTCGGCGGTCTGTTGGCCGTCGCGTCATTGTTCTGGGGAACGATGAACGTGATCGGCGTGCTCGCGCACGGCGAGTACCAGGAGGATTTCAGCTTCGCTGCGGACGACGTCCGCGCGGTCGACATCCGCAGCGAGGACGGATCGATCACGGTCATCGCCGAACCTGTCGAGACCGTCACGGTGACCGCCGACGTGAGCGACGGGCTGTTCGCGACCGACGTGGACGCCGAAGTCGTCTCTGGCGTGCTCGAGATCCGCGGCGACTGCCCGGCGCTGTCGTCGGTGTGGTGTGAGGTCGACTTCACCGTCTCGGTGCCGGCCGACCGCCCGATCACCGTCGACGCGTCGAACGGATCGGTGCTCGTGCGAGGATTCGCCTCGCGGCTCGACGTCGACAACGACAACGGTTCGATCGACCTCGACGGCGTCAGCGGCCAGGTCCGCGCGAGCAACGACAACGGCCGGATCGTCGGCACCAGACTCACGTCAGGAATCGTCGACGCCTCGACGTCGAACGGCCGGATCGAACTCGCCTTCGCCGAGCCACCCACGACCGTGACGGGACGCACGGACAACGGTTCGATCGAGGTCACCGTCCCTGACGAGGACGTGCTCTACCGCGTCGACCTGTCCACCGACAACGGTTCGCGCGACAACGCCGTCCGCACCGACCCCGCGAGCGATCGTCTGATCGATCTCACGGCCGACAACGGATCCGTCACCGTCCGCCCCGCGACGTGACCGTGACCGCTGGGGTCAGGCACCGGCGGTCACGAGCGCGGTGACGACGCGCTCCAGACCTGCCGATCGGCTGGCCTTGACGAGCACCACATCGCCGTCGCCGAGGTCGCTCAACGTGTCGAGCGGGTCGATGGCCGCGCGGACGCCGTACAGGTCGGTTCCCACTGCGATCAGTTCGATGCCGAGTGCCTCGGCCCGCCGCGCAACATCTCGATGACCGGTGACTGGATCGTCGAGTTCGCCCATCAGCCCGAGTACGGCGAACCGTCGACGCGCTTTCATCGCGACGATCGCGTCGAGCGCCGCGGCCATCGACGTCGGGTTCGCGTTGTAGGCGTCGTTGATGACGATCGCACCGCTGTCGAGTTCGATCGTCTCCATCCGCATTCCGGAGATCGCGGCGCCGGCCAGACCGGCGACCGCGGCATCCAGATCGACGCCGAGCGACCCGGCCACGGCGATCGCCGCAGCAGCGTTCATCGCCATGTGCTCTCCGCTGACGGCGAGTCGAACCGGTTCGCTCCCCCACGGAGTGTCGATCGTGAAGTGCGGCCGGGCGCGATCGTCGAGAACCAGGTCGGCGATCCGTACGTCCCCGGCGTGGCCGTACGTCACGACCGACGCTCCGGTGTGCGACACCATCGCGGCGACGCGTCCGTCATCGGCGTTGAGAATCGCGGTTCCGTCCTTCGGGAGCGCTTCGACCAGTTCCCGCTTCGCGCGTGCGACTCCTTCGATGCCTCCGACCCGCTCGGTGTGGGAATGCCCGACGGCGGTGACCACACCGATCGACGGCCGTGCGACTTCGCAGAGGGCGGAGATCTCGCCGAACCCGCGCATCCCCATCTCGAGCACCAGCGCCTCGACGTCGTCGGGGGCGTTGAGGATCGTCACCGGCAGTCCCTGTTCGTTGTTGAAGCTGCGCTCGTTCGCAGTGGTCCGCAACGTGGTCGAACAGGCTGCGGCGATCAGATCCTTGGTCGACGTCTTCCCGACGCTGCCGGTGACTCCGACGACCTGAGCGTCACTGCGAGAGCGGCCATGCGCGGCCAACGCCATCAGCGCCGTCGCGGTGTCGGCGACCTCGATCGCGGTGTGGTCGCGCCGGAACGGGTCCGCCTCGCTCGTCAGGTGGAGCGCGGCGCCGGCGTCGTACGCGGCACCGATGAAGTCGTGCCCGTTCCGCTCTGCGACGATCGGCACGAAGAGCTGATGTGGCTCGGTCACCCGGGAATCGAAGGACACGCCGTCGAATTCGACGTCCGGTCCGAGCAGTCGGCCCCCGATCGCGTGGGCGGCCTCCGATGCCAGCATCTTCATGACGTCGAACGGTACCGTCGTGCACATGACCGGAACCGGGATCCGCGCGACCAATCCACCCGCCGACCAGCCGGACGAACGAATCAACCTGATCGTGCTGTTCGGTGGTGAGTCCGCCGAACATGACGTGTCCTGCACCACGGCGGCGCACGTCCTCGCCGCCGCCGACACCGACAAGTACCGCATCACCCCCGTCGGCATCTCGACGGGCGGGCGGTGGGCCGTCGCCACGTCGGCGCTCGACGCGCTCGAGTCGGGCCAGGATGCGCTCCCGGGGCGCTTGGATCCCGACGGCACCGAGGTCTCGCCGACCGCGCTGCTCTCCGCAGCGGCGACCGAGCCGTCGACCACGGTCGTGATGCCATTGCTCCACGGCCCGATGGGAGAGGACGGGACGGTTCAGGGCCTCGTCGAGTTGGCCAACCTCCCCTACGTCGGCGCGGGAGTCCTCGCGTCGGCCGTCGCGATGGACAAGGCGATGGCCAAGCAGGTGCTGGCCGCCGCCGGAATCCCGCAGGCGCGCTCTCGCAGCTTCGCCGAGCACGACCTCACGCCGAGCCTGCCCGACGACATCGTCGAGGAACTCGGCCTGCCGGTGTTCGTCAAGCCGGCGAACATGGGCTCGTCGGTCGGGGTGTCGAAGGCTCGCACGATCGACGAGGTCCGTGACGCGATCGACGTCGCCCTCAGCTACGACGAGTGGATCGTCGTCGAGGAGGCGATCACCGGCAAGGAGATCGAGGTCGCGGTCCTCGGCAATCTCGAGCCGCAGGCAGCCACTCCGGGGGAGATCGTTCCCGGCGACGACTTCTACAGCTACGACGACAAGTACGTGTCCGACCAGTCGTACGCGCTGATTCCGGCCCCGATCGGCGACGCGGCTCTCGCCGAAGCACGCGAGCTGGCGATCCGGACCTATCGCGCACTTCGCTGCGAAGGTCTGGCCCGCGTCGACTTCTTCTGGGAGGACCCGGCCGACCACACCGGTCGCGGACGCGGCTTTCTCTGCAACGAGGTCAACACGATGCCCGGGTTCACCCCGATCTCGATGTTCCCGAAGATGTGGATCTCCGACGGTGTGAGCTACCCGGAGATCATCGACCGGCTCGTCGAGCTCGCCATCGAACGCCACGGCCGTCGCCGCCGCAACACGAAACACTGAGTGGCAGATCGGGCGGAACCCGACTCGGTCGGTAGCCGCAGCTCAGCGGGGCGGCATCCGGATCGCTCCGTCGAGGCGGATGTTCTGGCCGTTGAAGTAGGTGTTCCGCACCAGTTCGAGAACCAGCGAGCCGAACTCGTCGGGGTTGCCGAGACGCTTCGGGAACGGCACCGAGTTGCTCAGATTCTCGAGCACCTTCTCGGGCACGCCCAGCATCGGCGGTGTCGCGAAGATCCCGGGCATGATCGAGTTGATCCGGACGCCCTCGTTCATCAGATCGCGGGCGATCGGCAGGACGAGACCGTTGACGCCGGCCTTGCACGAGCCGTAAGCGACCTGGCCGACCTGCGCGTCCTGCGCCGCGACCGACGCGGTGAGGGTGATCACGCCACGTTCGTTGTCCTCGAGCGGTTCGAGGTTCTCGATCATCCCAAGCGCCGACAGCGACGCCATCCGGTAACTCGCGACCAGGATGCCTTCCGCGGCGAACGCGAAGTCCTCCGTCGACAGGCGTTTCCAGCCACCGGATTCGCGGTCCTTGCCGACGGTCTTCCCGCCCTTTGCGGCCATCGCGCAGTGGACCAGCACGCGCTCCTGGCCGTGTGCCTCACGTGCCAACGCGTATCCGTCGAGGACGCTCTGCTCGTCGAGGATGTCGACCTTGCAGAAGAGGCCGCCGATGTCGTCGGCAACGGCGCGTCCACCCTCTTCGTTGATGTCGAACACGGCGACCTTCACCCCCGCTCGGGCCAGGGCATGGGCGCTCGCCCGCCCGAGGCCCGAGGCTCCGCCCGTGACCACCGCGGCAGTTTCACCCAGCTCGATCTGCATGTTTCGATTCCTCTCGTCGCATCCGAATACTCCGGCGGAACCTAGCGCTCCCGCCGTCCGCAGTTCTGGCCGAAGTCGAGGCACGCGGCTCACCACTATGTTGGCGAGGTGGACTTCGAGGTGCCACCGGCTGATGCCAGCGATGCCGAACCGACCGGATGGCAACGGATCGCGGGCGCCGTGGAGTCGCTGTGGAATCGACCGCCACGGCCGCCGACGTCCGGGCCCGGACAGCTCCCGCCGCTGCGAGCGACGCGACGGCCCGATGCGGATTGGCGCATCGCTGTCCTCGTCTTCCAAGGCGTCACCTCGGCCGAGATCGACGAACCGGTGCGGAGGATGGCCGAGCGGCTGAACGCCGACGTCGTCTTCGTCGGGACGGGCGTCGACCATGTCCACGCCGTGGAACCCGCCCGCTACGTCGACATCGATGCGACTCCTGCCGATGCTCCGCCCGCCGATGTGATCGTGATCCCTGGCGGAATCGGGTGGGAGCGCCTGGTCGCGGACACGACCGTGATGTCGTGGCTGTCCACCACCGCGCAGTCGGCCCGGGGCGTCTTGGCGATCTCGACCGGCAGCCTGCTGCTCGCATCGGCGGGGCGCCTCGACGGTCAGAAGTCGACGGGACACTGGCTCGCACAGAAGGACCTGGCACGCCTCGGTGCGACGGTTCAGTCCGAGCGGATCGTGCGGAGCGACGACGGTCGAATCGTCACCGCATCCGGTGCCAACGCGGCGTTCGCGGCGGTCGACGAGCTGCTCGACCGCGTGATGTGGGACGTCCACTGAGGAACGTCTCGACGCCGGTACCGTGAACGGTTCGGCCCCGAAAGGACACATGAACACCGAAGCACGCACCAGCCGGCAACCGCCTGAGCCCTCGTCGACCCCCGCCGGGAATGACGACGACCTGGCCCGTTTCTTCGCCGAGCACGACCCCGAGGACGCCGGAGAGGGCCCGCTCGACGATGAACACCACATCGGTGCCCGCTTGGCCCATGCCCGGATCGCAGCCGGTCTGTCCCAGCGCGAGATGGCCGACCGAGTCGGTGTGAAGGAGTCGACGATCGCGAAGTGGGAATCGGGCGAGACCTCCCCACGCGGTCACCGGGTCAGCAAGCTCGCGGGGATGCTCGGCGTGAGCATCTCGTGGATTCTCATGGGTCGCGGGGTCGAACCCGCTCGAGGCGAGGCGAGCGACATCGAGCGAATTCGGCTCGAACTCGATTCGGTCCGCGCTCGACTCGATGACGTCGTCAACGAACTGGCAGTGCTCGATCAACGGCTCGCCTCGGTCGACGCGAACTGAAGGCACCCGTCGTTCAGGGCGCCAAGGCCGCCCGCAGGAACGACCGGAGTTCGTCTCGGAGGCGCCGCAGTCCTGCAGCATCGACCGTCCAACCGACCGCCCGCAACGCTTCGGGTTCGGTCGCGATGCCCGTGAGGGTCGCGTAGCCGAGTGCAGCGATGAGCCCCGGATCCCCCCGACGCAGTCGGCCGGCCTCCATCTCCTTCGCGAGGTAGATCAAGGCGTCATCCACGAGGGGCTGAATCCGCACCCGGAGACGGTCGGCCTGCGCGGCGTCCAGCCGGCTCACCTCGCGGAAGAGTCCGAGCAGCGCCGGCCGTCTCACCGCAGGTCGGAACACCGCGCGGACGACCGCGTCGATCCGTTCGAGGGGATCATCCGGTGCCGCCCGCACGGCGGCGTCGATCACCACGGACATCTCGTCGGACACCGCGTCGAGTACCCCGTCGACGAGCGCATCCTTCGACGCGAACCAATAGAGCACGGTCTGCTTGCGGACGCCCACGTCGCGGGCGATCTCGTCCAGTGACACGGCGTCCACGCCACGCCGACCGAACAGGTCCACCGCCGAGCCGATGATCCGATCCCGCGTCGGCGTCACCGCACTCACCCCGCACCCCCAACCCGTTCTCGTGAACAGTTCCCGCACTCC
>NZ_BAOL01000260.1 GCF_000350145.1 Ilumatobacter nonamiensis YM16-303 | reverse complement strand
TCGCGCACGGAGCGCGGGAACTGTTCACGAGTTGCGAATAGGGTGGCTGGGTGATCGGAGTGGTGATGGGGTCGGCGAGTGATTGGCCGACGATGGAGAAGGCGGTCGAGGTACTCACCCACTTCGATGTGAAGCACGAGGCCGCGGTGGTGAGCGCCCATCGGATGCCCGACGAGATGTTCGCCTACGCCGAGTCGGCGCACGAGCGCGGCCTGCGAGCGATCATCGCCGGAGCCGGAGGGGCCGCTCATCTCCCCGGGATGCTCGCTGCCAAGACGACGGTGCCGGTGCTCGGGGTACCCGTCGCATCACGCCACCTGTCCGGTCAGGACTCGTTGCTGTCGATCGTCCAGATGCCGGCGGGAATCCCGACTGCGACGTTCGCGATCGGCGAAGCCGGTGCCACCAACGCGGCGCTGTTCGCGGTCGCGATGCTCGCGGTCGACGACGAGGAGCTACGCGACCGGCTCGACCGGTACCGCGCCGATCGACGCGACGCCGCCGCAGCTTCGGTGCTTCCCCCACCGGCATGACCGCGCCGATCGTTCCACCCGCGACCGTCGGGATGCTGGGCGGAGGCCAACTCGGCAAGTACGCCCTGATGGCGGCCAACGCGATGGGGTATCGAACGCTGGTCGTGGACCCCGACCCGAACGCTCCCGCAGCGGTGGTCGCGAACGAGCACCTCGTCGCGCCATACGACGACCCGGGGGCGCTGGCTCGGCTGGCGGCGGAGTGTGCGGTGGTCACCACCGAGTTCGAGAACGCCCCCGCCGCCGCGCTCGACGAACTGGCCGCATCGATCCCCGTCGCCCCGGCGGCGTCGGCCGTGGCGGTCGCGCAGGACCGGATCGTCGAGAAGACCTTCATGGTCGACCACGAGGTCGCCGTCGGTCCGTTCGCTCCGGCCCCGGCGACCCTCGACGACGCCCAGCGCCGCGCCATCCACGCAGTCGCCGAACACGGCGCGATCGTGAAGACCGCCCGGTTCGGCTACGACGGGAAGGGCCAACGCCGCGCGGCCGGGCCCGCCGAGGTCGACGAGGCACTCACAGAGTTCGCCGGGACCGACTGCATCGTCGAGGCACTGCTCGACCTCCACGCCGAGATCAGCGTGATCGTCGCGCGCACCGCCGACGGTGCACTGACGAACTGGCCGATCGCCGAGAACGTGCACGTCGACGGCATTCTGGATGTGTCGGTGGTGCCCGCGCGGGTCGACCCGGCGATCGGCGAGCGGGCGATCGAGCTCGCCACCACCATCGTCGAAGCGCTCGAGTACGTCGGTGTGCTCGCCGTCGAGATGTTCGTGGTCGACGGCGACCGGCTGCTCGTGAACGAGATCGCTCCACGACCGCACAACAGCGGCCACTGGACCCTCGACGCCAGCGTCACCAGCCAGTTCGAACAACAGATCCGCGCGGTGTGCGGAGTGGGCCTCGCCGACACCGCGATGACCGCACCTGCCGTCGCGATGGTGAATCTGCTCGGCGATCTCTGGTTCCGTGACGGTCGGGGCGAGGGCATCGAGCCCGACTGGGCCGAGGCGCTCGCCGACCCCGCGGCGACTCTCCACCTGTACGGCAAGACCGACGCTCGACCCGGACGCAAGATGGGCCACCTCACCGTGACGGCCGATTCGCCGGACGCGGCGGAGCGGAGAGCCCTCGCCCTCCGCTCCCGACTGTCCGACTGATGAGGTGCTCCCTTCGATGTCGGCCTGGCCGTTCCGGTGGCGATCACCCTTCCTGACCCGCGAGCAACGGGGTCCTTGCAGTCGGCAGCGGAGTTCGGCGTCAGAGCACGTGGCGCTCGAACCACGGCGTGGTGAATCGTCCACCGGGATCCAATTGATCTCGAAGGTCGAGGAAGTCATCGAGCCGTTCGTACGCAGTGGCTGCGCGGAACGACGTCGGGAAGACCTTCCCCCAGTGGGGTCGCGCCGCGAACGGCTCGAGTTGCTGCGCGAGCAGTTCGACCGCGGTCTCGACCGCAGCCGAGTCGCGTCGCCAGGTGAAGTGGAACGCCGTCGAGTCGCGGCCGTGACACGGGCTCATCCACAGGTCATCGCCCGCGATCGTGCGGATCTCACTCACGAGGAGCACCTCGTCGAGTTCGTCCCCGATCGCGCGGATTGCCTCGATCGCCGCGACGCTGTCGCCGCGATCGACGAAGAACTCGGACTGGATCTCGGCACCCGCGCTCGGGACGGCGTCGGCGCGGAAGTGCGGCCATCGGTCCCACCACGGACCGGGCACACCGCCCTGCTCGGTGCACCCCGTCGCGGCGATCCCGGGAATCGGATTTCGTGGCGAGGTGGCGGAGGTCAACGGCACGTCGAGCGACGACGCGCGCCGATCATCCACGCGACGCTTGCACCACAACGCGCCGGGTGTCGCTCCCCATCGCGTGAAGACACTCACGCTCGTCGCCGAGTCGAACACCTCGTCGAACCGGCTGGCGAGCGTTTCCCAGTCCAAACCGTCGAACACCGTCTGTTCGACGGAGTACGTCTCCTCGAGGGCCAACTCGAGGCGGGTCACCACACCGAGCGCGCCCAGATGGACGACCGCGCCATCGAAGTAGTCGTCGCCACGATGAAAGGTCGCGACGTCCCCATCGGCGGTGATCATCTCGACCGATTCGACAGCCGTCGAGAGGTTCCCGAGCGCAGACCCCGATCCATGCGTGCCCGTGGCGGTGGCTCCCGCGACCGAGAGGTGCGGCAGGGATGCAAGGTTGTGCAACGCCATCCGAGCTCGGTCGAGGTGCCAGGTCAGCTCGGAGTAGGTCGTCGCCCCGCTCACACTGACCCGTCGGCGCGCCCGGTCGATGACCGGAGGCGACGCCAGGTTGGACAGGTCCACCAACACCTCACCGTCGCCGATGTCGTTGAACGTGTGCCGCGTTCCGATCACCGACACCTGTGGCGATTCGGCGATCGACCGTTGCACATCACCGAGGGTTGCCGGGCGCTCGATCGCCACGGCGCGATACTCGCGATTGCCGCCCCAGCTCCGGATCACCGCCACGTCAACGTCGCTCCACCATCGCGCCGGCGATCTCCTTGACGAGCTTCGCGGCGACCATCGCCGTCATGTCGACGACGTCGCGGCTCGGGTTGAGTTCGACGACATCGGCTCCGACGAGGGGGCCGGGCAGAGCGTCGATGACGTCGAGCACCTCCCGGACCGTGAGGCCGCCCGGCTCGTGATGACTCACCCCGGGAGCACACGAGGGGTCGAGACCGTCAAGATCGATGCTCAGGTACATCGGTCCCGTGAGCTTCGCCGCGTCGAACTCGTCGAGTTCGCGCGGCGTGATCATGGTGACGCCCCATCGCTCCGACTGCTCGACCTGGTGCCGGTTCGCGGTGCGGATCCCGAGTTGGACGAGTGATGTCATGCAGGACTCTTCGAGCGCACGAGCGAACGGCGAGGCATGGCTGAGCCGGTTCCCGTCGAGATCGTCGTACATGTCCGGATGCGCGTCGACGTGGACGACGGTCAGGTCGTCGTAGCGCTCGCGCATCGCGCGCAGGATCGGGTACGTCACCGAGTGATCACCACCGAGCGAGATGATCTGGCGGTGCGCGACGAGTTGATCTCGCACTGCGGCAGTGATCACGTCGGCGTCGGCCTCCGACCCGGTGACGTTCGTGATCCCCACGTCACCCACATCGCGGAGCAGCGGGATGACCTCCACCGACCGCTCGGTCGCCTCGTTCCCCGAGGTCGAGTGCAACGCCGCGCGTATCGCCGCCGGGCCCGCTGCGCACCCGAACATGAACGACGAGTTCGCGTCCAACGGAATCCCGAGCAGCGCAATGGGATCGGTGGTCATCGTTCCATCATCGCGTAGGTGTGACGGTGCGGGCCGTGCGTGCGACACTTCTCCGATGGGCACGACACACTCCGCCGACGGCACGACGCTCGCGTTCGACGACCACGCGGGAGGCGATGGAACACCCGTGATCCTCGTTCACGGCATCACCGAGAGCGCCGTCACGTGGGGTCCTCTGATCGACCGACTCACTCCGAATCGACGGGTGGTCGCCGTCGATCTTCGCGGCCACGGAAGGTCGGGGAAGGCCGAGCGGTACGACCTCGAAGCGATGGCGGGCGACATCGCCGCGGTGGCCGTGCACCTCGGGATCGACCGGCCACATCTCGTCGGGCACTCGCTCGGCGGCGCCGTCGTCTCGGCTGCGGGTGCGGCAATGCCGGTCAGCTCGGTGGTCGACGTCGACCAGTCCCTGCAGCTCGATGCGTTCAAGGGACAGTTGATGGGCTTCGCCGACCAGCTGCGCGATCCCGCGGCGTTCCCACTCGTGATCGAGGCGCTGTTCCAGATGATGGCGGGTGACAAGATCAGCCCGGACGAGATGGCTCGCGTCGACGAGGCCCGCCGACCCGACCAGGACGTCGTGCTCGGAGTGTGGGAGCTGCTGCTCACCGAGTCGACCGAGCACATCGCCACCGTGGTCGACGAGGCGCTCGCCGGATACGACGGTGTCGATGTCGACTACCTCGCGCTGTTCGGCATCGACCCCGGTGAGGGATACGGCGACTGGCTGGCCGGCCACATCGACGGCGCGGTCACCGAGGTCTGGGCCGATCACGGGCACTATCCGCATCTCGTCGACCCGGATCGGTTCGTCGCCCGCCTCGACGCGTTCTGGTCCTGACGGCGAGCGGTACGGTTCCGGCGTGGCACGTCTCGAAGAGGTCGGCGAACGGGACGGCTGGCGCTGCTGGCTCTGTGACGAACCGGTCGACCCGGACCGATCGGTGAACGACGACCGCGGTCCGAGCGTCGACGCGCGCATGACCGATCGCAAGGCGAAGGCTCGTGGGAAGAAGGCCAAGCGGAAGAGCCCGGGCGAACTCCCCGAACGGCTGGCCCACCGATCGTGCAACACCAAGAAGGGCAACGTCGACGCCGTGGTTCCGTGGGCTGATCATCTCTTCGTCGTCGATCCGTCGCCGATCATCCCGAGCGTCGAACGACTCGCAACGAAGGGCGGGCGCGAGGTGATGGCCCGCTGCCCGAGTCGCGCGGACGCCGACGAGGCCGCGGCGTGGCTGGTCGATCGGATCTCGCGCCTCGAACCGGACCTCGCCGTCAGCTCCGACATCGACGAAGGTGGCGGTCAGTTCCTCGTCGCCCTCCGCGCGTAGCAACCTGCCCATCCGGTGCCATCCGGTGTCTGACACCCGATGG
>NZ_BAOL01000261.1 GCF_000350145.1 Ilumatobacter nonamiensis YM16-303 | reverse complement strand
TCTCGTGAACAGTTCGCGCACGGAGCGCTGTACTTGTTCACGAGAACGGTGGTCGGGCCGGATCTGAGACGACGGTGAGGACACGGACATGGTTGCAGCACAGGATCTGAAGCTCGGGGCGTTCTTCTTCGGCGGGGTCGAGATGACCGATGCCGGTGCCGGAGCACCGAATCCGATGGATCGTCGGTACTCCAACGAGGAGTGCTGGAAGGCCACCGTCGACTACGTCAACTCCGCCATCGAGGCCGAACGACTCGGCTACGACTCGTTCTGGACCACCGAGCACCACTTCCAGTACGAGGGCTACGAGGTGATCCCGAACGGGATCCTCATCTCGACGTGGATCGCCGCGCAGACGACGAGACTCCGCTTCGGGTCGATGTTCAACGTCGTTCCCCAGTGGAACCCGATGCGTCTGGCCGAGGACTTCGCCACGCTGCACAACCTGTCCGGTGGTCGAGCGATGCTCGGCGTCGGCCGCGGCACGGTGCCGCGGGAGGTGCTCCATCTCAACGACAAGGGCGTGTCGATCGGGTCGCAGGACAATCCCGATCAGCAGGCCGCCGACGCGTTCAACCGCGAGATCTTCGAGGAATCGATGGAGATCGTGCGGCGGGCGCTGACCCAGGAGACGTTCTCCTTCCACGGCGAGCACTTCCAGCTCCCGCTGCCCGGAATTCCCGACCGTGGCTCGACGGTGCAGGACCTGACCCTGATTCCACGGCCCTTGTACCCGTTCGAGATCTGGCAGGCGGTCACGTCGCCACCGACTCTCGACTACGTCCCGGTGGTCGACCACGGCGCGGTGTTCTGGAACCAGCACTACCGCTTCATCGAACGGTTCTGGAACACGTACGCCGAGAACTACACCGCCGCACATGGAGTCGAACTCGAACCACACGAGAAGCGGATGCTGGTGGTGTCGGTCCGGATCGAGGACACGATGGAGGAGGCCCGTGCCAGTGCCCTCCCGGGCCACGACGAGTTCTGGAAGTTCCTCGGCCCGTACGGGTGGAGCCGCGGCTACATGGGCCCTGACGGGAAGCCGTCGGCACCCGGGCTGATCCCCACACTCGACGAATCGATCGAGAACAAGACGATCCTCGTCGGGCCACCCGAGAAGGTCGCCGAGGAGGTTCAGTTCCTCAAGGATCTGCTCGGATTCGAGTCGCTGACGATCTTCCCGCACCTGCTCGGCGACAGCTACAAGCAGGCCGACGAGCAGATGGCCCGCTTCAAGGAACAGGTCCACCCACTCCTCACCTGAGCCACCGCCGCGGCTCGGACGTCGCCGCGTGCCATCATCGCGGTCAATGCTCAAGTCCCTCGGAGCCACGATTGCCCAGGTCACGGGACGGTTGCGCTCAGACGAACCCACGGATCAGGGCTGGCATCCCGATCAGGTACAGCAGTCAGTGCGACGCGCCGAGCGACGACGACAGTTCAAGACGATCGTCGTGCTTGCGGCGGTCTTCATCGGGATGGTGGCGGTCTTCGCCACGTTGTTCCACGAGCTGATGGACCGGGAGGGCCGGTCGTACTCGTGGGCGACGAGCATCTACTGGACGCTCACGACGATGACGACGCTCGGGTTCGGTGACATCACCTTCGAATCCGACGCGGGTCGGGTCTTCTCCATCGTCGTGCTGCTCGCCGGTTCGACATTCCTGCTGGTGATGCTGCCCTTCATCTTCATCCAGTTCGTGTTCGTTCCGTGGATGGCCGAGCGCGAGCGTCGTCGTGCACCGCGGTCGTTGCCGGCGTCGACGAGCGGCCACCTGCTGCTCACCGCACACGGGCCGGTCGAGCACGCCCTCGTGGAGCGTGCCGAGCAGGCGGAGGTGCCCTACGTGATCATCGTCGAAGATGTCGACGAGGCGGTGCGAACCCACGATCAAGGGCGCGTGGTGATGGTCGGCGCACTCGACGACCCGACCACGTACCACAACGCGCGCGTCGAGCAGGCGGCGATGGTCGTGGCGACGCGCAACGACCCCGGGAACACCAACATCGCGTTCACGGTCAGCGAGATCGCACCCGACGTCGACATCCTCGCGACCGCCAACTCGCCGACCGCCGTGGACATCCTCGAGATCGCGGGGGCCAATCACGTCGTCCAACTCGGCGAGATCCTGGGCGCGGCGATGGCGGCACGGGCGCTCGGATTGGGAGGTACCAGCCACGTGATCGGCGAGTTCGCCGGTCTGAAGATCGCCGAGGCCGGAGTCGTCGGGACCGAAATCGTCGGGTCGACGCTGGCCGACCTCGGTCTCCGCGCCCGGCTGGGAATCGGGATCATCGGAGTGTGGGATCGAGGCCGGTTCAGCATCGCATCGGCCGACACCGTGCTACGTGAGTCGTCGATGCTGCTGATGTCGGCGACCGAGGAACAGTTGGCAGCGTTCGACGCCGAGTACTCGGTCCCCGATGCCGGCTCGCGCCGCGCGGTCATCATCGGCGGTGGTCGGGTCGGTCGAGCGATCGGGGCGGCGTTCGATGCCGAGGGTGTTGCCTTCGCGATCGTCGAACAACTCGCCGAGCGACAACGGGACACCGCGAACTACGTGATCGGTGACGCGGCCGACCGCGACGTGCTGACCGAGGCCGGCATCGACGAAGCCGGCGCGATTCTGATCACCACCCACGACGACGACGTCAACGTGTATCTCACTCGCTATTGCCGGGGGCTGCGACCCGACGCCCGCATCGTGTCGCGGTCGCGTCTCGACCGGAACGTCACGACGCTGTACCGGGCGGGTGCGGACGCCGTGCTCTCCTATGCCGGATCGGGTTCGGCATCGATCTGGAACCACTTCCGCGGTGACGAGACGCTGCTCATCGCCCAGGGCCTCAACGTGTTCCGTACGCCGATGCCGAAGGAGCTGGCGGGTCGGACGCTCGCCGAGTCACACGTGTATCGCCGGACCGAATGCAACGTGGTGGCGGTCGAGAGCGGGGGAGTGATCGAGGCGAACCCGAACCCCGGCGTGCCGCTGCCCGCGTCCGGGGAACTGATCCTGGTCGGCACCGATGCGGCCGAGTCGACCTTCTCGAGCGTGTTCCCCCACGCCCGTCGCCGCCTCTTCCCGCGGCATTCCCCACGCTCCTCCACCTAGAAGCCGAAGATGCGCGTTGGCGACCGTCACCAACGCGCACGCTCGCGTCAGCCGCCGGCGCAGGATCCGACGACCGTGCGCGGGTCGGCGAAACCGATCCACGACCCGGACCGACCACGCACGATCGCGTGGGCGTGACCGAACGTCGAGTCCCACGCCGGTGTCGTCGCAACCCGGTGTCCCCGCGCCGTCAAGCCGTCAGCCCACTCGGGAGGCGCGTGGCCTTCGACGAGCACGCTCGGTGACTCGGGCGATGTCCAGGTGTCGAATCCCGTGGCCGGGCCGCGCAGCGCCCAACGTCCCGCCGTGATCGCACGCGCCGGACTCTGGCGATGGTGGAACAGCCGCGCCGCCAGTTGCAGCAGGATCTGCGGCTGGGCGTCGCCACCCATGGTGCCGAGCACGCCGACGATCTCATCGTCCTGGGTCGCGAGCGCCGGAGACAGGGTGTGGGGTGGTCGTCGGCCGGGAGCGAGTTCGGCGGGATGCCCGGGTTCGAGCGAGAACCCGATGCCCCGATTGTGCAGGTTGATCCCCGTCGTCGGCTCGACGAGGTGGCTTCCGAGTCCGTTCGCATTCGATTGGATCAGCGACACCGCCATCTCGACGCCGCTCGACGAACGACCGGCCGTGCACAGATACGTCGTGTCGCCGTTGGCGGACGGTACGTGGTGCGTGGTCGCTCTGTCCACGTCGATCTCACCCGTGCGACGGTCGATCGCAGCGAGGAGTTCAGCACCGTCGGCTCCCTCGTGGAGAACGTCGGGACGATCCCGTCCCGCCGCGATCGCGGCCTCGATGAGGAGGTGGGCCCACTGCGGGTCATCGGGATTCGCCGGCAGGTCCAGGGAGGTCGCGAGGCGGGCACCGCCGAGGGTGAGGTAACCCTGCGAGTTCGGACCGATCGTGTGCAGGTCCAGACCGAACGCTCGTGAACTCAGCGGTTCGACCCATTCGGCTTGCGACACGGCGAGATCGTCGGCGACGAACTGTCCCTCGCCGATCTCCAGGAGACCTTGGCCGAAGGGCCCTTGGTAGAAGCTCGATCGACCGGTCGCGGCGATTCCGGCGAGCACCAGCGCCGCGCCCGGACGCCGCACGATGTCGCCGCGCCGGCGGACCTGCTCCGACAGTTCCGTGAGCTGTTGCCGACTCTGCTCGTCGAGTTGGCCGACCACGGAAGCGAGCGGGGCACTCGCCAGGAACCCGGCCGACGCGAGACGCTCCGCGGGAGCGAGGAGGACGTCGAGTGGGAGCGAAGCGAAACGTTCGTGGAGCGTGACCCATCCGTCGACGCAGCCCGGGACCGTCACCGCTCCGACGTGATGACGGTGCGGGACCGTGCGGTGCCCCTCCGCTCGGAGGTCCGCGGCGCTCGCGCCCGAGCCGGCACGTCCGGAGGCGTTGAGCGCATGTACCGCACCGTCGACGTGTACGAGCGCGAACAGGTCACCGCCCAAACCACAGAGATGGGGAGCGACCACGGCCATCGCAGCGTTGGTGGCGATCGCTGCGTCGACCGCATTGCCGCCGCGGACGAACATCTCGACTCCGGCTGAGGTGGCGACGTGGTCGGCCGAGCACACGATGTGGTTCGGGGCTCGAACCGAGCGGGGTGGCGGGTTGGCGAGGGACACGCTTCGACCGTAGCGACCTCAGCGACTCGCACTCGCGTCATCGCGATGGCTGCTCAGTCGTTCGGGTGCCATTGGCCGCGTGCTTCGAGCACGCTCTTCAGGAGAGCGCAGTCGTCGGTCATGATGCCGTCGACGCCGAGGTCGAGCAGTCGCTCCATCTCGGCGCGTTCGTTGATCGTCCAGACGTGCACGGCAATGTCGCGAGCGTGCGCGGCGCGAACGAAACGGTCCGTCACCACGGGGATTCGGCCCGCTGCCGGCGGGACCTGCGCCGTCCGCACGGCCGTGCCGGGCAGTCGTCCCAGGATGCGGAGTGTTGCCACCTCCGACGGGGCCAGGTTCGTCACGAGATCCGGGCCGAGCATCGACCGCATGCGTCGCAGCGTGCTGAGCTGGAAGCTCGCGAGGCACACGCGATCGACCGCGGCGAACGCTCGGATCAGGTCGACCAGCGGCGCCACGGACTCCGAGGACTTGGCGTCGATGTTGAACCGCGCCTCGGGAAAGTGTTCGAGCAGGTCCGCCATCAGCGGGATGCGGTGATCGCCGTGAACCCGGGCGGCGGCGACGTCGGCGGCTGTCATCTCCGCGATCCGCGCGTCGATCCCGCAGGTCCGGTTCAGGTCGGGGTCGTGGAAGGCGACGAGCGCGCCGTCCGCTGTGCGGTGCACGTCGGTTTCGAGGTAGCGGAAGCCGAGCGACACCGCGTGCTCGAACGCGGCCATCGTGTTCTCGGGTGCGGCCAGGTTCCCGCCGCGGTGCGCGAACGCGATCGGTGGGGAAGCATCGAGGTACGGGTGCGAGCTCACGTTCCCACCTCGCCCGTCGAGTCGTGTCCCCGTGCCGACCCGTCGAGGTCAGATTGCTCGACCGGCAGCCTTCCAGTACTCGTCCTTCAGGAGCCGCTTGTACAGCTTTCCCGTCGGATGGCGGGGGAGGTCGGGACGGAAGTCGATCGAGCGCGGGCACTTCACGTCGGCGATCTGGCTCTTGCAGAACTGGATCAGTTCGCCGGCCAGAGCCTCGGCAGCCGCGTCGTCGGCGGGCATCTCGCGGGGCTGGACGACCGCTTTGACCTCTTCGCCGAAGTCGTCGTTCGGCACGCCGAAGACGGCGACGTCCATCACCTTGTCGTGCGTGACGAGGACGTTCTCGGCTTCCTGCGGATAGATGTTCACCCCACCGGAGATGATCATGTACGCCTTGCGGTCGGTGAGGTAGAGGAACCCGTCCTCGTCGAGGTAGCCGACGTCGCCGAGGGTCGACCAGCCCTTCGGGTGGCGCGAGCTCTTCGTCTTCTCGGGATCGTTGTGGTACTCGAACTCCGCTCCACCCTCGAAGAAGACCGTGCCCGACTCTCCCTGGGGGACCTCCTCGCCGTCCTCGCCGCAGATGTGCAGCGTGCAGTTCAAAGGCGATCCGACGGTGCCTTCGTGCGACAGCCAGCCCTCCGGGCTCGCGTAGACGAAGCCGTTGCCTTCCGAACCTGCGTAATACTCGTGGATCACCGGCCCGAACCAGTCCATCATCGACTTCTTCGTCGGGATCGGGCACGGAGCCGCGGCATGGATGACGTACTCGAGTGACGACACGTCGTACCGGTCCCTGGTCTCCTCGGGTAGTTTGAGCATGCGCACGAACATCGTCGGAACGACCTGGCTGTGGGTGATCCGGTGTTCCTCGACGAGTTGGAGATAGCGCTCGGCGTCGAAGTTCTCCATCGCGACGAGCGACGCTCCGATGGCGTGTTGCGACATGCTGAAGCGCAGCGGCGCCGCATGGTAGAAGGGCGCAGGGGAGAGGTACCGCTTGGTGTCGTCGACGCCGAACAGCAGCTGGCACACCCCGGTCACGCCGTTGTCCCAGGTTTCGAGTGGCTCGTTCGGGAACTTGCGGGCGATGCCCTTGGGCATCCCGGTCGTCCCGGACGAGTAGAGCATGTCGAGCCCGGCGATGCGTTGCTCGTCGAGCGGCTCGGGCGACTGGCCCTCGACCGCACTCTCGTAGCTCTCGTACCCGTCGATCGTTCCGTCGAGCATCAGGCGCAGTTCGACGTCGGGCGTGTTCGCGACGATCTCGGCAGCTTGGTCGGCCTTGTACTTCGACGTGATGTACGCCCGTGCGCCGCAGTCGTTGATGATGTACTCGAGTTCGGCGCTCTGCAGGCGGGACGAGGCGGCCGTGTAGATCAACCCGGCGTAGTGGCAGCCCCAGATGATCTCCATGTAGCGGTCGTGATTCTCCATGCAGATCGCGATGTGGTCGCCGGGATTCAGACCCGCGGAGCGGAGCAGCCGACTCAATCGGTTCGCTGCGGCGTCCAGTTCGGCATATGTCTGCGTGAAGCCGGAACCGGCCATCGTGATCGCTGGCTTGTCGCCGTGTTCTTCGAGGTGCGCACCGGGGAACATGACTCGCAACGTAGCCGAGGACCGCTCTCGCGGTCACATGCAGCGGTAGCGTGCGGACGCGATGAGCGTCGGTCGATTCGCGCAGGTGATGGCCGCTCCCGACGTGCGCCTCGATGAGGCGTGCCTCGCCATGTCCAGCGCGATCCAACGGCCACTCGACGAGATCGAATGGCTGGCCGCGCTCGACCTGCTCGCGGCGGAATGTCCCACGCCGACGCTCGACGGCGTCGTCCACTACCTCTTCGGTCAACTGGGCTTCCGAGGGAACAGTGAGGCGTACTACGACTGGCGCAATTCCTGTCTCGACCGGGTGATCACCACTCGGGTCGGGATTCCGATCAGCCTGTCGGTCCTGATGATCGAAGTTGCCCGGCGCCTGGACATCCGGCTCGTCGGCGTGGCGATGCCCGCTCACTTCCTGGTCCGCACGGTGGATGGGCCGGAGCGCTTCTTCGACCCGTTCGCCGCGGGCAACGAACTCGACCGGGACGGTGCGCGGGAGTTGTTCGAAACGGTCACCCGAGAACAGGTTCCGTGGCGGGACTCGTTTCTGCAGCCGACGCTCGCGCTCCCGATCATCGTCCGGATGCTCAACAACGTGCGTTCGATCTTTCAGAGCCGGTCGGACGAGATGCGGCTGGCGATCGTGATGGAGATGCGGGCGCAGATCCCACAACTCGCCGAATCCGAGGCCGACGAGATCCAGGCGGCGACTGCCGTGTTCAACTGAGACGTTCACCGACTCCGGCCGTGCCACAGTGGACGGATGCCCCCTGACGAGCCAGACGACGCTGCCGACCGGCTCCGGGCCCTTCGCCGGGAGCCCCCGCCGTTTCGTCGGGTACGCGTCGTCTCGATCGCGGCGCTGAGTCCGCGGATGTTGCGGATCGTGCTCGCCGGTGCCGAACTCGACGGGTTCGCGATCGATGCGCCTGCGTCGAGCGTGCGGATGCTGATTCCCCCGGTCGGAGCCGATGAGATCGTGATGCCGGAGTGGACCGGCAATCAGTTCGAGCTACCCAACGGGGATCGGGCACCGATCCGGACGTTCACACCGCGCTACTTCGACGAGCAGCGTCTGGAGCTGACGTTGGACATCGTCCTCCACGACCACGGTGCGGCATCCGACTGGGCGCGAAATGCCGAGGTCCACGACGAAGTCGCCATCTCGGGTCCCGGCCGAAGCGAGACGCTCGACCCCGAAGCCACATCGCACCTGCTCGCAGGCGACGAGTCGGCCATCCCCGCGATCGGTCAGTTGCTCGAGGCGATCCCGACGGATCACACGATGGAGGTGCATGTCGAGATCAGCGGGCCTGATGCCCGCATCGAACTCCCGGAACACGGGGGAGCTGACGTGAACTGGCTCGTGGCCGATCCCGACTCCTCACCCGGCGACGCGATGGTCGCCGCGGTGGTGGCGTTGGACGACCTGCCCGACGCGGTGTGGGTCGCCGGAGAAGCCGCCGCGGTGCAACGCCTCCGCAAACATCTCTTCGACGAGCGAGGTCGCTCGCGCTCCAGCGTCACCGCTCGCGGCTATTGGAAACACGGTCGCTCCGCCACGTGAACCATCCGGTGTCAGACACCGGATGG